>JAFRXK010000005.1 GCA_017442865.1 Lachnospiraceae bacterium | reverse complement strand
TTATCTCGTCCTGCGTTGCTCCTTCCTTCTCCGACAGCTCCTTTAATTTTTCCACGCTTTCCTTTGCTCCTGCTTCTTCCTGCTTACTGCTAAGATTAACCAGTCCATCTGCATATTCAAGCCTTATCTCGTCCTGCCTTGCTCCTTCCTTTTCCGACAGCTCCTTTAATTTTTCCACGCTTTCCTTTGTTCCTGTTTCTTCCTGCTTACTGCTAAGATTAAACAGTCCCTGTGCATAGCAAAGCCTTATCTCGTCCTGCCTTGCTCCTTCCTTCTCCGAAAGCTTCTTTAATTTTTCCACGCTTTCCTTTGCTCCTGCTTCTTCCTGCTTACTGCTAAGATTAACCAGTACCTTTGCATATATTAATTTAATATATTCATTTTGGGTTTTATCATAATATTTTTTAATGTAATCGTCTACTCGCTCTGTTTCAGATGTTTCAATATGCGTGAAAGCCAAAATATACTCGCAATATGCTGCATATTTTTCGCTATCTTCATTTATTATTCCATTGATTAAATCGTCATACCATATCTCAAAGAAATGACTATCCAAAGACAGCATATCTTTATACTTATTTTCTGCTGAATAATTCTGTCTGCATCTGATTAAGAATTCAGCAAAACTATGTGGCTTCTCCCAGCATTGTTTAAGCAGCTCTTTAAGGAAATCCGGATTATTATTCTTATAAAAAACAAACTGCTCAAGCACAAAAAGCTCACCAATCAAATCAGGCTCTAATGGCATAAGGCTTCTGCCATCTTCATTCTGCATATTAATATCTTTAATAATACGTGCAGCATCATTTGTATCGATAAGACAATTCCTAGCAGCTTTTAATTCTTCTACCATAAAATCATCTTGAAGCTCCCATTCACCACAGGCTGTAGTATATGTGAGCAGCTTTAATATTGAATTATAAAGTGCAACGTTATTATTACATACAGTTTGTCCCCAATGTGTTTTATGACGTTCCAAAACAAACTCAACCAATTTATTTGTACTTAAATTATCAATTGAATAATTTTCCATCCATGCATCCGCAGTCAGCAGAATGTAAAGTGGTCTAGGGTTTGAGTTTTTATTATCAATTTCCCGACTTTTTTCATATATTCTTTTTGCATCATTTTCAGTTATAGTACGAGTATTGTCTTTAGCAGCTATGTATGATTTTATAAGCCTGACAGCCTCTGCTTCTTCAAGACCGCATAATTTTAAAAGTCCTGTTTCACCAATATTCTTTTTGTACATATTCTTATTCACACAATATGATACATCACCACTTCCAACAAACCTTGAATACCATCCTGGTTCAATGGAATCGTCAACACTTCTTACGCCTTCACGTTCAAGCAAAATTATACGTATTTTTTTCTTATATTCATTTGTCTGTTCTAACTTATGTATCCATTCGCCGACCTTCTCGCAGGACACTCCGGCATAATCATAGATTAACAAAAGATTCTTTGAATGATTCCATGACTCATAGCTTAAAATTTTATCAATAATCTCCCCGTTAATCCAGACAGCCTTCCATGAGCCTTTGCATTTTTTCATCGCAGTCTGAGTAAAGTTTCTCACAAACTTACTCTTTCCCATGCCGCCGTCACCAACTACCCCCATCCAAAGCAACGGTCTTTCGTCATTTAAAAAGTTTTTTAATATCTCTGTCTCTTTCTCGCGACCAACATATTCGAGCAGGTCATTACGATAATGAAGAGGATTGTTAATTGTTACTGATGGCTTGATGCTATTTATATACGACTTAAAGGTATCCTGTTTGTTCTTTAGCTGGTCTAAAACCGCACTTACTACAGGTATTATAACAAACAGTGCTAACAAACCCCAAAACCACCATTTTGTCAGTAAAGGTTGCTGTGATAAGGGCAAATTTGGATCCCAATAAGAAGCTGCAACATTTGTTGCAAAGCCAATTATACCAAGAGCTATTGCTATAATGATTTCGCAAGCAATAATAATAATTATTTTCGTTCTCATCATACAATCCTCCTCCGCATACATTTTATCTATTCATCAAAGCTTCTTAATCTTATAATATATTAAATATTATTATAACATATTTACTCTTTATTTGACATTATTTTTATTTTACTATATCAATTTTTATAGACTTTTTTTAATAAATATAAAAGGTGATTGCAAAGCCCATTATAGGGACCCGCAATCACCTGTATTTTAGTCATATAATACACAATTTAATCTACACTAAATCATTCACGATTCACTAATCCAGTTCAATCTTAAACTTGTCCTTTAATGTATACATCTTATAACCGCAGTCAGCCAGCTGATTCTCGCATGGCATATCCTTTGATATATTATAATCCTCACTGTCAGAATGAAGATATAATTCAGAATTGTAGTTGTATAATACAAACTCCTTGCCATTATCGTAATACTCTTTCAGTTTCATAACCTCTGCTGATGAAGCCAATGTATCTGCCGGATAAAACATCCAGGATGAAGTATATTCTTTTTTATCAGTGACATTAATATTATAGGCAGTTGTAAGCTCTCCGAAATCCTCCTTATTGACATCCACAAAATATACATACTTAACAAGCTCCGGCATATCCAGACTGTAAATGCGCATTGCATTGCTCATATCTATATCGTCATCAGCAGTATATTTGTTTACTGACTTCAGCATATCCTTCACAATCTTCACAGCATAATCATCAAATTCCTGTTCTTCGGTTTTTGATGCTGCAATATCTTCTTTCGCGTCAATCTGTGCCGAATCCTTACTTTCAACAGCATTATCCGCCTCATCATTCTGATGTATGTCAACATTTTTTGATGCGCATGCATTTACACATAAAGCCATAGCAAAAATCAAAACTATAAACCATATATTCTTTTTCATATATATCACCTTTCTTTCAGTCAATTAACAAATCAGCATAAATATGAATATATTTACTTTATAGCATTATTTTGCATTAATGTCAATCATTTGTTTAAATAATTATGACACTCTACCCCACCAAAACCGCCTTTCCTTCATTCTCACCGCAAGAATACGATATCCTTACGCTGTCCGTTATATTTTTCTCTTCATCAACATCATAAATCACATAAGTTCCTATACTTTGTGCAGTGAAGGTGTATGAGGTCTTATTGTCCAGTGTACCGATTTTTTCGACTGTGTTTTTGTCAAGATTGATGATAAACACATTTTGAAATGTCCTGTCCTGCAAAGCAGATATTGTGATTGTCTGTCCGACATCCAGAGATAACTTTTCTCCCTCTACGTCTCTGAAAAGCAGGTCGCCACCTTTAAGCGCTGAAAGCACTTTTTCCTCATCAGATGCTTTACCCTTGCTGATGCTTTCTATCAGTGTATGCACAGTCTCAAGGCTGCCTAGGCAGTTTACCTGATAACACATTCCGTCCAATGTAAAATATGCGTAATAGGTCGTATTCTTTGTATTTTTGTCTTCATTTGAACTGTCTATGTCTGTTGTTGCTGCAATTACCGTTACCCTGGTATTAAGGGCTTTGCTCTCATACTGCTCTACCAGCTCATATTCCGTATTCTGCGCATAGTCTGTTACATTGCCCTCGTCATCAAAGGTACTGTAGCGCATCTGTTCATTATTAAGCATCAAATCACCAAACTGTGTATCTTCAGACAACGGGAAGTATACAAACATATTAACAAAGTCCGGTGTGGCGTACAATGTATCCGCACCACCTACGTCATACATAAGTGCAACTCGTCCGTAACCATTTTCAATAATGTTCAGCATTACGCCATTATCTATAAAATTGTCACAGTCCTTCCATTTAAAAAGCTCAAGTCCGGTCTCATTTTGAAGCGTATCCAAATCATTATATGCCTTGACAAGATAGGTTTTTCCCTCAAGTTCAACACTCTCGCAGTCCTTCGGAACAACAAAATTAATACTTTCAGTGTTTCCAAGCTCAACCTCATTATCATTTAAGTTAATAATTGCTTTAATCTGTCCGATTATGCTTTTGGCAAATGAATTAAGCGGCACTGCAAATAAAAATACTGCAAAAGAAAGCACGGCTACTGCTACAGCCATACGTCCGGCAACGCTTTTTTTCTTACTGCTGTCGTTTTCATTTAACTGCCTTATGCAGTTTTCCCTGACCTTATCAATGTCCGGTGCATTCATTGTTATTACTCGTTTTATAAATTCCTTCTCATTCATAAATACTCCAATCCACCGCTTCGTCTTCGCGGTGCAAAACAGATTCCCACTTATTTAACCGTAAGAATTAAGCACTAAACGCAAACTTTTTATTATTCTTTCTCAAGCAAAAACTTCCTGATTGACTTAAGCGTGCGATAAATCCTGTTTTTAACAAAGGATTCACTGACTGAAAGAATACCGGCAATTTCAGCGATTTTTTTATCCATGTAATAGTAAAGCCAGAATATCCTCTTCGTCATTTCGTCCTCATGCTTAAGAAAATCAAGCACATCCTTTACATCTGCCTCACGAATCAACTCATCTTCCAAAGATATCTCATCACAAACTTCTTTTTCAAGGTAATCTATACCATAGCCGTCTGTTTTTAATATCGTCTGCAGGCGCTGCTTTAATGTATAATGCCTGTAAATTTTGCTTTTAGCAATCTGCATTACAAAAGCTTCCGGCTTCTTTATGTAGGATGCTCCATGCTTTTTAAGCACGCTCACAAGCTCCGTATATGTCTCCTGAAAAATATCTGCAACGTCCTCAGTATTACCGCATTTTGCAATAATATATGCGAGTACCTTTTCGTGCGTGGAATTATATATTTCAATAAAAAAAGAATCAAGATTCTGATTGGCCAATCTTTTCAGCTCCTTTCACACTATAAGTGTTGCACTTCTTCATAAAAGTTTCAAGATTTTTATTACTTTTTGTAAATAATTTAGCCTTATAAAAAACTGTACAAGAGCCTGACAGGCACACAATGCCGTCAGGCTCTAAAATCCTTATAAGCTTTATATTGTTAATTTGCAAGTCTGTATCTTAAATACTTTCCTCCGCCTTCTTTTATCAAAATACCTTTTGCCACAAGATCCCGCAGAACAAGTACTGCGGTTGCCTGTGATACATTAAGCGCAATCTCAATATCTTTTCTGACGATAGTATCCTGATTTTCAAACAGACTTATCACTATACTTTCGCGGTCTTCTTTGTTCGTTATATAAGGAGCTGATGATTTTTGAACATAATAATGAGCAGGCATATCTCTTAAATAAGAAGCATTTAACTTACTATCGTTATAATTTCTTCTATTATCATTTGTATAAGCATAATTATCAGCAGCCACGTAATTCATATTAGGCAATGTTATCTTAAATGCATGCTCCGAGATATCAATTCGCGGTTTAACCGCATAACCGGCATAACATTCATTAATCTTCATCATGCCTGTACCATACGCTTCAATCAGCCTAAGTCTGTAGAAAACATTCGCCAAATGTTCATTTCTAAGTGCTGATACACCCAGCATAATATCATCATAAGAAATTCCTCTTACCAGACCGCCAATTGTTACAAACTCTATACGATCATCAAATATACTGATCAGCCCTGGCCCGCTCATAGAATAATCTCTGTGAACGATAGCATTGAGAAGAGCCTCTCTTAAAGCTTCCGGCGGATAATCACGCTTATCAATTCGCTCTAACCCCTCAAACTCTGAACGGGTTCTGTTAAACTGGTTAATATAAGCATATGCCTGTTCAAGCTGCTCCAAAAGGGAACCATTAAGCTCCCGCCTGTCTTTAAATACAGTCTTTTTACTTCCCTCAAATACTGCCATCTTTATCATGTGGGTACACTGGTCTGAAAGCATCATTCCCAGATTAGAGTATGTTCCATCTTCACTTATAATGTTCAAGGTTCGTTTCTGTGCATCTCCAAATTCAACATTCTTCTTTGCAAAATATTCCGCAGTCTTATCAAATGTAAGCTGTTGATTAAGTGAACGTGCATCTTCGTAACAGTCTCCGCTTGTCTCCTTAATCATATCAAGAATTGCTGTTTCAGAAGCAGGCACGGATGAAGCTCCCTGGCGGATATACACTCCCTCAGGACGCACTCCCTTTCCATAGAGATAATATGGTCTTGCAGTACCTCTGAGAACTGTAAGTGCTACAACTCTCTTACCATCAATATCTTCAACACTACATTCAGTAAACATAGTAACATCAGGGCGGATAGCATCACGGATCATATTTGTAATACGAAGCATTACATCATCTGTATCTTCAATACCGCAAACACTTCCATCATCACCTATACCAACATACACCTTACCGCCATCAGTGTTTGCAAATGCAATTACCGTATATTTTATGTCATCAATATATTCTCTTTTAAATTCTGTAGTTTTGCTTTCTAACATAATGCTCACTCCTGATTATAATAACAATTCTTGCTGATTATTCTGCTAATAATTATTATAATCAGTGAACAGCAAATAATCAAGAGAAAATTATAAAAAATCAATTCGGCAGCGGCAGCATTTATCTGATATTAATTATTCTATCACATCAATCCACAGCTTTACTCGATGAATTTTTACATCTTCATCAACTGCTAAATCGCAATCTCCTTTACATCGCCATTCTTTACATCTACAATCACAAGCTTTAGATTGCTTATCCTCCACTCATCTGAAACAGCAAACACCATCTGTTCGTTTCCCTTATAGACTGTGCTTATGTTTCTATCAGCATATTCGCTCAGCTTAACAGCCAGATCTTCATCTGCTTCATCAAGCACATCCCTTAGTGTGCCTGACTGCATCGGTACCGAGCCCGCACCAATTTCCTCAGCCTTAGCTTTAGAAATCTTTCTGCTCTTTATGTCATAGGAATAGACCTTATCTGCCACAATTTTATCATTTTCGGTGTTGTAAAAATAAAGCTTCTCGCTCTTATCATCTGACGATATCTTCGTGATGACATCCCCCTGAAAATAATTGCAGTCATACTTTTTAAGGTCAATAAAACTGTCTACCTTCTTAGCGGTATTATCAATCACAAAAAGTCCGAAATATGATGCTGCAACAGTATACTTTCCATTCATAAAATAAATTTGCGGAAACTCTGCACCAATATTATCGTTCTGTTCGATATACTGCTGCAGTACCGCCTTGTAGCTGCTGCCGTCATATACTGCATCTGCAAGTCCGGCTTTATTGCAACCTATAAAGCAGACAATAAATGTTATTAAACAAATTACGCTTAATATTTTTTTCATAAAATACAACCTTTCTAATAGTAACCATAAATTTTATAATATCCTGCTGATGTATAGCCTTTGCTTGATAATGGTACATCTTTAAGCCGTCCTGAAGCAGAAGTTGATCTTTGACAAATCAAATGATTTGTATATGCTACACCGGTTATTAACGTTGCTTGGCTGATAATCATGCTGTGTCCTGCTGTATACTTATTATTTTGTACAACATCTCCTTCCCTCAACGAAGAAAGCATAGACTGACCTGCAAATAATCCTGCATTTGATGTAGCGCTGCTTGGATTATTATTAATCATATACTGATGAAAATATTCAGCACCGGTCCAAGTTGAAGTTCTATTGGAAACAGAATAGTAATACCATTTCTTCCCTTCGTTAGGTCCGCTATTGTCCATTAATACTATACTTATCGAATGTTAAGTCTTCCAATTGCATTTTTCTAAATTTAATCATTGTATCAACAATAATTTTCTCATCATCTGTTTTTTTATTATTAACAAAAAATTCATTAAACCCTTTTTGTATCTCTAATTTGCCATATGATGCATATTTCAAATCAAAATACGTATTAATCGTTGCTTCTATCTCCGCTTTGTCATCATATTTTCCAGCAAATGAAATATTACCAGTATTAATAATTATACTGATTATAAGTGCCATAGTTAATATAATTTTCTTCATATTTTTGATCCTTTCTTTTTTTGTATTATTAAAATTATTCTTTTTTATTTTTAATTACTATTTCATACTTGTCCACTCCTTTCCTTATTCTTTTCTTTCCCAACACAAGCATCATACACACCGTTATTATTGCATATTCCATTGCAATGCAAATGTTTCTTGCATTTAGTTGATAAAATACAAGTATTAATATAAGCTCTAAAGCAACTATCACTCTTGCCATTCTGCCATAGACCATATATTCCTTATCGTCCAGTCTTTTATTCACATTATCTACTAGCGATAAGAAAAATATAAACAACCCACATATAATGGAAAGCATCAGATGAAACAATTTAATTTGTTGTTTGTCAATTTATTTATATCTGTTCTTTATTCTGTATCCTAAATACATTTCAATAAATAATGCTATTCCTAACAAAAAAATATTGGTTAAATTCAATATCACTGCACCAAATTTCTCTAGCAACAATCCCATAATTACTGGACCAAATGCAAAACCTATACCTCTTAATTCTGCAAAACCAAAATATAAGTTTTTCTTATCATCTGGTGCTATTTTATCAATTGTTATATCCAATCCCGGAATTGCTATAACTTCTCCAAGGCTATACACAAAAACCCCAAAAAATAAAATATAAATCGATAAGTTATTATATAGAAATACAAGAGTAAAAACAAAAAATGCAACTTGAAATAAAACTATACCTGTTCGTATTTGTAATTTATCTCTAAAGCTATGTTTTTTAGTCATCACAAAAACTTGAAGAATTAACCCCAAAAAAGAGTTCATAGCTATAAGCGTTGAAAAAATCTTATTTGGAGCATCATATACAGTTTTTAAAACTAAGGAATAAACACTTTCAAATTGTATAAAAACAGAATACACCAGACTACCGCTTATTATACATAATATGAGCATAAACAAATCATATCGTTTTATCTTGAAAATGGAGTTTTCGTCTTTTTTAAAACTATCAACACTAATATCTTGTTTTTTTATTTTCCCTCGAGTATTTAATGCCATAATAGCACAAATCAAAAATATTAATCCAGACACTCTAAAGCAACTGATGTATCCCATCTTATCAGAAATAATCCCTCCAGCAATCGGTCCTATAATTCCAGATACACATATAGAGCTATATCTTATTCTATGGACTAAATCTACTCCACTATCATCAATAGCACAGTTCGAAAAAGCTACTTTCAAAACTGGTTTTATAACCAACTGAACAAATCCAATAAAACAAGACACCACCAAAAACCGCCATCCCGAGTGTAAAACTGATAGAATAAAATACAAACAACTCAAACATAAAAAAGAAAAAATCATAATTCTCTTATCCCCAAATTTTTTAATTAATATATGAGGAATAGGCCCTGAAAACAAGCTTATAAAACTAGGAATTGCAATTATAAGTGATGTATAAACCAGACTAACATATTGATTTACATACAACGCATAAACAACAAGTGATATGTACATGCTTGCATCAAACAGAACATTTATGAGTACAACATATATAATCCTATCTAAACAAATCGAGTTTTGAAAGCTATCACGGATTGTTTTAAACATTATCTCTACCTCTTATTATTTTTTTCATTTGATATTTAACATCACCTAAATTGGTTAAGAAATTCCTCCTTTGCTGTGTTTTTTTCACTATAACATAAAAATCAAGCTTGTCAAAATATGATGCTGCCACAGTGTACTTTTCATTCATAAAATAAATTTGCAGAAACTCTGCACCAATATTATCGTTCTTTTCGATATACTGCTGCAGTACCGCCTTGTACTGCTGCGTCATATACTGCATCTGCAAGTCTGGCTTTATTGCAACCTGTAAAGCAGACAATAAGTGCCATTAAACAACATATGACTAAAATTTTTTTATCATATTACACATCTCTCCTGATAGCATTTATAAAATTTATATATTTCAGCCGAGCATTTTCCACTCATGGCTGGCAATGCCTATCTGAGATTTATCAAAATACTTCTTCGTACCATCATTAAATCCAAAGAACATATAATTCTCATCACCAAAATCGCAGGTACTATACTGCTTGTCTAAATCAATAGTATCTACTTTTTCTCCGCCCAGTGTATATACATCAATTTTTCTGTCTTTGAAATTTTGCATTGATGATTCATTATAGTTATCAATATATAAATACTTTCCGTCAGTTGATAATTCATCACTTCTGCTCAGATTATCCATCAGTGCTTGCGTCTTTAAATCTTTCAGGGACATTTTATTTAATTGTCCGTCAGGACTTATGTAATATATAAAATCATCTGTTATTGCATATGACCAGCAGGAATCTCCAACAATATCATATGTTTTATTATCAATGCAGCTATGATATGCTATCTGATATGATACACCATCTTGTGAACGTGAAAAAAATATGCCCTCGCCATATCCTTTTATGTTACATATATCTGAAAATTCACCTTTATACTTATATATCAGTTCCGGCTCACCTTTTTTTAAGTCTTTTTTATATAAAGATACATTATCTGTTTCTGTTAATAAATAATATACACATCCGCGATGTATATAAACAGAAGGTATTATTGAAGCATTTTTTAAATATGTATACATTTTGAATACTTTTTCTCTTTTGCTGCCATCTGCGCTGACCTTATACAGATAAAAATCCATCATATTTTTATCTTCTGCTTCCTCAATCATCTCGGTATATATATATCCTTCATTGTATATTACTTCCGGATATATAAACTCAGAAAAAACCGCATCACAGTCTAAATTATCATGAGTACAGTTGATTCTTGAACATACAGGCACCACTTTATCTAATTCCCTGTCCATATATAAAAGAATTTTTCCGCTATTATTCATATCAAAATTATAATATCCTGTTTCAGACTTTGTGTATACATTCAGATATCCAAAGCAGTTATCCATGTCAGTTGACACATTATATTTAGTATCACCAAAATGAATACCGTTAACCGAAATCAAGTCCTCCGGTTTATCATCTTTATTGATGCTTTCCCCGCAGCCGGCAAAAAAAGCAAGTAATGTTATAAGTAAAATTAAGTATCTCTGTTTCAAATTTTTAATACATTTATTCACTGTAAATCACCTTCATGTCATGATTGCCTGTTCCAATTTGACTTTTATCGAGTGTTTTTATGCTCCTATCTGAAAATTCAATCAGAATATAATCTCCATTACCAACTTCAAATTCAGCATACACATCATCAAGTGTTATACTGTCTTCCAGTTTACCTTCAAACGAATATATATCTATTTTTCTGGTTTTATTTTTGCCACTATTAACCATACTTAAATTATCAACATATATTTTTTTGCCGTCTGACATTATTTCAAGACTCTCATTTAAATTCTCGGCAATTACAGCTTTGTTAAAATCACTTAAACTCATTTTATACATGCTGCTGCCATCAATATAGGCGATACTGTCTTCTGATATGGCATATGAAAAGCCGGTTTTTGAAACCAGTTCATACAAGGAATCATTTTTTATGCTGTAGTATATAATTTTATAATGAGTATCCTCCTGCATACACGCAAACAACACACCATCTCCATATCCTTTGATATTTATAAGGTCTGATGAAATACCATTAACCTCATATACAAGTTCCGGAGCATCACCTTTTAGGCTTCTCTTATATAAAAGAGTCCTTTCTCCACTTACAACAGTATAATAAATATACCCGCGGTGAATATAGAAAAATGGAGCAACCGGATCCGGGTCTGACAGGTATAATTCAAAAACCTTTTCTCTACTGCTTCCATTATCGCTTATTTTATACAAAAAAAATGCGAACCGTCCTTCATCATATGTTTGCTCTGCCAATATCGTATAAATACTTCCATCATACCAGCCTATACCTAATACAAATTCATCAAAAACCGCATCGCAGTCTTTGCTATCATGCAGGCAGTCAGCTTTGGAACATACCGGTACAATATTTTTGCCATGATTATCTACAAATGTCAGTATGTCCTTAAGATTTAAATTCATCTTAAAGAAATAACAGCCTTCCGATGATGCACAATAGTCGTTAAGATATCTATAGCTGTTATCAATGTCCGTATCAGGATTATATTCTATATTGCCAAATTCTATTTGCTCCAATGTGGCAAATTTCTTTTTTTCATCTGGCTTGTCCTTATTATAACCGCAGGCATTGATAAAGCATAATACGAGAATTAAGCCAATAAATATAACGTACTTAATTCTATCTAAACAAATCGAGTTTTGAAAGTTATCACGGATTGTTTTAAACATTATCTCTTCCTTTTTTTCCATTTAATCATAAAAATATTAATATTCCAATTATAGCCTATTATCTTACTATCGTCAAAACCCCCTTATCCATTTCGCAGACAGTATCACAAAGTATATCAATATCTTCTGTTGAATGAGAAGCAATCAGGATAGTTTTTCCCTGCTCTTTTAATTTCAACAGATATTTTCTCATGTCAGCCACGCCATCCTTGTCCAGTCCGTTCATAGGCTCATCAAGAACCAGTAAATCAGGATTCTCCATAATCGCCTGTGCAAGTCCGAGTCGTTGACGCATTCCAAGACTGTATTTTTTAACGGAAAGTCTCAGGTCAGGGTTTAAACCTACATTATCCATCACTTTCCTAATCTGTTCGCTTGTTATTTTCCCTTTCAAATCAGCAAGAAGCTTTAAATTTTTATAACCGCTGTAATACGGAATAAAACCCGGCGTTTCTATGATGATGCCTGCATGCTCCGGAAAATCACAGTCTTTGCCTATGATTTTCCCATTTACAGTAATAGAACCATCCGATGGTCTGATAAATTCGCATATGCATTTCATAAGCATGGTTTTTCCACTGCCATTTCTTCCTATAAGGCCATGAATCAGTCCCTTTTGAAATGTAATATTTATGTTTTTCAGAATTTCATTTTTTCCAATCTTTAAAGAAACATTATCGACATTAATCATGGTTTTACTCTGTCTCCTGAATATTAATAAATTGAATTTTTCTTAAAGCAATATAATTTGCCGCCAGAAGAATTATTATTGCCGCAACAAAATAAAAAAATGAATATTTTACAGGATAAACCGGCTCACTCATAATCTCGGTATAGTGCAGCCATATAATTGTATTTGCCATAGGAAGCACCCATTTTACCGGCGAGCTTACAGAGACCGAAGCCATTCCCATGCCAATTATTACAAATACCGCAAATATCCCCGCGCCGCGCAGATGCAGCAATTTAAAGAAATAAAGCACCAGCACCAGTAAAAACAAATATGCTGCCAATAAAACAGCAGTCTGCGTAACTGCTTTTACTAACGGAATCTGATTATATAAGTTTGACGGTAACAGCCTTGAAGCATAATTTCCAATCTCGTTCGGGAATCTTGCTTCATACATTCTTACAACTTCACTCCAGCTTAAAGCTGCACTTCCCCTTGACATTACAACACTTGCCAGAAATACAGAACCTATAAACGAAAAAACTGCATAGAGCATAAATAATAACTGTCCAAAAAACCAGTTTTGCTTTCCGGTACGAAGCACAACAAAAAGCGTATTCCCTGTAATCACGGGATAATCACTGACCAGAATCAAAAACACACAAGGCATCAAAAGCACCAGCATTCCAGAGTTTCCAATAGCTGCAAAAGGTTCAAGAATGCTTAGCCTCTCACCCATTTTCTCAGCCCGCTCCAGTAAAGGCTCCACAGCAAGTGTGCGCATAACCAGAAACAGTACGCCGACAATTATAATTCTTGGATTCGTAATCCATTTTATATATTCTGCTCCCGCTATGGAAAACACAGATTTTATGCTTAATCTATTCCCCACAGTCCAACCTCCTGTTCTGAATCACAAGATACACTGCAAATAAAAGCACAAATAACACTCCGTAATAAAGCAGAATATATTGCTTATCACTAGACTGAAACAGCTTTGAAACTGACTCCGGCGAGAAGATTTTTGCCATACGCCCCAGCAAAACATCAGGATGCTCTATGTCAGCCCATGCATTCGACATAAGCTTCTCACAAACCTGTGTCAGCGTATATTTTGCAAAAAACGGAATACAAAGCACAAGATACTTGTTTTTCATAATACTCGTAAGAAAAATTGCCGGAATAGCACAGACTGCACCATATATAAACATCTCAATCAATTTAAGTCCTGTAAGAAAAGCAAAACTGCTATGTGGGATATCTGCATAAATATATTCGAGCTGCATCATAAGCTCTGACTGCAGTTCTTTGGAATACTGCCCTGCGCCCGGAAATGCAATACATGCAAAGCCTGCAAATACAGAATATCCAATAAAAACAGCGAGCCCTCCTGCAAGACATGCACTGATAAATTTTGAAGCATAAAAGCTGATTTTTGATGTGCGGAAAATTACATTTCGCAGTGCTTTTGACTCTCTTTCATCACATATAAGCGGCACAAAAGTAAACGCTGATATAATCGGCAGGAACATGGAAAACCAGTCTCCACTGACATTTTGGATTATCTCATACGAGCAGAATCTCATATCACTTAAAAGCATTTCTCTATCAAACTGTGTCAAAATTGTAATAACTGAATAGTTTTCATTTTTCAGCATATCATGATACGCATTACCGCATAAGCACAGTATCATGGTAAAAGCTACGCAGACATAAAAACCGTAATTTTCAAAAATCAATTTAAAATCAGCCTTAATGTTATTTAAGAATTTCAACACTGCACCTCTCGTATAAAGCCTGTACAGGCAATCAAACCAAATCTTATCTGTTGTCTGTCGTTCTTGTGTAATATCTTAATTCCCCACTCACAGCATCCGCATACACAATATAATATTTCCCGTCATTCGGGTTTTGCGCTGTCATTTTCCATGCTGCGCTTGCGGTTGTCTCTCTTTCTTCATTCTCAGAATTCAAAGGGCAATACACCAATTCAACAGATTCTACATTAAATTTCACGTTATCGGTAAGTTTCTCACTAAACAGCTTAACAGCATCCTCCAAAGATATAATATCTGAAATGGCACTACCCTCTTTTTCCACTTTGGCAAAGCATTGCCCCATATACCAGAAATCAATATCATCACTTACTGCCATAAAAGCTTCATTTATCTGCTCCATATATTCTTTTCCATCAGACACACCTGACACATTACCTAAATCTAATTTATAATCAAAAGCAATACCATCATAAGTATTTTTTAGAAGTAATCTATATCCGTAAATATCCTCAAACCTTCTTACCTCAATAGCTTCAAGCTCTGTTTTTATCTGAGGTATTGTTAAAGCAGGAATATACTTATTATCAAAAAAATCCACCGCGTAATCTACCGCTTCCGCCAAAGACATTTCCCTGTCATATAACAAATAACTTTTCTCCGGTAGATTTCCAATCCTGTGTCTTTCCACAAACTCATATTCACCTGTTGGAAACCAGGGATTCAAATGCTCATAATCTCCACTTGTAATTGATTTACCAACGCCTTTAATATACGTACCTGAAAGCGTTTGCGGTAATGCCATTAAATACGCATCATTTTCAGTTCTACCATGAGCATCCGACTCATAAATAAATCCATATCTAATTCCGTCATTAATTATCTTATCCTTGATTTCAAAAACTTTCGGCCATTGATAATCCGCATTATTATTAAGAGGCTCACCCCAATAGTACAGATTGTCGTTTGAATACTTATGATTTGGGAAATAAGTTTCTACCATCTTTTTTATATTTTCTACTATTTCATCAAAGCCTGCATCACTGTACTGGTATAAACGAATATTGTAGAGCTCTGTTATATTCGGAAAATGAATTACCGCATTTGACAAGTCAAGATTTTTGTAACCGTTTGCTTTTAGGCTTTGAATAGATGTATTTAAATTATCAAAAACAGTATGTACATTTGTAAGTTGTATATTTTCTTTTTTATCATCTTTCTCTGTTGTATTCTCATTTATATTCCCTGTAGCATTTTCGATTTTATTAGTATTACTACTATCACATGCCGGTATAGCAAATATGCATATAAACAGTATAATAAACAATGTAATTCTTTTCATGATTCCCTCCCGATTACATTTACAAATAAATTAAAGAAGCAGCATTTATACACTTTTACATATTAAATCAATCAATTAAATACTAATTGATTAATTAAAAATATACTTTTTGTAGTTTAATTAATTTTAACATTTCCTGTTGCATATACATTTCCATTGCCAAAACACGAGCATGGAAAAAGTGCATTCTGATTTGAACTATTCAAATAAATATTATATGTTTTACTCTTATTTGCCTGCGTAAATTGCACCGTCTGATTCATAGTATAATTTGAGCAACTTACTGTAACTGTACCAGTTGTACCTGAAATCGTTAAGGAACTACATGATGCTTTATATGTAGCATTGGTAGCATAAAGTTCACAAACATCTGTATAACTATTTGTTCCTGGTGAAATTGTTATATAACGCGAAGCATAGTTTCTTGAATAATTGTTTCCAGTTGCTGCATATGCTCCTCCGTTTGATATGCCAACAATTAACATAACCATTGTCATTATTGCTGCTAAAAGCTTTATATTTTTTTCTCTCATAAATATTTTACTCCTTTCATTGCTTTTTTGCAATATATTACTACTATTAGTGTACTGCTATAAAAATCATGTGGACATTTTATAAACTATATCCCTATTTTGATTTTGTATACAATGCTGCTTCTTTTATAAATATGCTAAACCTTTTCATGCTCTTCTCTGTTTTTCACTTTTCCCAACACAAGCATCATACACATCGTAATTATTGCATATTCTATCGCAATGCAAATGTCTCTTGCATTTAGCTGATAAAATACAAGTATTAGTATAAGCTCTAAAGTAACTATCACCCTTGCCATTCTGCCATAGATCATATATTCTTTGTCATCCAGTCTTTTATTCACATTATCTACCGGCGATAAGAAAAATACAAACAACCCGCAGACAACGGAAGACATCAGATAAAGCTGTTTAGATAGTTTTAGCCACTTAATACCGCTTAAAACTAACATTATCATTACAACAGAAAAAACATAACATCTTACAGGTGTATCAGCATGATATCCTCCTGCATATATCCTTAAAAGAATATATGTAATCGTAAATATCACAGCTTGTATCGGCATACCATATGCAATACCGATTACCAATATAGTAATCAGATTGAATATTCCGGTAAGTAATTGAGATAAACCATAAATCACTACCTCTTTCTTTTCATCATCAAAATCATTACCTGCAAAAATTCTGCCTGCTATTTGTTCAGCTACTCTGTCAAACATCAGAATTTCCTTAATCTTTTAACACTATCTGGCAGCTTATTTTGATGCATAAAAAAAACATGTTGAATTTGAGGTAACAGTCGCAGCTATCATAGCCACACACATAATTAAAGCTTTTGAGAATTTCTCGTTTATTATTTTCTTCATTGCAATTTCTCCTTTGCTGTGTTTTCGTTTTTTTCACTATAACATAAAAAAAGACCCTGTGCGCAAAACTGTAATAACTGGTCGTTTTGTTGTAACAAAAGGTCTTTTCATATTTGTTATACTAGCAATATAAAATTATTTGGACACAAAAATGTTTATCTTCGTGTGTAATTTCCATTTGTCCGCTATATTTATCAACTGCTTTTCTCACATTTGATAATCCATAGCCATGATTCTTTTTATCTGTTTTTGTAGTCTCTATAACTCCGTTTTTATATTCTATATTACCTGAGTATGTATTTTTAATATTCAGTAATAACCTGCCTCTGTCATAATTAATATCCAGCAAAAGTCTCTTTTCTTCAGCCTCTGAGGCGGCTCGTATTGCATTATCAAGCAGATTGCCCATTATTATGACTATATCGCCATCTTCAAGCTCAAGCTGTGGAGGAATTGAAGCTTCAAGAAAAGTTTGTATTTCTTTCATCTTCGCATTTTGCAGCTTATAATTAATGATACTGTCAAAAATTAAGTTGCCGGTATTACAATACAATTTACTATTATCAATATTTTCTACATATTGATTGAGCACCTGACTCGCCTTGTCATTCATACCCTCATCACATAGATGCTTCACAACATATAATTGATTTTTCATATCATGCTGAAATGCTCTAAGCTGCTCTGATGATTCCTGCATCATCTCACACTGATTCAGATAGAAATCCTTTTGCTGCTGAGCTAATGCCAGACTCATCTTATCGTGATATGATGCTGCCAGAGAATTGTACATATGAATACATACGAAATTCAATAGAAGTACTATTGTTGTTGATATTATAGCATTTAATATTGTAACATTATCCGAACGCAAAAAAACAAGTTCAATATACATGGTTGCAACAGGCACAAAAAAAGTCACAAGCCAGTTTATACCACTAATAGGCATTCCGCGTTTTATTTCTTTATAGTGACTAATTATTACAGTTTCAATATATGCAAATATTCTCATCAGAGCAAGCCCCCAGTAGTTTTCATAGGTTCCTCTTTCTATAAATGAGGCATCATAATAACCCGTTACAACAGCCACAAATGTCTCAACAATAAACAAAGACAAATAAACGAATAATGCTCCTGAAAGTCTATGTTTGTAATCAGTTTCATATGTTAAAGAAACAATTGCAAATGCCACAATACTAACAATTAAATTTAATATAGGTATATTAAACAAAATAAATATCGCACTTGTTAATATATAGTAAATAAAGTATGCAATCACGCATATTTTTTTACTTTTCTTTTCACCACCTATAAATGTCTCAAATAATTTCCATGTCAAAAATATATCAAATAAATGCATTATCAAATACATTATATTAAAAGAGTCTAATTCCAGTTTCATATCAGCCTCCGCCATTTTCAATAAACAACTGCCACTTGGCTACTTCCTTTTTCCTATGCTTAGATATCGGAAGTACTTCGCCATTTGACATAACAACATCATTTGCACTAAATTTATGTACATACCTATAATTAACAATAAAAGCTTTATGTATCATCATAAAACCATTGGATTTGACTTTATTAAAAACGTCATCCATAGATTCATAATACTCATACACCATCTTATCGTCACAGACAACTTTGACTTTTCTACCTATACTCTCAAAATAAATTATCTTATTTGTGTCCAGCCAGTATCTGTCATGATTTGAAACAAACGAAATCAGGTTGCTGTTATTTCCGTACAATCTTAAATATTTATCAATCGCATCTTTTATATCACTAAATTTAACAGGCTTCTCAATAAAACACATTGGTCTAACTTCAAACAACTGTCTGTCGTATCCCCTTGTACCTGACACATATATTATCTGCGTAAATTCATTTTGCAGCTCTTCCCTTATAAATTTACCGGCATCCACGCCATTGCCGTTATCCATCTCAATATCCAGAAAAATCAAATCAAAGCTTTCACAACTATTCATTGATTTGCATAATTCATTTCCTGTAGAAAAAGTCTCTGTAATTATTTCTACAGACATTATCTCTGCGTACTGTTTCACATATGATTCGAGTATTACTAATATCTCCTGTTCATCATCACATATACCAATTTTAAGCATACTTTTACCCTCTAAACACCTGTAACATATTATATTAGACCATTTAACCCCAAATCATTTACATTGTAACATTTTGCGATATTTATGTCCAGTATCTTTTTGCTTATTTTTGTATATTATTTAGAGTAGTCAAATACTCCGCAGCCAGCTCGTCCGCTTGTCTCATTGCTCACGGAAATGAAACAAAGAGGCCAGCCAACATTTGACCGACCTCCAGCTTATATATCATTTATTGCAATTCTATGTTATTTTCATTTCTCTGTAACAATCATTTCCCCTACGCTAACATCACCAGTATCTTGCTCACAATTACCACCATAACAAGCGCTATCGGATAAGTTGCGGCATATGCAAATGTTACCTCGTCAGTGCCTGTTACTCCGATAAGGCAGCCCAGAGCCGGCGTGCTTGTCATGCCGCCCGTGATTGCTCCAAGGTTATTAAATATGCTGAGCTTGAATACATATCTGGCAATAAAGTATCCGATTAACATAGGAACTAATGTAATCAGTGCTCCATAAATGAATAATGATACCGATACATGCGAAACGAAATTTGCTCCGCCCGGTACGCCTGCACCGACTAAGAAAAGCATAAGTCCAAGCTCCCTTACGAAATTAAGTGTGTCCTTGCCTATCCTGCAGTCAATCGGTCCGATATGACCGAAATGACCGATTACAAGTCCGGCTATAAGAGTTCCGCCTGATGAACCCAGCGAAAAATTAATTCCCGGTATTTTAAACGAGCCGATTATCATGCCGATTACGATTGTAAATATGAATGGGAAGAAATCCATAGGGTCAACCCTGAACAATTTACGCTTTATCGGCTTAATTTCTACTGCGTTTGCGGCAATGAAGCTCTTTCTTTCTTCTTCGATATTTACCTTTGTAAGCTTAGGAATAAGCTGCACCGCGAATACAACGCCAAGCACTCCGAAAAGATATGCTATGCCGTAGCCTGCCGTAACGCTGTCTGTGTCTGTAGCAACCTCTTTTGCAGCCGAAAGTCCCGGCGTGCTTGTAAGAGCTCCGGTCATAAGACCTACCGCAAGTGAGGAATCTATTCCGGCAAGCTTAATTATACCCAGAGTAATAAGTGCACCTATCGCAATAATTATAATTCCAAGCCAGATGTATGAAATACTCTTTTTGTTGAAATTTCTGAAGAATTTCGGACCTGCAATAAGTCCTACCGCTGTAACAAATAAGGCTGTTCCTATGCTTGAAACCATCGAAAAAAGCGATTTGTTTGCTGTGAGCTTTTCTGTGCTGTTCGCCATATATAGCACTATGTCCTTTGAACCGACTGTAATAAATGGATGGTAGTATGCAACTATACCAAATACAAGTGCTACCAAAAGCACGCCTGCCGTTCCAAGCGATATTCCCTTAATCTTTATTCCACCAATAAGATAACCGAGGGCTGCTATTGCAAAAACAAAAAAGACGGTAGTCAGCATCGCTGACATAACACTGCTTAAATATTCCATTACTGTCTACTCCTTATAGTAAATTTAAAAACTCTTATGTTATGATACCATGGTCAAAAGGTCATACTTTTCATGCCTGCATAAATAATATCATTATCATGCTCATTATACTGCCGCCGGCATGATGAAAAACATTTTCATCTCCTCCGGCGGCCTTCATTTATAATTATATTTACATATCCTTGCGTCTGTAGTCCGGAAGTATCTGCGGTGATACCAGGCTGCTTTCAATGCCCGCATCAGCACATTCCTTTGCAAATGCGTCAACATGGCTTAGTGTAAGCTCACCAAGTGTTACCTCCTTACACTTCTTTGAAGCCTGCTGTCCTGCATTTCTTCCAAATACTATGATATCGAGCAGCGAGTTGCCCATAAGACGGTTTCGTCCGTGGATTCCGCCGACTGCCTCTCCTGCAACGTACAGATTTTCAATGTCAGACATACCGTCCTGTGTAATTCTGATGCCGCCGTTCTGGTAGTGAAGCGTCGGATAAATCACAATCGGAACCTTTCTCATATCGATTCCGTATCTTAAGAACATGCGCAGCATGCCCGGAAGTCTCTTTTCAAGTGTGCCCTCGCCATGAATCATATCAATCATAGGAGAATCAAGCCAGATGCCCTCTCCTAAAGGAGTCTTAACGCCGTTGCCTCTTTCCTTGCATTCACGGATAACGCCTGATGCTGCAACGTCTCTTGTCTCCAAAGGATTCATAAATGCGATACCGTCCTTATTACAGAACTGTGCACCCATTGAACGAACCTTCTCTGTAACAAGTGCACCGTAAATCTGTGCAGGGAAGGCAACTCCTGTCGGGTGGTACTGTAATGTATCCTGGTAGAGAAGTCTTGCGCCTGCGCGGTATGCAAGTACAAGTCCGTCCGCCGTCGCACCATAGTGGTTTGATGTCGGGAAGCCCTGATAATGAAGACGTCCTGCTCCGCCCGTCGCAATGATGACGGTCTTTGCTCTTGCCACCATAATCTCGCCTGTCTCCATATTCTTAAGAACTGCGCCTGCCGCCTTGCCTTCACTGTCCTTTATAAGCTCTATTGCTGCGGTAAAATCCACAACCGGAATGCCTCTGTTGAACACCTCGTCACGAAGCACTCTCATGATTTCCGCACCTGAATAATCTGCTGCCGCATGCATTCTCTTTCTTGATGTACCGCCGCCGTGAGTGGTAATCATGTTGCCATTCTCGTCCTTGTCAAAAAGCACGCCCAGCTTATCCAGCCAGTTTACTGCTGCAGGTCCTTCAGTAACAAGCTTCTTTACAAGCTCAGGCACATTTGCAAAATGTCCTCCGCCCATTACATCAAGGTAATGCTGTCTCGGCGAGTCATTCTCCTTGTCGGCTGCCTGAATGCCGCCCTCTGCCATCATCGTATTTGCGTCGCCGATACGAAGCTTTGTTACTATCATAACATCTGCCCCGCCCTCATTGGCCTCGATTGCCGCTGATGAGCCTGCACCGCCGCCGCCGATAACCAGCACGTCCACGTCATACTTCGGATTTGATAAATCAATATTTAAATTCTTTATTCTGCTGTCTGCCTGAAGAAGATTTACCAACTCTTTTGGAGCCTTCTCTCCCTTATTCGGACCTACAGTAATTGTCTCAAAGCTGTCATAATTGTAATCCGGATGGAATGCTTCAAGAAGCTCATCCTTCTCCTGCGCCGTCATTCTGCGAAGCTCGGCACCGATACGTGAAGCTCTGGTTGCCTCTACCTTTTTCACGGATTCCATCATTTCATCTGTATATGGTGTACTCATGGTAAGCCTCCTTACTTCTCAATATCTCTGTTATTATACATCTCTTTAAGCTCGTCAACGGACTTTGACATAATGTCTGCAACAGCCTCGTCAAACTTTCCTTCGGCAATATCCTCAACTCTCTGTGTAAGATGCTTTGCCTCCGGCTTAATATACTTGCCTGTAAGTCGTCTTGCTAAAAGTGCAACCTGCGGATGTGAAATTCCTGCAGGGCAGCGTGACGAACAGATTCCGCACATTACGCAGTCAAATGACGCCTCGGCGCATTTCTCATACTCACCGCGCTGTGCGTATGCAATGTACTGCATAACCTCAAGGTCCTGTGAACATGCCTTTGTACAGGCATTGCAGCCGATGCATTTATATATTTCAGGATAAAGCTGCATCATGATTTCCTGAGTAGGCTTTATCTCCTCAATATTGTATATCTTCTTCTCAAGCGGGAAGAAAGGAATTGACGCAACATACATATTGTCCTCAACCTTTGTGCTGCAGGCGAGGCAGCCGTGAAGTGCATTCTCTCCTTTGATTCTGTAAATTGTTGCGCAGGCGCCGCAGAAACCATTGCGGCAGCCGCAGCCTCTTACAAGCTGGTAGCCTGAATACTCAAACGCCTCCATTATCGTAAGACTTGCCGGCACCGTGTACTGTTTTCCATATAAATATACATTAACCATTTCTTCCATAACGTCTCTCCTTAATACTCATCCGGAAGCTCGTCCAGCTCGTCAAACCTGAATACCGGACCATCCTTGCAGACATATTTTGAACCGATGTTGCAGCGTCCGCATTTGCCGATTCCGCACTTCATGCGAAGCTCCATTGTCGTATAAATCTGCTCCTTTGTAAAGCCAAGCTCTATAAGTCCCTGGAGCGTAAACTTAATCATGATAGGCGGACCGCACATAAGCACTGTCTTATCAACCGAAAGATTCAGTTCCTTTACATAGTTTGGCACAAAGCCTACATGACCATCCCAGTCCTCCTGAGGATTGTCAATCGTAAGATACACATTTACATTCGGCGCCTTCGCCCAGACATTCTGTATCTCTTCAAAGCCTACAAGGTCCTGCTTTGTCCTTGAACCGTAAACAATGTCTATCTCCCCGTAATCATCACGGTTATCGAGGCAGTAATTAATCACTGAGCGAAGCGGCGCAAGACCGATACCTCCTGCGATAAACACAAGGTCCTTGCCCTTAAGCTCTGACTCCACCGGGAAATGATTACCCAGCGGACCTCTTACGGTTATCTCGTCTCCCTCCTCAAGCGCATGTATTGCTTCTGTCAGACAGCCGCAGCGCTTGATTGAAAACTCCATATATTCTTTATTTGTCGGAGAGGATGTTATTGATATCATCGCCTCGCTTATGCCCGGTATCGACAGCATTGCGCACTGTCCCGGCATATGCTCAAACGGTTTTCCGCCCTCCGGCGCATTCACCTTATAGGTCTTGACATCAGGAGTCTGTGTTGTTATCCCGGTAATCACCGCAACCTTAGGTATTAACATATCATTTCTGCTCATACTTCCCCTCCTAATGCTCTTATCACTTTTGCTATATTAAGGCGTACAGGACACTTGTTTACGCATCTGCCGCAGCCTACACATGAAAATTCTCCGTCATTATTCATCGGGAAATACACAAGCTTGTGCATAAATCTCTGCCTGAATCGCTCCTTCTGTGTGGTACGCGGCTGTCCGCCTGCCATAAGCGTGAAGTCTGAATACATACATGAATCCCAGCATCTGTATCTGACAATTCCGTGTCCGGTGTCGTAATCACGGATATCATAGCACTGGCATGTCGGGCAGACAAATGTACACGTACCGCAGCCAAGACAAGCCTCATAAAGCTCGTCCCACTTTTCCGAGTTAAATATATCCATCATATCGTTATTCTTAAAGTAATCGAGATTTAACCCTGAAAGCGGAAGCTTTTCAATAATTGCTTTAACATTTTCCTTCTGTGCATCGACTGCCGATGTATCCTCTGCCTGCTCAAAAACTGATTTTATACTTTCCGTGAGTGCCTCTCCCTTTTCGGTCTTTGCCTCCCAGTAAAGATAATCGTCTGCAAGCCATGTGCTTACGTCTGCCGCAGGCTCTGTTGCATCTATGCCGAAAATATTACAGAAGCAGGATTCCTCAGGCTCACTGCAGGCAAGCGAAACTATCGTTGCCGCCTTGCGCTTTGACTCATAATATGTATCTACAGGTTCGCTTAAAAACACCCTGTCAAGCACCTCGATGCTCTTTACATCACAGGCACGCACTCCAAACACAACAAACTCTTTACAGTTTTCATCCGGCGTATCAACTGTTATCTTCTTTCCCTCCTTCTTAAAGCGCATAAGGTCTTCGCTTTGCGGGAAGAAAAGATCCTTTGGAGACTTAACGGTATTAAGTCTGTTCAAATTCACCTGTGTTTCTTCTGACCATTTATCAAATTTACTGCTGCCGTTTTCCTCTACAGGCAGATATAATTCTTTTGCATCTGAAATGGCAGAAAACAATTTGTCTAATTTATCAGCCGATAATCTTAACATAATTAATCCCTGCCTTTCTTATATACTACGTCCGGCTCTGCATCCTCCATTGTGAAGAATGTCAGCGGTCCTGTTGTCACAGCATCCTCACCGGCCTGGAACTCACCGTATAATTCATTGATTTCCTTTATAAACTTGCGGTTAAGCAGATGAAGCGGTATGTTCTGAGGACATACCCTGCTGCACTCTCCGCAGTCTGTACATCTGCCGGCTACATGGAACGCACGGATAATGTGGAACATGTTCTCCTCAAATGAATCTGCATTTGATTTTGCTGCCACACCGGTGTCTGTATTGTCAAATATGCACTTGTTGCAAGAGCATGCCGGGCAGACATTTCTGCAGGCGTTGCAGCGGATGCATTTTGAAAGCTCGCTTCTCCAGAAGGCAAATCTCTCCTCAGGGCTCATCGCCTCAAGCTCCTCTACCGCTTCCATCCTGTCGGTCTTTTCAATGTTTTGCTGCTCGTCATCCTCTATAATCTCATCATAGATTACGTGCTTCTTTCCCTGACAGCTAAGGCACTTGTCGCAAAGCACCTGCCTTCTGTCAAGCTCCTTTTGTCCGTAAACGGTATTTATCTTAAGCACATCGCCCTCTTCGGCAATATCTATAATACCCTTGATGCCGCTGTCTTTTATCTTTTCAATATCAACCTTGCAGTTACATGGTACTGCGAGAATATATATTTTTTCACGATCTATTCTGTGCTCTTTAATAAGCAGATTGACACCATAGCTGTCGCAAGGCTTCATAAGCACCAGAACCCTGCCGTCCTTCTTTGTCTCATTTATAAGATACTTGCTTAAATTGCAGGCTGAAAAACTGTCATAGCAAAGTCCGTCCAAATCATCCTTAAACACTCCCGGAATACGGTCGTACGGAAATTCTCCGACCTTCCATGCAAGCACTCTGTCAGCCACGCCGTTAGCAAGTAATTCCTTCACCTTATCAATTACTCTTTGCATCTTAGGTCCCTCAACTTTCTGTTTCTGCCAAGCTTCGTCACTGTGTCAATAAAATCGCTCATTGTTGCGGCGAATTTTGCGCCCTCAGCGGCGGAAACCCACTCTACTCTGGTTCTCTCTCTCTCGATTCCAAGATAATCAAGCATTCCAAACAGCAGAGTCATTCTTCTTCTCGCATAGTAATTTCCTGTTGTATAATGGCAGTCTCCCGGATGGCAGCCGCAGATTATGACTCCGTCTGCACCTCTCTGAAACGCCCTCAATATAAACAGCGGATTAACTCTGCATGAGCATGGCACTCTGATAATCTTTACGTCAGCAGGATATGTAAGTCTGCTTGAGCCTGCAAGGTCAGCTCCTGCGTAGCTGCACCAGTTGCAGCAGAATGCAACTATGCAAGGCTTAAATTCTTCATTTTTATTCTCTTCTATCTGCATATTGCATCTACCTCCGCCATAATCTGTCTGTTTGTAAAGCCCTTAAGGTCCATTGCGCTGGACGGACATGTAACCGTACATGCACCGCAGCCCTGACATACCGCCTCATTAACCTCGGCAACACGTCTTACCTCACGTACCTCTGGCGTGCGGATTTCTTTTTCAACATAAGTAATCGCACCGTAAGGACATACATTTGCGCACTGTGAGCAGCCGTTGCAGACCGACTGGTTGCAGGCAGCAACACACGGATTGTTCTTAAGCTTATCCTTTGCCAAAAGTCCTATTACCTTTACTGCCGCTGCGCCTGCCTGAGATACTGTCTCAGGAATATCCTTAGGTCCCTGACACATACCCGAAAGGAATACGCCTGCCGTCGGACTCTCTACAGGACGAAGCTTTGCATGCGCCTCCGTAAAGAAATCATTTGTGTCCATGCTTGCCGTAAGCATGGTTCCGAGGCTTCTTGCACTCGGGTCCGGCTCAACCGCCGACGCAAGCACAACCATATCGGCAGCTATTGTAATCTGCTTATTATCAATAAGGTCCGAACCCTGAACCATTACCTTGCCGTTCTCTTCGTAAACCTTGCCGACCATGCCCTTAATGTAGTCAACGCCGTACTGCTCAACAGCCCTTCGGTAAAACTCATCAAAGTTCTTTCCCGGTGTTCTGATATCAATATAAAATACATGAATGTCTGTATCAGGGTAATGGTCCTTTGTAAGCATCGCATGCTTTGCGGTGTACATACAGCAGATCTTTGAGCAGTAGCTCTTCTCCCTGCAGGAATCGCCTCTTGAACCCACACACTGTATAAATACAATTGTCTTTGGTCTCTGTCCGTCTGAAGGTCTCTGAAGGTGTCCCTTTGTCGGTCCTGCCGCATTCATAAGTCTCTCGTATTCAAGAGATGTAACAACGTCAGGACAAGTATTATAAGCATACTCCTCAAACTGCGTAGGCTTTATCTGGTTAAAGCCCGTTGCAACAACTATTGCACCATATCTCTCTTCAATTATTTCTTCCTTCTGAGTGTAATCAATTGCATGCGCCTCGCAAATCTTTGAGCACAGTCCGCACTTGCCGTTCTTTAACATAAGACACGCATCTGCATCAATGACAGGAAGCTTCGGCACTGCCTGGGCAAACGGAATGTAAATTGCGCCCCTCTTGTCAAAGCCCATATTAAATTCATTCGGCTGCTTTTTCATAGGACACTTCTCCGTACATGCGCCGCAGCCGGTACAGAGATTTTCATTGATATATCGAGGTTTTTTCTTTATCTGGACTGTGAAGTTGCCGACAAAGCCCTTTACATCAACGACCTCACTGTAGGAATAAATCGTAACATTTTCATGGGCAGCCACATCCACCATCTTAGGCGTAAGTATACACGCCGCACAGTCAAGTGTCGGGAATGTCTTGTCAAGCTGCGCCATCTTGCCGCCGATTGTAGGCTGCTTCTCAACAATATCAACCTTATAGCCCGCCTCTGCTATATCAAGCGCTGTCTGGATGCCTGCAATACCTCCTCCGATTACAAGAGCTCGCTTTACAACCTCGCTCTCTCCTGCAACGAGCGGCTTATTTAACTGCACCTTTGCTATAGCCGCCTTTGCAAGAATTATCGCCTTTTCAGTAGCGACCTCCATATCCTTATGTATCCATGAGCACTGCTCACGAATATTTGCAATCTCAACCATATAAGGGTTAAGTCCGGCGCTTTCTGCGGCTTTTCTAAATGTTGCTTCATGCATTCTAGGCGAACACGAACAGATAACAACGCCTGTAAGACCATACTCCTTAATTGCATCCTTAAGGATGGTCTGTCCGCTCTCGGAACACATATACTGATAGTCCGTTGCAAATACAACACCCGGCTGTCCTTTTGCTGCCTCGGCTACCGCCTTGACATCAACAGTAGCGGCAATGTTGCTTCCGCACCAACATACAAAAACACC
This sequence comes from Lachnospiraceae bacterium, assembly GCA_017442865.1. Taxonomy (GTDB): domain Bacteria; phylum Bacillota; class Clostridia; order Lachnospirales; family Lachnospiraceae; genus JAFRXK01. The sequence continues at coordinate 26,255 of JAFRXK010000005.1, read as the reverse complement.
AATTCTCTGCATGGTAAATTCACCTTTTCCTTATCTGTTCTTATTTACTGTATTTTCTGAATGCGCTGACAACCGCCTGCTGCGGAAGATCATCATCTACTAAGCAAGGAAGATCCTCTGCATCAAAATGATTTGCGCCCTTTTGCCTTATAAGCATAAGCCTTACCGCTTCAACGAGCTTGCCCGGCTCTACACTTCTCGGACATCTTTCAACACAGGCAAAGCATGTAAGACATTTAAAAATTGATTTGGATTCAAGAAGCGGTTCTATATCTCCCTTTTGTACCATTGATACAAACTGATGCGGATGATATTCCATTTCCTCATAAGCAGGACATGTGCCGGAGCACTTTCCGCACTTCATGCATTTTGAAGGATTTGTGCCGCTTATTCTTATGATTTCATCCCTTAACTGTTCATTATTCATTGTCCTGACCCTCTCCTTCCTGTTTCACGCCAAGAGCGTCCGCCAAAAGCTCCGTAAAATAATATACCGGCAAATCATGCTCTGTACCATTCTTAACAAGATTGTACATGCAGAGCGGGCAGGCTGTAATAACCATGTCAGCGCCCTTTTCCTGTGCACTCGCAAGCACCTTATTGCTTCTCTTCTGTGCGAGGGACTTGTCCTCAAGAGTAATGTATCCGCCGCAGCATTCATTTCTGAACGGATAAATCACAGGCTCGCCGCCTAACGCCCTGATTAAGTCCTCCATAATTGAAGGATTCTCCGGGTCGTCAAACTGCATGACATTGCCCGGTCTTAAGAGCAGGCAGCCGTAATATGCGGCAATCTTCTTTCCCTTAAATGGATTTACAACCTTCTTCTTTAACTCGTCAAAGCCCACAGCATCCCTTAACATCTCGATATAATGAACTACCTTCGTCTCGCCATTATATCTCTCGTCAAGCTCAAGATAATTATTTGCCCTGAAATTAAAATCTGCATCTGAAATGATATCCGCATTGGTGCGCTTTAACACGTTATGACAGGCAGAGCAGACCGTAAGCAGCTCATTTCCCGCCTTCTTAGCCTGGGCAAGAGTTCTGACCGATGACAATCTGGTGGCAATCTCGTCCGATACAGACGGATATACGCCACCGCAGCACTGCCATTGTTCAATCTCTTCCAAGTTTATTCCAAGAGCCTCTGCACTGCGTCTTGCATATGTATCAAGCTTCTTTGCTTTTGTTCTCAGGGTACACCCCGGATAATAACTGTATGTCATACCTTTAACCAATCCTCTCTGCTTTAGGACTGTACCTACCAGCATAATTTTGCATATTATTATGTACGCTAAGTACGAGCCTCTTCTGCCCCGTACTTATTATTTCTTCTCTCATATAATATCATCTGCACCGGCTTATTTCAATAGCAATACATTGTTCATAATTCAAAACAATGCCAAAAAACTATTGAAGCATCGCCAAGACCGCCGTAATGTTTTTCAGGCTACGCCATCTTTTCAGGATGGAACACCTCATCAAATTGTTCCTCCGTAAGAAAGCCCAATTCCACACATGCCTGCTTTAATGAAATATTCTCCTTATAGGCCTTCTTTGATGTCTTTGCGGCGTTATCATATCCGATGTAAGGATTAAGCGCTGTAACAAGCATCAGGGAATTATGAAGGTTGTGTCTCATCTTCTCCCTGTCTGCCTTTATTCCGACTGCGCAATTATTATTAAACGAATTGATGCCGTCCGTAAGAAGTCTTACCGACTGAAGGAAATTATAAATGCACACCGGCATAAACACATTGAGTTCAAAATTACCCTGTGAAGCCGCCATTCCTACTGCAACATCATTTGCAATTACCTGAACCGCAACCATCGTAAGCGACTCGCACTGTGTAGGGTTTACCTTGCCCGGCATAATTGAGCTTCCCGGCTCATTTTCAGGAATCTTTATCTCTCCAAGTCCGCATCTCGGACCGCTTGCAAGCCATCTTACATCATTTGCAATCTTCATAAGGTTTGCCGCCAGTGCCTTAAGTGCGCCATGCATAAATACCAGCTCGTCCTTTGATGTCAGCGAATGGAACTTGTTCGGTGCAGTAACAAAAGCCTTACCTGTAAGCTCTGCTACAGCCTTTGCAACCTCAGTACTAAATTCCTTTGGAGAATTAAGACCGGTTCCAACAGCCGTTCCGCCAAGTGCCAGTTCCTTAAGTCCCGGCAGAGCGTCCTTTATCATATTCTCAGTCTTTTCAAGCATCACTCTCCAGCCGCTTATCTCCTGTGAAAATCTTATCGGAACCGCATCCTGCAGATGTGTTCTGCCGCTTTTAACTACATCATCATTTTCTTTCTCAAGCCTTTTAAAGGTATCTATAAGTCCTTCAATCGCAGGAATCAAGCCGTCCTCAATATGAACTGTTGCCGCTATATGCATCGCTGTCGGAAAGGTATCATTCGAGCTCTGCGACATATTGATATGGTCATTCGGATGAAGAAGCTTCTCACCGTATATTTGATTTCCCCTGTTTGCAATTACTTCATTTGCGTTCATATTTGACTGCGTTCCGCTTCCGGTCTGCCATACCACCAGCGGAAAATGGTCGTCAAGCTGTCCGGAAATAACCTCATCACACGCCTTACAGATTACATCCCTTCTCTCCTGCGAAAGTCTTCCAAGCTTAAAATTTGCAATTGCCGCCGCCTTTTTTAAAATTCCAAAGGCGTGCGTAATTTCACGCGGCATAAGCTCAGTACCTATTTTAAAGTTCTGATAGCTTCTCTGCGTCTGAGCCGCCCAGTAACGGTCGGCAGGCACCTGCATCTCTCCCATTGAATCTCTTTCAATACGATATTCCATTTTCATCCCTCCATTTTTTATTTATAACTTTTTGCAGCATCTGATTTGCTGAATTAATAATTTTCCACTGCCAATATGCAGCCTGTGCGGATTTTATGCCTATACAGGAAGCATATACTTCCTGCATAAGCATAAAATCCGGGCACAAATACTGTGTCCGGATTCAAATACAGATTTTAAATATCCAAGCTCTTTATTACGCCCTTAAGAACATCTGCGCTGTGACGAAGCTTCTCAACCTCTTCATCTGTAAGCGGTGCTTCAAGTCTTCCCTTGAAGCCGTCCGGACCGATAACATTGAGTACGCTTAAGCATACATCTTCAATTCCGTACTCACCATGCATCATTGATGAAACAGCTGCAACCGAATCATATGGTGAAAGGATTGCCTGGCACAGTCTGCATACCGAAACTGCAACGCCATAGAATGTAGCACCCTTATCTGCAATAATCTTGCCGCCTGACTTCTGCACATATTCAAGAGCATCTTCCTTGTCAATCTTCTCAAATGACTTGTAAATATCACTCTTCTCGAATACATCAAGGCTTGCTCCTGAAATCTCAGCACGTGACCAAGGAATAAATGAAGAATCACCATGCTCGCCAAATACGTAAGCGTGTACGTTCTTCTGAGCCATGCCGTAATGCTCTGAAATATAAGAACGGAGTCTTGCTGTATCAAGCATTGTTCCCGAACCGATAATCTGTGTTTCAGGAATACCTGATAACTTTATAAATGTATATGTTAAAATATCAACAGGATTTGCAACAATAATAAACATGGCATCCGGAGCGTACTTTACAAGCTCAGGTGTAATCTGCTTAAGAATATTAACATTAACCTGTGCAAGGTCAATTCTTGTCTGTCCCGGCTTTCTTCCTACGCCTGATGTGATAATAACGATATCAGAGCCTTCTATGTCAGGATATCCGCCATAGTTAATGGTTATAGGGTTTCCGTAAGCAGTTGCCTGGAGAATATCCATAGCTTCGCCTCTTGCCTTTGCCTCGTTAATGTCAACCATAACAATCTCTGATGCGATTGAATCTACAGCCATAGTGTATGCTATAGTTGCTCCGACACTTCCTGCGCCGATAATAGAAATTTTGTTACTCATTTGGGGTTCTCCTTATACGTATATGAAATTTTGCTTTATGAGTAAGACTATAAGCCGGGTTCTGTCGTGAATGGTCATCTATCTAGGCCTGATGTCACCACCAGGCTCAAGCAACCTACCCGAAAGCAGACGGGCCGCCTTATGCTTTCTGTTTGGTCTTGCTTCGGATGGGGTTTACATGTGCCCTGCCTGTTACCAGTCAGGCGGTAGTCTCTTACACTGCCCTTCCACCCTTACCGGCATACGCCGGCGGTACATTTCTGTTGCACTTTCCTGAGAGTCGCCTCTACCGGACGTTATCCGGCATCCTGCCCTGTGAAGCCCGGACTTTCCTCGTCTGTATACTCATAAAAATGAATTTTTATAAATAATACAGCCGCGACCATTCATCCTACTCATAAGCCATAGTGCATAGTGTAGCACATATTTTTTAATAATGCAATTTATTTCTTTCGCATACTTATAACATATCCAAATAATGCGCCGCAGGCACCTCCTATAATGCCTGTACGGGTTCCGGCAACATTCTCGTGTACTATCATTACATTAAGTAAATATATAATGATAAACATAATAAATGTAAAAGGAATAACATTGTCCTTAATGACCGATAAAGCAGCCAGACACATAAGCATAAATACTATACAGGATGCTCCGCACAATTGACTTTCTCCGACAAACGAATAGATTAAACCGGTTACAAATGCGGTAACTATTATCATAATAAGCATATTCACACTCTTAAACCTAGCCTCAAGCATCGAGCCGAGCACAAGAATATACAGTGTGTTTCTTAAGTAATCACTCCAGCTTGCATTTCCAAGCACATGCCCGAATAATCTTATGTAAAAACCAATGCTGTGATAATCTGACTGGTATACGCTGAACGCAGCCTTAGTGCTTTCACCATTCGTCATCATGTTAATTATCATCACAAGTGCCGATAAAAGCACAAAGCCTATGATAACAGGCGCATCAAAATGAACATTTTTTCTGTTTTCATTACTCATAAGTTTATCTTCCTATTCTCTTTAGCTTTCTTAATAGTCTTATAGTACAATATTTATTGAAAAAACACAAGCATATACGTGCTAAATCTCAAAACTGCTGCCGCCGATAAATTCCCTGAGAAGCGAATTTCCCGGTATGTTTTCAGTATCCACGGCAAGGAAATAATCAAGGAATTTAAGCAGGCGCTTTGCCTCGTCATACTCCGGGCAATCCTTGCCTATACCAAAAAGCAGCGGCTCCGCAAATGATTTTAGCACTGCAAGCTCATAAATCATTGCTGAATTAAAAACCACATCTGCGGTCTCCTGATACGGGAATATATTTTTCTCTTCGCCTCTTACCACAGACGGCCACATCGCAATCGTGCCTCTCGCATCAGTGCCTCTTGTCCTTGCATCCCTTATCATCCTGCGGATAAGTCTTCCGTCAGTCGTAGGTATTCGGTTGTGCTCGTCAACATTTAACTGGGTAAGCGCGCTTATATATATCTTAAACCTGCTGTCGTCAGGCAGTCTGTAGCTCATCTTATCATTAAGACTGTGAATACCCTCTATAACAAGTATATCGTCCTTATCCATCTTAAGATAATTGCCCTTATATTCTCTTTTGCCCTGCTTGAAATTATAAACTGGAAGCTCTATCCTTTCGCCCTCTAAAAGCTTAAGCATATCGTCATTGAATTTCTCGATATCCACACATTCAAGCGCCTCAAAATCATAATTACCCTGGGCATCCTTAGGCGTAAAATCCCTGTCAACAAAATAATCGTCTACCGATATAGGGTATGGATTTAAGCCAAAGGTCTTAAGCTGGATTGACAGTCTCCTTGAAAATGTGGTCTTTCCGGAGGATGACGGTCCCGCAATCAGCACTATTTTTCTGCCGCTTTTACTTATCTGATGTGCAATATCGCCTATACGCTTCTCCATCAGTGCTTCCTGTACAAGAATTATCTCCTTCAGATGTCCGTTCGCTATATTGTCGTTTAACGCTCCTACGGTATGGATATCCATATCCACGCTCCAGCGCGTTGCATCTATCAGCGCATTAAATATCTTTTTGCTTGGGACAAATTCCGGCACCTCTTCAGGCTTATTCTTATCCGGCAGCATAAGCACCAGTCCCTTTTCATACCTGTGGATATCAAAATATTTAAGATAGCCTGTTGACGGAAGCATATAGCCATAGAAATAATCATCAAAATCATCTATGCTGTAAATATTTATATAAGACGCTCTTCTGTATTTAAGCAGTCTTTCCTTATCTGCCATGCGGTGCTTTGCAAATATCTCAATAGCATCATCCGTCGGCAGCACTCTTTTTCTGATAGGAAGGTCTGCGCTTACCATATCCTCCATACGCTTTTTTATTTTAGCCGCAAGTCTGCTATCCACCTTAAAATCTCCGGCTGCCTCAATATATAATCCCTTGCCAATGGAAAAATGAACTATTAATTCCTTCAGCCGCTCCTGACCAAGCTCGTCGTAAATTGCCTTAAGGCACATAAAAAGCAGGCTTCTGTTGTATGTTTCTATACCGCTTTTATCTGCGGTTGTAACAAAGCTCAGCTCACAGTCCCTTTTTAAAGGAACAGCCAGCTCCTTAAGCTTTTTATCTGCGCGTGCGAGCACAATCTCATGCTCAAAATCGCCCGCATATTCCTTTGCTATATCAAGAAAGCTTACGCCTTCTTTATACTCCTTAATCTCACCGTTTATCCTTACCCTGTACAATATATCTCCTCCTGTTCATGCCTGCCATTTTACATCGGTTTCTTCTGATGTCATTCCATGCTGAGTTTCTTTCTCTTCAGAGGTCACTACATGCTGAGTTTCTGCCTCTTCAGATGTCATTTCATGCTGAGTTTCTGTCTCTTCAAATGCCATTCCATATTGTTTTTCTTTCTCTTCAAATGACATTTCATGTTGATTTCCCGCATCAGAATATGACACGGAACACTCACTGGCGTCATTCATATAATATGACATGGCATGCTGAATAACATCCTTCTCCTGCCTGATTTCCTGCATTCTGGCTGCCGCCTTTTCACCGCTTTTGTCCTTAAGCGTTAAAGCAATCTTCTCAAGCTGGTTATTTTCCTTCATAAGAAAATCAAAAAGCGTTTTGTTCCTTGTATTTAACAGATATCTGCCGTATTTAAGCTCTGCATCACTATATGTATCAGACTCTCCCCTGACAGCCTTTATTATTGTATAATACTTGCCTTCCTCAACAAGCATGTCCTCTTTTTCTATAACAAAACCATTCTCCGTAAGGAACCTTCTTACCTCATCTATGTCCGAATGCGGCGACAAAATCATCTCCTTAAGACGAGACACCTTATCAAAATCATCCTCAAGTATTCTTCTGATAAGAAGTCCGCCCATTCCCGCAATAATAACGCACTGCGCCTCATCCTTCTCAAGATTTTTAAGGCCGTCGCTTAATCTAAGCTCAATAAAATCCGACAATCCGGCCCTTTTAATATTGCCCTCTGCCTTTTTAAGCGGTCCTTTATTTACATCCATGGCTATGACCCTCGGCGCAATATCCCTGCTTACAAGCTCAATAGGTACATACCCGTGGTCAGTGCCTATGTCAGCGGTTATAAGTCCCGGCGTCACCATTGAAATGATTTTTTGCAATCTCTCTGATAACTGCATATTCTCTCCTGTAATATCATTTTTTTGCTTGGGCTGATTTCCTAATAGTAAGGCACGCTGCGCATGTTCAAAAAATGCATGGTCCTGTGTATTACACCGGTTTACTCTAAGAAATCACGCAGCTTTCTGCTCCTTGACGGATGGCGAAGCTTTCTTAATGCCTTTGATTCAATCTGCCTTATTCTTTCTCTGGTAACATTGAACCTTCTGCCCACTTCCTCAAGCGTCATCGCCTTGCCGTCGTCAAGTCCGAATCTTAACCTCAGCACCATTCTCTCTCTGTCCGTAAGCGAATCCAGAACATGTCCAAGTTCCGAACGCAATAAAGCGTATGCAGCGGCATCTGAAGGCACAGGAACATTCTCATCCTCGATAAAATCGCCTAAATGGCTGTCATATTCCTCGCCGATAGGCGTTTCAAGCGACACCGGCTCCATGGAAATCTTCATAATTTCCTCAACTCTTGCCGCCGGCATATTAAGTCTTTTGCCAAGCTCCTCGCTTGTAGGCTCCCTGCCAAGCTCCTGCATCATCTGTCTGGAGGTTCTGATAAGCTTATTTATGGTCTCCACCATATGGACAGGTATTCTGATTGTCCTTGCCTGGTCGGCAATCGCCCTGCTGATTGACTGTCTTATCCACCATGTAGCGTAGGTGCTGAATTTATATCCCTTGCGGTAATCAAATTTTTCTACCGCCCTGATAAGTCCCAGATTGCCCTCCTGAATCAGATCCAGAAGCTGCATACCTCTGCCCGAATATTTTTTTGCGATACTTACCACCAGCCTCAGATTCGCCTCCGCAAGCCTCTGTCCGGCTGCTTCGTCACCCTCAAAGCTTCTCTTCGCAAGCATCCTTTCTTCCTGCGCGCTAAGAAGCGGTATTTTGCCGATTTCCTTAAGATACATTCTCACAGGGTCGTCAATATCAATCCCCGCCGCAAGGTTTAAATCATACAAATCATCCTTTATTTCGCCCCCGGCATCTTCAAGCTCATCCGGAAATGTATTAACAACAGTAATCTGCTGCTTCTCAATAAACTCCAGAGTCCTGTCAAGACATTTTTCATCAGCGGCGTCATCGCCCAATATATCAAGTATATCCTGATAATCCAGTTCATTTTTCTTTTGTCCCGCAAGCTCAAGTAACTTATTAAGCTTTAAATCAAGCTGTTCCATACTGCTATACATACCCAGATCCATCCTTCCATGCTAAAAGCTATAATATATAGTCTAACCTTATTGCAGCGAAATATGCAGTGTATTAAGCTTAGACTGTTCTCCAATAATTTTTTGAAGCTGTTTTATATCTTTTGCATTCCGGCTTGCATAGTCAAGACTGTTCTTTTTTACACGTCTGACAGTCTCTGTAACTGCTTTTTCAAAATCGGTGCTGCTCATTTGCGATTCATCTATTGATGTATTAAATATTCCAGCCACCTCTCTGTACTCTTCATCATCATTTATATAATCATTAAGTATTCCCGCAGGATTAAGCTTCCCTGTCTCAAGCTGTGTAAAAAGCTTTCCCGCCACATCACTGTAAAGCTTCTCAGTAAAGTCCCCGGCTGAAATAATATCCTTAATCGCAGGGTACAGCCTGTCCTCCTCAATAAGCCATGAAAGCAGCAGTCTCTGTGACTTTTTTATGCCCTCATCCTTTGTGTTTTTAAGCTTTTCCTTAGGCTTTGCATTATCATTGTCCCTTACCGCCTGCACCACAAACGCCTGTCCACCATAGTAATTCACGAGCTTTTTAAGGCTCTCATACGGTATATCAAACTCCTTTGATACAGCCTGTGTGTAATTATCACGCTCAAGCTCCTCTGAAAACTCCAGCAGCTTTTTAGCCGTCTCCTGATAAAACGAGGTCTTTTGCTCAGGGTCATTTAAGTTATAATTTCTGCTAAGCACCCTGATTTCAAACAGGAAGCTGTTTGACGCATTCATGATTCTCTCCCTGAACGCCTCTGTGCCCCTCGCCTTGATAAATTCATCAGGGTCCTTATACGGCGTAAGATTTAATACCTTCGCAGACAGTCCCGCGCTCTTTAAAATAGGTATCGCACGAAGTGCCGCCTTCGTGCCTGCGCTGTCGCTGTCATAGGTAAGCACCACCTGCTTTGTGTACCTCTTCAGAAGGTTAGCCTGCTGCGTGGTAAATGCAGTTCCAAGCGACGCCACCGCATTTGTAAATCCTGCCTGCTGCATAGAAATAACATCCATGTAGCCCTCGCACAAAAGCATATAATTTTCTCTTGAGGTCTTCGCATAATTCAGTCCGTAAAGATTCCTGCTCTTATCAAATATCCTCGTCTCAGGCGAGTTAAGGTACTTAGGCTCGCCATCGCCCAGAACTCTTCCTCCAAAGGCTATTATCCTGTTGTTTGTGTCCATAATAGGGAACATCGCTCTGTTCCAGAACTTATCATTTGCACCGCGCTCTGAAATCGTAACCAGTCCCGATTCCTTAAGCACCTCGTCGCTGTAGTTTTTGCCCTTCAAATACTTATACAAATCATCTGAATAAGGGTTGGAGTATCCTAATCCGAACTTTCTGATGGTCTCGTCCGTCAGCTCTCTTTTCTTAAAATATTCATAAGCCCGCCTGCCATGCTCCTGCTTCATCTGATGATAATAATACGTTCCCGCAAGCCTGTTTATTTCATAAAGCTGCGCCTTAAGGCCGGCCTCTCTCTTTTGCTCCTCGCTCATTTCCTCCTCAGGAAGCTTGATTCCCGCCCTGTCTGCAAGAAGCTTCATAGCCTCCTTGAAGGTTAAATTTTCATATTCCATGACAAATGTTATCGCGTTGCCGCCCGCGCCGCAGCCGAAGCAGTAATACATCTGCTTTGACGGCGTAACCGAAAATGACGGCGTCTTTTCACTATGGAACGGACAAAGTCCGAAATATGTGCTGCCCTTTTTCGTAAGCCTCACATATCCCGAAACTACATCTACGATATCATTCGCTGTACGTACTTCCTCAACTAAATCATCTGAATAATACAATTTTCTCACCCTTATTGTTTTTTCTTACCTCGCGCCTTCTGAAACAAAGCGCCGCTTTATATATTTTTACTCTCCCTCAGATTAAATATCTTAATGAGGCTTTCCATCTTGACTTTTGTTCCACCATTTATAATTTTTTGTTCTCAGACTAAATATCCCACGATTTCGGAATAAATAAATTTTCAAATTTTGAAACCGCATAGCCGTCAGTCATGCCCGCAATGTAGTCGCACACAGCCATCTCCTGCGGCTCCTGCCTGCTTTTCGTAACAGCATATACCTCCTCAGGAACCTCGTCTATATGCTTAATGTAATACTCAAAAAGCCTCTTGACCATGTCCTTTGCCTTGTCGTCATTCTCCTTAGGCTTCTTGTTAAAATACACATTATCAAACATAAAACGTCGAAGCGACATCATCGCCTCTTCTATATCCGGACTCATGCATATCTCAGGCTTGTCCATGCTGTTGAGAATAATATCGTGCACCAGCTTATTAAGCCTCTCCTTTACCGAAGTTCCAAGAACATCCGTAATTTCTGACGGAAGCATGCTTTCATTAAGCATACCTGCTCTTATCGCGTCATCCACATCATGGCTTATGTAGGCTATCTTGTCCGATAATCTTACAATCTTACCTTCCAGCGTCGATGGACTGCCGGATGTGCGGTGATTGTATATTCCGTCCCTTACCTCCCATGTAAGATTTAGACCGGCACCCTTGTTTTCAAGCACCTCAACGACCCTGATGCTCTGCTTATAATGTGCAAAGCCATCGCTGCACACCTCGTTAAGCGCCGCCTCTCCAACATGTCCGAAGGGCGTGTGTCCGAGGTCGTGTCCCAGTGCAATCGCCTCCGTAAGCTCCTGATTGAGTCCGAGCGATCTGGCAATCGTTCTGGCTATCTGCGATACCTCAAGCGTATGTGTAAGCCTGGTTCTGTAATGGTCGCCCGCCGGTGCGAGAAAGACCTGCGTCTTATGCTTAAGCCTTCTAAATGACTTGCAGTGCAGTATTCTGTCCCTGTCACGCTGATACGCCGGACGCATATCGCATGGTTCCTCATAAATCTCTCTTCCCCGTGATTTATCACTAAACGAGGCATATGGTTTTAATATCATATACTCCTGCTGCTCAAGCATCTCCCTAATATTCATCTGATATGCCTCCTTTATCATGATATACCGGATTGTCGATTTGTGCAAATCAAACGCCCCCTTAATATTATTATTGTATATCAAATGCAATCTCTTGTCATTCATTTTTTGCTTTTCCGCTGATTTTCCTATTCTAATATTTATGCTTATTACAATACTTTTATGTATCAATTCATTTCACGGCTCATATCATTTAAATATAGCGGCAGACTTATATGCGCCTGCAAAATAATGCAGCAGCCACGCATAATACGTCATCATTCCCACGTGTGCATATATGCGTCTGCAAAACGCTGCAGTGGCAGGCAAATGGCGCATTTTTCTCATAAAAAGCAAAACGGAGTCTTATATGGATGACCAGAAAATCGAAAACCAGCTTAATCTTGCACTTGATATGTCCGACGAACAGCGTGTTAAATCATCTTCCCTTAATACAGGCTATGCCCCGGGCAGCAACACCTGGACACTTATCGTAAAATATAACGGTGACATATTAAAATATTCGGACGCCGGAATAGAAATTGTTACACTCTACAATCAGTACGCCATCGTAACAATTAAAGAATTTCTGATAGACGCCTTTGCCGCCCTTCCCGAAATAGAATATGTCGAGAAGCCCAAAAGGCTTTATTTTGCGGACTATTTTGCAAAAACCGCCTCCTGTATTACCTCAGCGTATATACGCTATCCGGGATTAAGCGGACGTGGCATTCTCATCGCAATCATAGATTCAGGCATTGATTTTTTTCACAGGGATTTCAGAAATGCTGATGGGACAACAAGAATAATAAGCTACTGGGACCAGACCGTTTCCGGCAGACCTCCTGCCGGCTACAATACCGGCACAGAATTTACAGAGGAAGAATTGAATGAAATCCTAAGTGCTGATGATGCTTTCAATCCTGCTAATACAGCTTTATCCCAAGACAGAGAAGCAGATAGAAGCACTGTCGCTGAAATTATGCCGCCTGACAGTAACGCAGGCGGACGCACTTCCTACAGCATGCCGTCTCCGGATGTGGAGGCGCACGGTACCGCTGTTGCCGGAATTGCCGCCGGAAACGGAAGCTCCTCAAATGGCAGATTCACAGGCGTGGCCTTTGAAAGCCGGATTATCGCGGTAAAGCTCGGTTTTTCCGGTGCTAATTCATTTCCGCGTACCTCAGAGCTGATGCAGGCAATTAACTACTGCTATAACATTGCATTAAACCGCAATCAGCCGATGGTTGTAAACTTAAGCTTTGGAAATAATTATGGCGGTCATGACGGAACAACACTTCTTGAAAGATATATTGATGATATTTCGGGGCTTGGCAGAAGCTGCATCGTTGTCGGCACAGGCAATGAAGGAAGCAGTGCCACCCACGCACAGGTTGAGCTTTCGGCAAATCCTTTGGAAGCCTACGAGGTGGAATTTTCAGTCGGAGCCTTTCAGCCGTCTTTAAACATTCAAATCTGGAAGGCATTCGTAGACGATGTATCCATTTCGCTCTATACTCCCTCCGGCGTAAGGCTCGGCCCGTTTATTCCACAAAGCACCGCCATCAGATACACCCTGTCCGACTTCTCCATAATGGTATATTACGGGATGCCTGCGCCCTACAGCACGTCTCAGGAAATATTTCTGGATTTTATACCTGACAACACCTTTATTGAAAGCGGCATTTACCGCTTCGTTATAACGCCAGTAAATATAGTAAACGGCAGAATCGACATGTGGATGCCTTCAGCCGTCACCCTAAATAACTCAACCAGATTTTTAAGTCCGTCACCATATACCACCCTTACTATTCCCTCCACCGCATCAGATGCCGTAACGGTTGCCGCATACAATTCAAACAATTTTACCTATGCGGACTTCTCCGGGCGCGGCTTCACAAGATATGGCTTCGCCAAACCCGACATTGCCGCGCCCGGTGTTTCAATAACCGCCTGTGCCCCAAACGGAAGCTATCAGGAGGTCAGCGGCACCTCCTTTGCCACGCCTTTTGTCAGCGGAAGCATTGCCCTCATGATGCAGTGGGGAATAATTGACGGCAATGACCCGTACCTTTACGGCGACAAAATAAAGGCCTATCTCCACAAAGGAGCCAGACCTTTTGCATTAACATCAGATTATCCGAATGAGCGTAGCGGGTATGGTGCGCTGTGCCTTAATGAAAGTCTGCCGTAAACCCGTCGCACCGTTTTACGCCCTTAATTTGTAAATGTATATCCTCATGAATTCAATCCTGAAGTCATTCGCCAGACATATATTTACATTATTTGTTGTAATATAAACTCCATCCCGACCTTGTACGGCACCAGCCCGCAGGTCTCGTAGAACTTCATCGCGCCCGGGTTGCAGCTCCACACATTTAAGGTGATGTTGTAGCAGCCGATTTGTCTCGCATAATTTACGACATATTCGTAAATCTGCTTTCCAACATGTCTGCCACGCGCATTTTCATCAACACACAAATCGTCAATATATAATGTCTTAATATCGGTAAGGATGTTGTCATCCGGATGGCGCTGCAGCACGCAAAACGCATAACCCAGCACATTATCATCTTCGTCCACACCGACAAAAATCGGTCTGTCAGCATCTGCGATAATAATCTTCAGCTCGTCATCTGTATATTTCTTGGTGTTGCCCTTGAACAAATCAGGACGACCCTTGTGATGCACCTCTAAAACCTGCGAAAGCAAGTTATTAATACCGTCCATATCTTTAATTTCTGCTCGTCGTATATTCATGTCTTCTCCTTTTTGGCAATTAATTTACTTACAGATTGCTTCGCAGACAGCATCAGTTAAGCAATCAAATACCTGGTCCGCTTTCGACTTCTTTAGTTGTCATCACTAAGCCTTCCGGATGTATTATTTATACACCAAAAACAAGCTACAAACAAGGTTTACAGTCAAGAGTTCTTATTAAAAAGCAAAAATATATTGTAATCGAATTTTTTATTTATATAACAACTTTGGATTTAAATCATTGAAAAAAAGATTTTCGTACATTTTGAATTATATTTTAGATTAATTATTTATTCTGTTCATTTTCTTTAGAATTGATTGCCAGTCCATATTATCTTTTAATACTCTGATGACAATAACAGAATTATTATTTACAACATAGAATATCATGTATGTTTCATATGGCTTAAAAAAAACATCCAAATTATCAACAATATATCCAGTTTTATTGTAACCCAACGGAAAATACTCTAAGGATTTGATTACTCTTTTTATTTTTCTTAAAACATTATCAGCATATTCTTTGTACTTAAATTTATCAATAATATATTTTTTTATTGACTTGATATCGTCTAAAGCCATTTTTGAAATAACAACTTTATACTTTATTTGTTTATTCACTCTCACTATATTTTTCAATCTCCTCCCATGCTTCTTCAATCGTATATAATTTTTCGTTCTTCATGCTCTGAATACCCTTTTCTAATTCAGAATATAAAACCTGAATAGCCTCAGCATCAGAATTACATCTCATAGTATCATTTTCTTTTGCTATTTCCAGTATACCTGCCATTCTGCTCCCTTCTTTCTTTTTGTTTTTATTTTATCACAACAACTTAATATTCGTCAACAAACTGTCATTTTATCAATTTACTCAGGATAATTACCTCGCCATTATTGGCAGCTCTTTTACCTCGCCGGTATCGGTATTCAAAAAAACAAATTTTAAATTGCTTATTCTCCACTCATCAGCAACAGCAAATATAATCATATTATCATGTCTATACACGCAGCCTTTTTCCAAAGTAATATATTGGTTGAGAGCAGACTTAATGCTTTCGCCTGCATCATCCAGCACAGCAAGGAAGTCCTGCTCTTCAGTAAATCCTTCATAATACTCAGCGTTTCTCGCATCAATCCCTGCCTTATAAATCTCCTTGCTGTTCAAATCCAAAACATAAATTTGTCCATTTATTTCGTCATTTTCAGTGTTATAAAAATAGAGCTTTTTCTCCTCATTATCCACTTTAATTATGGTCTTTTTATCTCCCTGAAAATAATTGCAATCATATTGCTTTAAGTCGACGTATGCATCTGCCTCTGCAATTTCTGTATCAAATATAAACATTCCAAAATATGATGCTGCTACCGCATACTTATCACCGATATGATAAAACCTTGGGAACTCCGCTCCGATGCTGTCATTCTGTTTAATATATTCATTTATTTGAGAGTGATAATCTGTTTTTTTATCTGTCGAACAACCCTGCACACCTATAAGTATCACTATAATAATCGTTATAATAACAGTCCTTTTCATCTATACATCCTCCTCATCTAATTTTTTAATATTTAGACTGTTCTCCACTCCTTACGCACATATTATAGTCCGGATTTGTATCTCTTTTCAAACATAAGTGTATCATTTTTGCATCATGTAAGTCAAATACCCCGCAGCAAGCTACGTGGCATTCCCTAGCTTGTTTTTAATTTGTGCGCCCCAAAGGGGCGAGGTATTCGGTCTACGTTCCACTACGGTCGGCGATGAACAGCTGCCACTGGCAGCTATCGCCCCTCGCGTCAGTCGCCAAATGGACGAGCAAGCTCGTCCGCTTGGCTCGTTGCTCGCGGGAATAAATTTATTGTTATTCCATATGCATTCGTATCATCGTATAATACGCCTTCAATAACAGATATATAATCATCATCATATCTTAAATTAATTATGTGCTGTTTATCTTCATCTTTTATATCCGCATCATACGCCATGTAATACTGCATATAAGCGTTTTTTAATTCATAATAATTATAATCTCCCTTAATATACTTAATATGTGCCCACTCTTTGGCTTCAGGGCAGAGCAAATCAGCTCGGTAAATCATATATGTATCATAATCAACATCAAATTTAAAATTATAATCATTTTTCTCATCAGTAAATTCCACGCTCCAATATCTTAGTCTTACTGAATCCATAAGATAAATCCCCATTTCCATGCATTGAAAGCTGAAATCACCTGACGAAATATCATAGTTTTCAATTATATCCGGAATAATCCCGTAATCTGCTGCTCTTTTTACTTCTTCAATTATACGCTCCAAAAGATATTCCTTATCAACGTCCTCATTAAGCTCAGTTATATAAATATTTGAATCTTCCTCTTGAAGTTTTTCCTTTATCTTTATTAAATCCTTTATTTTGTCATAAGCACTTATATTCTTCTTTTCGAATAATGATATATCATCCTGTTCATAGGTATGTACTTTATTGAAGTTTTTTGCATCCTGCCTGTCATTATATATTTTTGGCATATATAAAGCACATGCAACCAGTATGACGATTCCAAAGCTTGAACATAAATACTTTATGAATGTATTCTTTTTCATAACTATTATTAACACACCCTTTGCAAACTTTTTTGTAGCCGTTATTTGTTATCATATTTTACTTATTGTTTTTCTGCTTCAGGAAATGATATAGTGACACTCGTTCCTGCGCCATACGTACTATCGATTGTCCATTCCGCATTATGAATACGTACAATTTTACTGCACAGACTGAGTCCCAGTCCTGCACCACCTTCTTTTCTGGTCCTCGACTTATCAACCATATAAAATGCTTCTGTTATTTTATCAATTTCGTCTTTAGGTATACCGCATCCTGAGTCTTTTACAGTAATCTCGTAACTGTCCTGCTTCTTCAATCCTATTACAGTTATTACACCATTCTCAGGAACCGCTTTTCTTGCATTATCTATCAGATTGACAAACAACGAAACAAGAAGGTCATATTCTCCATAAATATACCCATCAGCCATTTCCGTCTTAAATTTTATTTTTTTCGCTGTAAGCAGTGTTTTAGTGGCTTTTTCGGCTTCTTTCATAATATTAATCGCCAAAATATTGCTAAAATTATAATTTTGCTTATCCAGTCCGACTAAATCCAAAAGCTTTGCAGACAGCGCCTTAAGCCGCTTGCCTTCGGAATATATGTAATCTGCCGCCTCCATCGTTTCCTCTCTGTCAAGCTCCATAGTCCTAAGCATCTCCGAATATCCTATTATAGAAGTCAGCGGTGTCTTTAACTCATGGGCAAAAGACGCACTAAAATCTTCCTGTTTCCTTGCCGCCCATACCAGCTCGTCCATCTTAGTTGCTAGACTGTCTGCCATACTGTTAAAATCCTCAGCAAGCCTGCCTATCTCATCGGCTGATTTAACAGACGCACGAACCTCATAATTACCATCAGCAAATTGTCTTGTCGTATCTGACAGCTCAACCACGGATTTCGTAAGAACATGTGACAATATAAGTACAATAACAACAGTACACACTAAAAGCACAGCTATTGCAATACAATACTGATAATAAAAATTATCGCGCTCTGTATATATTTCAGTTATATTTTTAATAGTTTCAAGATAATATGTCTCGTCATCGCACTCAGAACGGCACAGAAAAACCACATATACACTCCCTGCCTTTTTCACGGTTTCATAGCCGCTGTTTATACTTCCGGTAAAGCTTTCCTTTATACTGTTATCAATATTAAATCCGTTGCTTTCATATATTAACTCATCCTCTTTATAGACCTTATACAAATATCCGTTCTGTTCCAAGTTATCAATAATAGCTTCAGCTATTCCGGCAACAGTTTCAGCATTTATTTCTTCCTCCGAAAAAGCATTCATATTTGTCTCAAAAGCAAGTCTGAATAGTTTATTTTCCCTGCTGCCATCAGCAATTATTCTTCCGTATGAATTGTTAAATGACGCTGATATCAACCACATACCAAACGTACAAAATATTACAGTTATAAAAGAAGTAAACACAAAAAATATCTTCCATGTAATTTTCATATAGTATTATACCTCCAGCCGGTATCCGACCTTGTAAACTGCCACAATATGCTTTTCCCAATGCAGTTTTTTCTTAAGCCTCAGAACATGTAAATCTACTGTTCTGCTTTCGCCCATAAAATCACTTTCCCATACATTTTCATATATAGTATCTCTGTATAAAGCTACATTTTTATTTCTGATAAATAATAATAACAGTTCATACTCCTACATAGTTAATTTCACTTCTCTGCCGTTCTGTATTACAGTTCTTGCCTGTACATCCACCTCTATATCCAATATCTTTATAATTTTCTCTGCTTTATGGTATCTTCTCAATACAGCTTCAACTCTGGCTAAAAGCTCAATAATTTCAAATGGTTTCGTTATGTAATCATCCACGCCCATCTTTAAGCCTGTTACCTTATTATCCAATGTTCCTAATGCAGTCAGAAAGATAACCGGTACATCTATCGTTTTTGCATATTCAAGCAATTCATAGCCATTAATTTTTGGCAGCATAATATCGAGTAAAATCAGGTCAAATTTTTCTGATGACATATATTCTGCCGCTTCTTCGCCATCAAATGCACAGCAGCATTGATAACCCGCCTTTATTAGATTCTTCTTTAGCAGATTAGAAATAGGCTCTTCGTCCTCTGCAATCAATATTTTTATCATATCTTCTCCTAAAAAGTCTTTATTTTAATTAATCCTATAAACTGTTTGTATCTTAATTGTATCATACAGAATAATAATATATTAAAATATTTATAAGGTTCTCTAATATTAATTCCGGTCAGAAAAAGGAGGCTCTTTCAAGCCTCCTCATGCATACCCTCATGCGTATTTCACTCCTGCCCTGCCAGAACATACTGCTTCACATCAGCCTTAAACTGCACCCATGCCTCCTCATGCTCCACATAATAAAGAGGGCAGAGCTTGCCTGTCACATCATAATGCCGTATGATATGGTT
Organism: Lachnospiraceae bacterium; assembly: GCA_017442865.1. GTDB lineage: Bacteria > Bacillota > Clostridia > Lachnospirales > Lachnospiraceae > JAFRXK01. The sequence continues at coordinate 6,704 of JAFRXK010000005.1, read as the reverse complement.
CTCATCTAGACCGTATGTCTGCAAAAGCCACGCCGTAAGCTTTACGAGCGAGGCATAAGTAATATCGTTGAACTGTCCGGTCGTGTCAGGATGGCACACCTCTATCGAAATGGTGTCGCCGTTTCGCCAGTTGCTTGCTGAGGACATCTCATCAAGCGGCACGCACTGGATGATTTCGCCTTCAAGCCCCACTACAAAATGCGAGCTTACCTCTGAATCCGGATTTGAGAAATAATTTCTGTTCTGCTGTGCGGTTGTGCCTGGATTACCCACATAATGAATCACTATGTCATTTAGCTCGTCGAGCCTGCGCCCGCGTCTGGATTCCCCGTCAATCTCTATTAGCTGTTTATCTATCCACTCAGGTGTCTCTACATCCCTTACTCTGTCCCTGCCGCTTATCGTCACTTCGGGCACATCGGTCTCCTGCTCTGTATTTTGACCTCCGGCATGATTATTTATATGCCTTAAGAAAAAGCGTACAAAAATATCAGCCGATATTATTACGAGAAAAATTATCACGACAGCGGCAATTCTGATAATCCATCTGCGGATTTCTGTACTCTTATTATTCATTCCACGGTAATCTCTGATTCTCAATACTCTTATCCCTTGTCATAAGGTGGTTTACTGCTTCTGAAGCACTTTTGTTCTCAAAAAGCACCTTGTTGATTGCATCTACTATCGGCATGTTGACATCATATTTCCTTGAAAGTGCAAGCGCTGCCTTTGCGCTGTAAACACCCTCAACCACCATATGTACCTCGTCCATTGCCTCCTGCATGCTCTTGCCCTGACCGATAAGTATGCCCGCCCTTCTGTTTCGGCTGTGCATACTTGCGCAGGTTACAATAAGGTCGCCCATGCCGCTAAGGCCGTAAAGAGTCTCTGCATTTGCGCCCATCTTAAGCGCAAGCCTTACTATCTCTGCAAGTCCTCTTGTGATTAATGCGGCCTTTGTATTATCGCCATAGCCTAAGCCGTCGGCAACGCCTGCCGCCAGCGCAATGACATTTTTAAGGGAGCCGCCGAGCTCAATGCCCAGCACATCCGGACTTGTGTAAACCCTGAAATTATCCCTCATAAATATATTCTGTATGTATTCTGCGGTCTTTTTTGTCTTTGCACCTGTAACACAGGTTGTTGGAATACCGCGGCTTACCTCCTCGGCGTGGCTCGGACCCGAAAGCACCGCAACATCAGCCTGAGGAATCTCCTCTTCTATCTGCTCTGTAAGCGTCATTAATGTATCTTCTTCTATGCCCTTTGCAACATTTACAATAATCTGTCCGTCAGCGACATATTCCCTCATCTTACGTGCAGTCTGCCTTGTATATACGGACGGAACCGAAAGCACAAGCAGCTCACCTGATTTTACCGCATATTCAAGGTCTCCTGTTATCTCAATATTCTCCGGAATCTTTACTCCCGGAAGATTATTATGCTCTCTTTTGGTTTTAAGCATTTCAACCTCTTCAGGAAGGGCAGACCATACAACAACCTCATGATTATTGCTGTTTAACAAAATAGATAACGCCATGCCCCATGTGCCCGAACCAATTACACTAATCCTTGCCATCTTCTTACTCCTTTTTCTGACCAAGCTTATTCTCTGTACCCTTTATCAATCTTACAATATTGGCCTTGTGCCTGATATATGCCATCAAAACAAATATTGCAACAAGAATGTATGACTCATATAATGCCCTGCCGGTAAGCGGGAGCATTCCCATCTGTCCGAAAATCAGCCACATTACGATAAATGCAGTAACTACTAAAAGTGAACCTAATGACACATATCTTGTAATAGCTACGGCTGCTATAAATAATGCAAGGCATACTACAATGATTCTCCAGTCTCCGATTGCAATTATAACGCCGCTTGTGGCAGCAATGCCCTTTCCGCCCTTAAAATTCATATAAAACGGGAAATTGTGACCAAGCACCACGCCGATGCCTGTATAAAGTATATAAATCAGCGTGATATCCAAACCGGAGTGGTCTGCAATAAGCCTTACGATTGTACAGGCAACAATTGCCTTAAGCAAATCACCTAAGAATACTATCAGTCCTGCCTTCTTTCCAAGCACTCTTAACGCATTGGTAGTGCCGGAATTACCGCTTCCATACTGACGTATATCCTTGTGAACTATCTTGCCGTAAATATATCCTGTCTGTATAAGACCAAACGCATATCCAAATATAAGGCATAATACTCTAAACATATCTTTATCCTCCAGAGGTTTATTTAAATGCTGCTTTCATTTTTTCGAAACAATAATTTAGCTGCTGCTTTCATTTTTTCGAAACAATAATTTAGCTGCTGCTTTCATTTCTTCGAAACAATAATTTTAGCTGTTGCTTTCATTTCTTTCTCTTATTATAAATTTAAGCGATGTACCGCCAAAACCGAAGGCATCACGTATCTTGTTTTCAATATAGCGGGTATATGAAAAATGCATGAGCTTCTTGTCGTTGACAAATATAACGAATGTAGGCGGCTTTACCGCAACCTGCGTCATATAGAATATCTTAAGGCGCTTGCCCTTGTCTGACGGCGGCTGCTGCATCGCAACTGCCTCCATAAGGATTTCATTTAATACGCCTGTTGCAATTCTTAAGTTCTGATTTTCAATAACAACATCTATGTGGTCGAAAAGCTTAGGAAGACGCTGTCCTGTCTCAGCGGAAATAAACACTATGTCCGCATAAGGCATAAATGACAATATCTCTCTTATCTTCTTTGTATAGTCCTTCGCGGTGTTAGTCTCTTTGTTCGCAACCAGATCCCATTTGTTCACCGCAATGATAATACCCTTGCCTCTCTCATGTGCAATTCCTGCTATCTTCGCATCCTGCTCCGTAACGCCCTCAGTAGCATCAATAACTATAATGACCACATCTGCACGCTCAACGGCAGTAACCGTTCTGATAATGCTATATCTTTCCAGTTCTTCTTTTATCTTGTTCTTGCGTCTTAAGCCAGCGGTATCGATAAAAATGTACTCTTTTTTATTGTGCTTTACTACTGTGTCGATGGCATCCCTTGTGGTACCTGCTATGTCCGATACAATAACCCTGTTCTCTCCGAGAAGCTTATTTATAATTGACGACTTTCCCACATTCGGCTTGCCGACAATTGCTATCCTCGGTCTGTCATCCTCAGCGTCATCTGTATCATTTACCGGAAAGCCGGCAATGACCTCGTCAAGCAAATCTCCGAGTCCCAGCTTTGATGATGCCGATATCGGAATCGGGTCGCCAATACCCAGATTGTAAAACTCGTACACATCAGGCATGAATTTCTGGAAGCTGTCAACCTTATTGACAGCCAGCACAATCTTCTTGCCGGACCTTCTAAGCATGTCAGCTACCTTGCTGTCAGCATCAATAAGTCCCTGTCTTACATCTGTCATAAATATAATAACATCCGCTGTGCTGATGGCTATCTCTGCCTGTTCTCTCATCTGTGAAAGTATAATATCCTTGCTGTCAGGCTCTATACCACCCGTATCAACAAGTGTAAACTGTCTGTCTAACCATGTACAATCGGCGTATATTCTGTCTCTTGTAACGCCCGGCGTATCTTTAACTATTGAAATCGTATCCCCTGCAAGCGCATTAAATAACGTTGACTTGCCGACATTCGGGCGTCCCACAATAGCAACAATAGGTTTACTCATAAATTACCTCATCTTTCTATTGAATCATTTGCATTTTATCTGTTCTGTCTGATTTGCATGATTATACCGCAAATTCATCAAACTGAATCTGCCTCATATGGTCTGAATCTGTCCTCCAAAGAAATGTCCCCGGCGCTGATTCCGAGTATATTATAAACTAAATCCAGACCGCTTGATTTTACTATATTAACATTTACTTGTAAAGCATTTTGTACATCATCGACAGTCACGTCATCCAGAAAAACTCTTTCCTGGCTTCTCAGCATGTTTATCGGAATAAGCAGCGCATCGCCAAGCTGTATGCCCGAAAGCTGCTTTATAATGTCCTGCCCGGTAACAAGTCCCGATACTGTAATAGTCTCCCCAAAGAAATCATTTCTAATCTTATAAACATTCACTTTAATATTGTCATATTTGTTTACAAGCATATCCGTCAAAAGCTTTATATTATCATAGGCAAGATATCCGGTTATAACCGAAACGCTGCGTTTTTCAGGGGCAAAGTCCTTTGGCAGCTCATTTAGCGTGCTTATAAACTCCTCCCTGAACAGTCTTGTCATGCCCACTCCGTTTTCAAGCTGACAGTAATCGTCATACCGCTCTTCCTCAGGCACCTCCCTGCCTGCCAGAAGATAAAACTCATCGCTTGCATGCACAAAATGTATTCCCAGTTCATCAAACATTTTAGTCTGAAAGCTCTCGATAATATCTATGACCTCACCGGCAGTCTGCGCATTAAAGGTCTTCATAGGGTAAAGTCCGTCGCGGTATTTTGTAACGCCTACCGGAACCACTGAAAGACTTTGCATGACCGGAGCATATTTTGCAAGGTCAGTAATTGTTTTTTCAAGCTCCCTGCCGTCATTGACCTCAGGACAGAGCACAATCTGCCCATTCATGGTTATTCCTGCATCATAAAATCTGTCGATATACTTAAGCACCTTACCCGCAAAACGGTTATGAAGCATCTTTTTTCGAAGCTCAGGATTTGTCGTGTGAACCGATATATTAATCGGAGACATATGAAAACGTATAATTCTTTCAACGTCCTTTTCCTTCATATTCGTCATTGTAATATAATTTCCCTGAAGAAATGAAAGCCTTGAATCGTCATCCTTAAAGTAAAGCGTCTCCCTCATTCCGGGCGGCATCTGGTCTATAAAGCAGAAAATGCATTTATTGCTGCAGGATTTATAATCATCCATAAGACTGTTTTCAAATATTATGCCGAGGTCCTCATTCTCCTCCTTCTCTATCTCAAGAATAAATTCCTCACCGTCAGCCTTTCTTACATAAAGTTCAAGATATTCCTCTTCTATTGCGTAATCATAGTCAAATATATCTTCGATTTCTACTCCATTTACTGCAATAAGCATATCGCCCGGTTCAAGCCCCATCTCATATGCAATTGAATCTTCCTTCACTTTATAAATCACATGTCCTTTTTTACGCATCACAATCTCTCCAAACACACAATTCGATACAGGCAGATTTTTCTATATGCAACAGCAAATAAAAACACCACGCTTATTTATATCTGACTACTTATTCAATAATAGCAACTTTTGCTTTTGTTGTAAAGAAATACGCCATTTTTATTATAACTAAATATTTTTACTCTTGAAATAGGCAACATTTAGTGTTATAAAATTTATGTAATATATAATAGCGGAGGATGTACTTATGTCAATTGACTATTCATTTAAAGATACTATTCCGATAGCGCCGCTTAAAATATGTGCTTTGGATAGTTGCAAGGAATTTGCTAAAAAGGTTGATGAACATATCGTTACTTTTAGAAGAAATGACACAGAGGAGCTTTTAAAGGCTAAGGATTCTGTAAAATTCAGAGGTTATGACAACGATTCATATCTTATAAGCAGCAAGTGCCCGCGTTTCAGCTCAGGTGAAGCAAAGGGACAGCTCAATGAATCTGTACGAGGCAGCGACCTTTTCATTATGACCGATGTTATGAACTACAGCATTACGTATAATATGTTTGGACATGTTAATCACATGTCTCCTGATGACCATTATCAGGATATGAAGCGTATTATCGCCGCTTCTATTGCAAACGCACACCGTGTAAGCGTAATTATGCCTTTCCTTTACGAAAGCAGGCAGCACAGACGTACAAAGCGTGAGTCTCTTGACTGTGCCCTGGCACTTGAGGAGCTTGTAAACATGGGCGTTTCAAACATTGTTACCTTTGACGCTCACGACCCGCGTGTACAGAATGCAATACCGCTCCATGGTTTTGACAATTTCCAGCCGCCATATCAGTTTATCAAGGCTATATTTGACAGGGACAAGGACCTTACAATTGATAAGGACCATCTTATGATTATCAGCCCTGATGAGGGTGCCATGGGACGTGCTGTTTACTTTGCAAACAATCTCGGCGTTGATATGGGCATGTTCTACAAGCGCCGTGACTATTCAAAGGTTGTTGACGGACGTAATCCTATCGTTGCTCACGAGTTCCTTGGTGGAAGCGTTGAAGGCAAGACGGTTATTATTATTGATGATATGATTGCATCAGGCGAAAGCATGCTTGACACCGCAAGAGAATTAAAGGAGATGAAAGCCGGCAAGGTAATCATCTGCTGTACCTTCGGTCTTTTCACCTGCGGTCTTGAAAAGTTTGATGAGTTCTATGAGAAGGGTTATATCGACTACGTTGTTACGACAAACCTAAACTACCGCCCTCAGGCGTTACTTGACAGAGAGTGGTATATTGAGGCTGATATGACTAAGTTTACCGCAGCAATCATCAACACCCTGAATCACGACGTTCCGATAAGTCAGATTGCCGACCCTACAAAGAAGATTCAGAAGATTATCGAAAGATACAATGATGAGCAGCAGAAAAGATATCATCAGATTAAGCTTGATTTATAAGATTTCATAAGTACAGGGCGCTTCGAACGAAGCGCCCTTAATATCACTCTTTATATCGGAATGCCTGTGTAAAACACGCATTTAATGTTCAATCAGACCCTTGCGGCAGCCGCCGGGGGG
>JAFRXK010000077.1 GCA_017442865.1 Lachnospiraceae bacterium | reverse complement strand
GAGGCGGTGCAGGGAGCAACCAACCGCTGTAAAACCGATGCCTGACAGGTGCAGGGAGCAACCAGCCGCTGTAAAACCGATGCCTGACAGGTGCAGGGAGCAACCAGCCGCTGTAAAACCGATGCCTGACAGGTGCAGGGAGCGACCAGCCGCTGCGAAATCAGCGCAGAACAGATGCAGACTGCAATTTTGCCTTTACATTAGAAGGATTAGGCATTAAAATATAAATTGGTGTTAAAAATGTCCGGGCTGCATTAAAATGTATGCTTAGGATTGAAAAATATAATTTCAGGAGGATGACATGAAGGTATTAGTAATTAACTGCGGAAGTTCATCTCTTAAGTATCAGCTTATTGATTCAGAGAGTGAGAAAGTACTTGCAAAGGGTCTTTGCGAGAGAATCGGTATTGACGGAAGGCTTACACACAAGCCGACAGGAAAGGATACTGTATCAATAGAAGCAGCAATGCCAAATCATACAGCCGCTGTAAGTCTTGTATTAGAGCACCTTACAGACCCGGTATGCGGAGTTATCGGCTCACTTGATGAGATTGGTGCAGTTGGACATAGAATCGTACATGGCGGTGAGAAGTTTGCAAGCTCTACACTGCTTAATGATGAGGTTGTTGCGGAAATCGAGAAGTGCAACGAGCTGGCACCTCTTCACAATCCTGCAAACCTTATCGGTATCAACGCATGTAAGGAGCTTATGCCAAACGTTCCTATGGTAGGCGTATTTGATACTGCTTTCCATCAGACGATGCCAAAGACAGCATATCTTTACGGACTTCCATACGAGTATTATGAGAAGTATGCAGTAAGACGCTACGGTTTCCACGGAACAAGCCACAGCTTTGTATCAAAGAGAGTTGCAGAGCTGCTTGGTAAGGATTACTCAGAGCTTAAGACTATTGTATGCCATTTAGGAAACGGCGCAAGCGTATGTGCGGTTGACAAGGGCAAGTCAGTTGATACATCTATGGGCTTTACACCGCTTGAGGGTCTTGTTATGGGTACAAGATGCGGTGATATCGACCCGGCAATCGTTGAGTTTATCGCAGGCAAGGAAAACCTTGATATCAGCGGCGTACTCAAGGTTCTCAACAAGAAATCAGGCGTTGACGGACTTTCAGGCGTAGGCAGCGATTTCAGAGATTTAAGCAAGGCAGCAGGCGAGGGCAATGAGAGAGCAAAATATGCCATCGAAGTATTCTGCTACCGCGTTGCAAAGTATGTTGGCGCATATGCAGCAGCCATGAACGGCGTGGATGCAATTGCATTTACTGCAGGTATCGGTGAGAATGACTGCACAATCCGTGCAAAGGTTTTATCATACCTTGGCTTCCTCGGAGTAAAGGTTGATGACGAGAAGAACGACTGCCGCGGCGTTGAAAGAGTTATTTCAACAGACGACAGCAAGGTTACGGCACTTGTAGTTCCTACAAACGAGGAGCTTGCAATTGCAAGAGAGACGGTAGCGCTTATTTAATCAGTGTGTATTGTCCAAGCATAACATATAACTATCTATATGTATTATGGGGTCAAATGATATTTTGATCAACATCATATACTTAAATCCAATAAAGAATAATAAAAAGCAGTACTGTCATATTCGGCAGTACTGTTTTTCTTTTCAAGAATGCAAGATGGAATAGTATTATAAAAATATTATTATTTAGGTACTTTACTGGTTAGTTGTAAAGTGCTATAATTAGTGTTATCTAATTAACGTTAATTATACATAACGAGTTTGCGTTTGGGAACAGACTGTTTTATGTATATTTTTAAAAATCAGGAGGTGCTCATATGTTAGAGTGTTTTAAAAATTTTAACTGGAAAAAGACAGGGGTTTTTGCAGCAGGAGTCTTATTCGGAACGGCAGGAATAAAGATTTTGTCAAGTCAGGATGCTAAAAAGGTATACACGAATTGTACGGCGGCAGTTTTGAGGGCAAAAGACAGTGTTATGGATACTGTTGCAACAGTTCAGGAGAATGCAGAGGATATTTACGAGGAAGCATTACTGATAAATGAAGAGAGAGCAGAGCAGGAAGCAGAGATGCTTTTTGATGACGAGTATGAGGATGCAGAAGGAACATTTGAAGAAGCTTAATTTATAAAGTTAATGGTGAGGGCATCTGTGAAAACAGGTGCTTTCTGTAATTTTGAGTGCTTAAAAGGAGAAGCATAGTGTGAAAGAATATCTTTCATAACTATTTGTGCCGCCCGCCGAAGGCGGCGGAATGGAGATTAGTATGAAATTTGTTATAAAGCATGAAATAAAAGGACGTATTCGTTTAAATGTTCTGCAGAGAAGAATGACGTACCAAGAGGCTGATATACTTCAGTATTATTTTGAAAGCTTAGATTATATAGACAATGTCAAGATAAACACACGTATTCAGAGCGTGACTATTTTCTACACCGGGAAACGTGATAAGCTGTTAAATGAGCTTAAAGCATTTTCTTATAATCAGGAAGATATACCGGAGAATGCACTTCAGAATACCGGTAGAGAGCTGAATGATATTTATTGGGAAAAGCTTGTGACAAGGGTTGCTTTACGTATGGTGAACAATGTGCTTTTACCATATCCGATAAGGTCATTGATAACCATTGTAAAATCTGCAAGGTATATCGTTGAAGGATTGCGTACACTTGCTAAAAGAAAAATGGAGGTCGCTGTTCTTGATGCAACAGCAATCACCGTATCAATGCTTCGAAAGGATTATAAAACAGCAGGTTCGGTTATGTTTTTTCTTGGAATCGGAGAGATACTGGAGGAATGGACTCACAAAAAGTCAGTGGGCGACCTTGCAAGGAGTATGTCTCTTAATGTCGGAAAGGTGTGGCTTACAAATGACGGCAGGGAAGTACTAGTCCCGACTTCAGTTATAAAGCCGGGGGACAATATTTTGGTACATATGGGTAATGTAATACCATTTGACGGAACAGTTGCTTTAGGAGAAGCGATGGTAAACCAGTCATCCCTTACAGGCGAGTCAATGCCGGTAGAAAAAAAACGTGGAAGTGTTGTTTATGCCGGAACTGTTGTTGAAGAGGGCGAGCTGACAATAGAGGTTCATGAAACCGGCGGTTCAAGTAAGTATGAGAGAATTGTAACAATGATAGAAGAGTCAGAGAAATTAAAATCAGCGCTTGAAAGCAGGGCAGAGCATCTTGCTGACAGGCTTGTGCCTTATACGCTTGCCGGAACAGGGCTGGTTTATCTGTTTACAAGGAATGTTACTAAGGCTCTGGCTGTACTTATGGTTGATTTCTCGTGTGCGTTAAAGCTTGCGATGCCTATTTCAGTTTTATCGGCAATCAGGGAAGCAAGCTCATATGATATAACCGTTAAGGGCGGTAAATTCCTTGAGGCGGTGGCAGAGGCCGATACAATTGTATTTGACAAGACAGGAACGCTGACAAAGGCAAGACCTGTTGTGGCAGATGTCATTTCATTTAATGGGGATGACCCGGATGAGCTTTTGCGGATAGCTGCATGTATGGAGGAGCATTTTCCGCATTCTATGGCAAAGGCTGTAGTGGATGCAGCAAAAGAGCGCGGTTTAGAACACGAAGAGATGCATTCTAAAGTTGAATACATAGTTGCACATGGAATCTCAACTTCAATAGATGGTAAAAAAGCTATTATCGGAAGTAATCATTTTGTGTTTGAAGATGAAAATTGTGTTGTTTTAGAGGAAATGAAGGAAAAGTTTAAAGCTCTTCCGGATGAATATTCTCATTTGTATCTTGCGATAGATGGAATTCTGGCAGCAGTAATATGTATTGAAGATCCATTAAGGGAAGAGGCAGCAGAGGTTATATCTAAGCTAAAGGCTTCCGGAATAAGCAAGGTTGTCATGATGACCGGCGACAGCGACAGGACTGCAAAGGCAATAGCTAACAGAGTTGGCGTGGATGAGTATTACTCTGAGGTACTGCCAGAGGATAAGGCGAAGTTTGTCGAGAAGGAAAAGGCAGACGGCAGAAGAGTTATAATGATAGGCGACGGCATTAATGATTCGCCTGCATTGTCGGCGGCAGATGTAGGAATTGCAATAAGCGACGGAGCTGAGATTGCAAGAGAGATTGCCGATATAACTATAGGTGCGGATGATTTGAATGAAATAATTACCCTTAAAAATATAAGCAACGGTCTTATGAAACGTATTAATAAAAATTACCGCTTTATTGTTGGCTTCAATTCAGGACTTATTCTGCTGGGAGTAAGCGGAGCGGTACAGCCGACAACGTCAGCACTTATGCACAATACGTCAACTCTGGCAATAGGATTAAAGAGCATGGGAAATATACATGTGTAATTGAAAATATCATGGTTGTTAATCAGCACCGCCTGTTTGACAGGCGGTGCTGATTAACAGTAAAAATATTAATATAATAAATCGATATAAGGATTGGTAAAGTAGCTTATCATGCTTTTGATTTCAAAGTCACGTTTCTTGTAGAGCCTGAAGGCAGGCAGATTTGCACTGCTTACCTGAAGGTTTATCACTTCTACGCCGCATTCCTTTGCATATTTGAAAACCTCTGACAGCATTGCGTGGCTGATACGTTTACCGCGAAGCTTAGGAATAAGTCCAAAATTCCAAAGATACATCGAATTATCACTGAATTTTGATAAGAATACCATGCCGATGATTTCATCGTCCCTTTTAAAAATAAAGAAGGTAGTATCCACATCAGAGGCAGCTTCATCAATAAGCATGTCGGCGTATTCCTTTGTGCCGTCGAAAATGTCCACGTAAAGCTTTTTAAGCAGCTCGTAATCCTCGGTTTCCTCAAAAATCACGGAATCCTGAGGTCTTTCATCAAATGAAGATTTTGCAGACATCATATATTCGGAATAGGATAAGTTAAAGCCCAGGTGATTGTATGCAAGCTGGCAGTCGTTGCTTTTTCCATCGTAAAGGTATAACATGTCGCGCCCGCCAATGAAGTCCTTTTCGTCTGCAATACCATAAAGCAGCTTTGTAAACAGTCCCTTCTTTCGGTATTCAGGCTTTGTAAGTCCGTATACCTCAACGAAGCTGTCATCCGCCACAAATGCAGAAAGGAAGCTTATAAGCGTATCATTTTCATAGCAGAGAAGAAAAAGCTCATCATCGCTTTCATAGTCTTCCTCGGGCAGAGTAAGAGTGGCGTTAAGGCTTTCGTAAGCCTTGCACTCGTTAAAAAGCTTTGTTATATCGTTAATCTGTCCGGCTGATAATTTGTTCGTTTTAATCATATCCACACCTCCGTAAGTCTGTGAACTGCCCGTGGCAAAAGCACTGTAATTTAAGCAGTTTCCTTATAAAACATTATAATTTTTTGTTCTTAAATAATCAATATAAAATATAATGATACCAGGGTCAAAAGGTCATACTTTTCATGCTTGCATGAAAAAGTATGAGGTTTGGACCCGCCCCAATATGAGAAAGTAGGCTGAGAGGGCGGATTTCGAATATTGGGAAGGATTGCGGGAGCACGAAGAGCGAAGCAATCCGTAGGTATTATATGTTTAAAAGCTCATACTTTTCATGCTTGCATGAAAAAG
>JAFRXK010000076.1 GCA_017442865.1 Lachnospiraceae bacterium | reverse complement strand
ATTATTCTCTCCTCCTCAAAAAATTTAATTTATTTTATTATAACATAATTCCATTTATTACGCAAGTGCGTATACGTGTTTGCGAATAAAGTTCTACACTATTCTTAATAATAGAAATAAAATTTTTGTGGATGGAACAAATATGAGTGTTAAAGATGCAGTAGCCAAACGATTTATGGATATTTGCTATGAGCGCAATATAAAAATAAATGAATTAGCAAATTTATCAGGCGTAACTCCGTCTACTGCTTATAGTATGATGGATAAAAGAAGACAAGATGTGTCAATTATAACCATCAAGAAGTTTTGTGATGGTTTAGATATTACACTTGGAGAATTTTTTTCTTCACCAGAATTCGATAATCTTGAACAAGAAATAAAATAACATTTCCTATTCAATTTTTAAATTCAACTAATTATATGGTCAGCTTGATTGATTACATTTACGCTTTTGTTTTTGCAGTCAATGGTTGTGAGTGGTTTAGTTGACTGCAGTCGCACTTTTTGCTTTTGCTGTCAATGGTTGCACATGGCTTGGTTGACTACATTCACGCTTTTCTCTTTTACAGTCAATGGCTACGTGTGGCTTAGTTGACTACAGTCGCACTTTTTGCTTTTGCTGTCAACTTTGTCTTCACCACACTATCCAAGCAATTATATATAGCCATAAATGACTTATTTGGCACAATTTTATATTCAATTTCTCTCAAACAGCTCTTTTCTTTCCTACACACATTTATTGTTAGAAAAGCTAAAAAATCTCAATGTCAAACTTTTCAATATCCTGTCGTATAAAAACCTTCCCGCTGCCTATCAGCTTTTTTACCATGCTACGGGATATGCCAAGAACCATTGCAACCAGCTTTTCTTCGCGAAGCTTTAACCCATAAGGATTGCTGATAGAAATTAAATCACCCGTTTTATAATTCATTTCTTTAAGTTCAACCAACATTCCTTTCATATCTTCAAAGCTGCAGATTATATTATTGTTATCAACCTCAACCTGGTTTTTCACAAAAAACGTAAAGTCCCTGCCGTACTCATTCGCAAGCTCTTCGTCATTGCTTAAGAACTTCTGATACAGCTCCTGCGGTATTTTACCCGCACTCTGTCTTTCAAATATTGACAGATTAAGTGTATGCTTACACTTCTCGCACTGATAAATCAGCCATACATCAAGCTTATTGCCGTTAGCATTTACGCGAAAGTGATTTGTGTTAATATACCTGGTCTTAACCTTACAGCCGGGGCAGTTATGTATTACCGAAAATGATTTATCCGGCACAATTTTATATTCAATTTTTCTTAAATAGCTCATTTTGCATCTCCTGTTAATTCACGCAGTCAATGAGCCAATCGTACAAACGCCTGTACAATCGGCGACTGCCGCTATGCTCAAATACCCACGTATTTGACTTACCGGATGCGCAAGCTATTACTTAATTATTTATTTTTGCAATAGCCGCGCTATGCAAAACATACAGGTGTAGTCATAAATTTTGTCCTCCAATTTTTTTAAATATGCACGCAATATAAATGGTATCATTTTGGAACAGGGATTGGAACCTTATGAATTTTTAGAAAAAAGAATGAGTCTTTCAATTCAACTAATAAATCAAACTTTAAAAAACAAAAATTGATTTACTATAACACCAATTATATATTTAAGTAAATGCAGGTAAAAACACCATTTTTACCTGCCTTTACTTAAATATATAATTAATTTTTATTATAAGCGTTATATCAATACCGCCTTAGCTGATAATATTTTTTTACTTGCTCTTGAATGTTCACTCGCTCTCTTTCTTAAATTATAAAATTTGCGCACACAAAAAATATATGTGTTTGAATTTATTACAGTGCAAAGGGGAAAAATCACAATAAAATTCACTCACAAACTTATAACCTCTGTGCGTAAAATTAAATCAAGCAGTAATTTCCAGAAGTATAACTATTATTGTGATTTTGAATCTATACTGTATATAAATACGCAGGAAAAACCTGTCCTGTCTCTCCTGCGTACATTTTAAACTCTTTAGTATATTATTTTTTATATCCTGTGAATAAACAATCCGCTTCTAAGCTTTGGCTCAAACCATGTAGACTTTGGCGGCATAAGAAGTGATGCATCTGCTACCGCAAAAAGCTCTGCAATTGATGTAGGATACATTGCAAATGCAACTGTCATGTCTGTATGTACCCTGCGCTCAAGCTCCTTCAAGCCGCGGATTCCACCGATGAAGTCTATTCTCTTGTCGGTTCTCGGGTCGCCAATGCCAAGCACCGGTGACAACAGAATGTCCTGAAGGATTGATACATCAAGTCCCTTAACAGGGTCGTCTGATGTAAACTGCGGTTTAATAGTAAGGCGGTACCATTTCTCATCAAGGAACATTGTTACTTCGCCCTTCTTTGCAGGAGCTGTCTGTGCATCAAGCTCCTCTACCGTAAAGAGCCCTTCAAGCTTTGCCATGAATTCAGCCCTGCTAAGTCCGTTTAAGTCCTTAACCACGCGGTTGTAATCCATAATCATAAGCTGCTCGTCAGGGAAAAGCACCGATAAGAAGTAATTAAACTCCTCGTCTCCGTTGTAGCCCGGATTCTCCTCGCGGCGCTTAAGACCGACCTTAACCGCTGAGGCTGCCCTGTGGTGTCCGTCCGCAATATATGTGTTCGGAATCTCTGCAAATGCCTCTTCAAGCGCTTTAATCATGTCATCATCTGAAATTCTCCACACTGCGTGGCGGATTCCGTCATCTGATACAAAGTCGTAGATGGCAGGCTGCTTTTTCGCCTCGTCAACCACCTTATTGATTTCCTCCTTTGCGCGGTATGCAAGGAAAATAGGTCCTGTCTGTGCAGAGCAGGTGTCTACGTGGCGGATTCTGTCAACTTCCTTGTCGGCTCTTGTGTTCTCATGCTTCTTTATGACCTCATTCTGGTAATCATCTATTGATGAGCATGCAACAATACCTGTCTGAACCCTGCCATCCATGGTTAGCTCGTAAATGTAATAACATGCCTTGTCGTCTGTGATAAATGTGCCGTCTGCTATTCTCTCGTCCAGCAGCTGTCTTGCCTTTTCATACACGCAGTCTGCGTATGTATCCACATCATCCGAAAACTGGGTTTCCGCCCTGTCGATATTTAAAAATGATAACGGCTCCTTTGCAGTAACCTCACAGGCTTCCTTTCTGTTATATACATCATACGGTAATGCTGCCACCCTGTCTGCAACGTCCTGATTTGGTCTGATACACTTAAACGGTCTTACTACTGCCATACTTACTCCTTTTTCGGCAGGGTATTCTTCTAAATTAAACACTCTGTTTAATTTATTATAAATATCTGCCGGCATTTTTCTTCAATAATATTTTATTTTGGCTTAATGATTATATGTTGCCAAAGTGTTGCCATTAATTATACTTTGCCTCAGTTTCTGATGTCAAGAATTTTATTAATACTTGTCGGAAGATGCATCATATGATGAGATGTCATCGGTGTTAAAATCATGCCGCCTATGGTTAATCTTCCCCAGAACACCAAAAGCCAAACCGAACGGAAGTCTGTCGTTACACCGCCTTCTTCAAGGATTCTCATAACCCGTTCTTCAGGTACCATTGTCTTAATCTGTTCCAGGGAAAGCTCTGATAAGATACGGCGAGTATTTCTTCCGACTGTAATCATGTAATTGCGAAGCTCATCCACATTTATGTCTTTTCCCCATGCAATCACCTCATCCGGCTCCAAAGCATTGCCTGTATCTGTTATACAAGAACCTATTCTTTTCTGCCACTCAGCATTAAAAATCTGCTGACCATTCACCATCAAAATATTGCTGACCAAATCTTCAATCCTATAGGTATGCCAAAACTGCCAGCAGATTGGAACAGTTGCGGCTCCGGCATAATGCAGATCTGTATTCCATATTTGTCGGGGAACCAGCTCATTCTGATTTCCGTGAAGCATATAATCTAACACAAAATCAGCAATTGTCTTCTCGGATTTTCCTGATATCTGTGCAGGATGAACCATCGCATGTACTTCCAAGGCAAGCTCTCGGATTTTCTCCAAATCGTCTCTGTCAAGCGCCGCCTTCAACTCATTATATTTTTCATTTACAGCTGAAATCATTGCATCTTTATCCATAAAACCCCCTATAATACAACAATCCGCCCGGCGTTCGCCGGGCAGGATATTTGCAATTTATTTTCAAGACTCGCTCGCGAGTCTTGCTGCGAAATGCGCGTCAGCCACGCTGACATCTTCATCTGCGCATTTCTGCAATCCCCGCGGAGCGTATACCAGATGTGGGAGTCTAATCCCACATCTGATATATTTTTTACTTTATAACTCTTACAGCGGTTACGCCGTCGATTGCCATAAGCTTGTCAACTACAGCCTGTGAAACCTCCTGGTCTGCGTCCATAAGAGTATATGCAACGTTGCCGCGGCTCTTATTTGTCATATCAGGAATGTTAATGCCCTCTGATGCAAGAACTGAAGCAAAGCTTCCGATCATGTTTGGCTTGTTTACGTTGATAATGCAGATTCTGCATGCGCCCTTGCATGGAGGAAGCTCACAGCTAGGGAAGTTTACTGAGTTTCTGATGCAGCCTGTCTCAATGTATTCCATAAGCTCATGAACAGCCATAACAGCACAGTTGTCCTCTGACTCCTCTGTTGAAGCACCAAGGTGTGGAGTTGCGATAACGCCCTCCATGTTTGCTGTTGCAGGGTTCGGGAAGTCTGTCATATATCTTCTGACCTTGCCTGACTCAAGCGCTGCCTTCATATCCTCGTCATTTACAAGAAGGTCTCTTGCGTAGTTAAGGATAATCACGCCGTCCTTCATCTTCTCAAATGCCTCAGCATTAATCATTCCCTTTGTGTCAGGAAGAAGCGGAACGTGTACGGTAATATAATCACATGCAGCATAAATCTCATCAAGAGTATTTACATGCTTGATTGCGCGTGAAAGCTTCCATGCGGCATTTACCGAAATAAACGGGTCATATCCGAGAACCTCCATGCCAAGACCTACTGCAGCGTTTGCAACCTCGATACCGATTGCACCAAGACCGATTACGCCGAGAGTCTTGCCCTTAATCTCTGTTCCGGCAAACTTCTTCTTGCTCTTCTCCATATCCTTTGAAATGTTGTCATCAGCCTTGTTCTCTTTTACCCAGTTGATACCGCCTGTGATATCTCTGGCTGCAAGGAACATACCTGCAAGCACGAGCTCCTTAACGCCGTTTGCATTTGCGCCCGGTGTGTTGAATACTACAATGCCCTTTTCAGTGCACTTGTCAATCGGAATGTTGTTTACGCCTGCACCGGCTCTTGCGATTGCAAGAAGGTTCTGCGGAAGCTCCATGTCATGCATGGCAGCACTTCTTACAAGTATGGCATCAGCCTCATTTACATCTTCTGTAATGCTGTAGTTGTCTGTAAATAAATCTGTTCCTACCTTAGCGATAGGATTTAAACAGCTAATTTTGTACATTTTTATAATCCTCCTTAGGCATATGTGAAATTGATTATTCAGCGCTGTGTGCTGCCTCAAATGCCTTCATAAACTCAACAAGCTTCTCTACGCCCTCAATTGGCATAGCATTGTAAATGCTTGCTCTCATACCGCCAACGCTTCTGTGACCCTTAAGGTTTACGAAGCCTGCTGCTGCTGCTTCCTTAACAAATAATGCATCAAGGTCTGCATCGCCTGTTACAAATGGTACGTTCATAAGTGAACGGTCCTTCTTAACTACAGTGCCCTTGAAAAGCTTGCTTTCATCAAGGAAATCGTAAAGAATCTTTGCCTTCTTCTCGTTGTAAGCCTTCATAGCCTCAAGTCCGCCCTGCTTCTTTAACCACTTGAATACCTTACCGCAGATGTAGATACCATATGCAGGCGGTGTATTGTAAAGTGAATCAGCGTCGGCATGTGTCTTATATTTAAGCATGGTAGGTGTGCCCGGTAATACGTCGTCTGTAATAAGGTCTTCACGGATAATTACGATAACAACGCCTGCAGGTCCGATGTTCTTCTGAACGCCGCCATAGATGATACCGTACTTTGTCACGTCAACAGGCTCTGATAAGAAGCATGAGGATACGTCAGAAACTAAAACCTTGCCCTTTGTATTCGGAAGCTCCTTAAACTTTGTACCGTAAATTGTATTGTTCTCACAGATGTATACATAGTCTGCATCCTCTGATATCGGAAGGTCTGAGCAGTCCGGAATATATGAGAATGTCTTATCCTCACTTGAAGCCACACAGTTTGCCTTACCAAACTTCTTTGCTTCGTTATAAGCCTTCTTTGCCCACTGTCCTGTTACAATGTAATCGCCTACTCCGTTTTTGAAAAGATTCATAGGAACCATTGCGAACTGAAGGTGTGCGCCGCCCTGAAGGAAAAGAACCTTGTAGTTGTCAGGAATATTCATAAGATCCCTTAAGTCCTGCTCTGCATCCTTAATAATCTTGTCATATACCTTTGAACGATGGCTCATCTCCATAACGGACATACCGCTTCCCTGATAATCCAACATCTCATCTGCTGCTTCTCTAAGCACTTCCTCCGGTAAAACAGCCGGTCCTGCCGAGAAATTATACACTCTGCTCATCTTATTATCCTCCATTAATTATTATTTACTCAAAGCAATGCAGACCACCGGACAAAATGTCCCCAAAATGGCTGCCGCATCTGAAAACCATATTTCAGGCTGTAAAATCAAAACTGATTATAGCACCACCATTTCATGATGTAAAGCACTTGATTTATTAAGCATCATTTCCTTAACACATTAATCTGCTCTTTTATATCATTTCTGCAATGCCTAATCACCAAGCTTTGCATCAAGGTCCTCCTGTGTGAAGCAATCGGAAATAGAAGCTCCCGGTGCAACCATAGGGAATACCTTATCATCACTGTCTATCTGAACATCTATTACAACAGGTCCGCCCGCATTCAAAGCTTCATTGATAGCAGACTCAACCTCTTCAGGCTTTGTAACCCTGATTCCCTTAACGCCAAGTCCTTCTGCAGTCTTCACAAAATCAACCTTGTCATCAAGCACTGTTGCAGAATATCTCTGTCCATAGAATAATGTCTGCCACTGTCTTACCATACCAAGCACCTTGTTGTTAAGCACAACCTCAATAACCGGTATGTTGTATCGGCTTGCCGTCGCAAGCTCATTTAAGTTCATACGGAAGCAGCCGTCGCCTGCGATATTGAACACCGCCTTGTCAGGTCTTGCTGTCTTTGCGCCGATTGCAGCGCCAAGACCGT
The DNA here is from genome assembly GCA_017442865.1 of Lachnospiraceae bacterium. Classification (GTDB taxonomy): domain Bacteria; phylum Bacillota; class Clostridia; order Lachnospirales; family Lachnospiraceae; genus JAFRXK01. The sequence continues at coordinate 28,904 of JAFRXK010000076.1, read as the reverse complement.
AGCCCATGGTTCCAAGTCCGCCTGATGTCAGGAAGCTTCTCGGATTTTTATAGTTATAGAACTGCGCTGCCCACATCTGGTGCTGACCTACATCAGTACAGATAATCGCATCACCCTTTGTAGCCTCATATATCTTCTCTATTACATAAGGTCCGCAGAGTGCGCCCTTCGGGTATGCAAGCGGATATTTTTCCTTAAGTGCTTTTATTTCCGCAATCCATTCAGGATGCTTAACACTTTCAAGCTTTGAATTAAAAACCTTTAATACAGCCTTTACATCTCCGATAAGGGATGCATTTGTCTTGATGTTCTTATTAATCTCAGCCTGGTCTATATCAATATGAAGAATCTTTGCATTCTTGGCAAATGTCTTTGCGTTACCGATAACACGGTCGCTGAAGCGTGCGCCGATTGCTATAAGAAGGTCACACTGTGTAATGCCTAAGTTTGTTGCCTTTGTACCATGCATACCTGCCATGCCGGTATAAAGCTCGCTTTCTCCGTCAAACGCGCCCTTGCCCATAAGAGTATCCGCAACAGGAGCATTTATCTTTCCGACAAACTCCCTAAGCTCGTCAGATGCATTTGAAAGAATACAGCCACCGCCAACAAGTACGAAAGGCTTCTTTGCTGCGTTAATCATCTTAACTGCCTTGTCAATATCCTTGTCTGCAGAATATACAGCCCTCTTAATCTCTGTGTTGATTTCCTTCTTCTCATACTCTGTTACATTTGACGTAACGTCCTTTGTAATATCTATAAGTACAGGTCCCGGTCTTCCCGAGCGTGCAATTTTAAACGCTCTTCTTACTGTGTCTGCAAGCTTTGTTACATCCTTAACGATAAAGTTGTACTTTGTGATAGGCATTGTCACGCCGGCAATATCCACCTCCTGGAAGCTGTCCTTTCCAAGCAATGACACGCCAACATTTGCCGTAATTGCAACTATCGGAATAGAATCCATGTACGCCGTAGCAATACCTGTTACAAGATTTGTAGCTCCAGGTCCCGAGGTCGCCATACAAACGCCGACCTTGCCTGTTGCACGTGCATATCCGTCTGCAGCATGGGATGCGCCCTGCTCATGTGATGTAAGGATATGTCTTATCTGGTTTGAATGCTTATATAAAGCGTCGTAGATATTCAGTATAGCACCGCCCGGATAACCGAATATAGTATCAACGCCCTGTTCAAGCAGACACTGTACTAAAATTTCTGAACCATTCAACTGCATAATTTATTCCTACTTTCTGATTTATCATTTTTGCCTGCTTCGCAGGCATTCCCATAATATAAAGCTCCGATTGCTCCGCATTTCAGGCTCCCGCAATCCTGACCGTCTATTGACAAAGCTTTTATTTTGTTTGTAATATAGCTCCCTTGTTTGCTGATGTAACAAGATTTGCGTAACGAGCAAGATAACCTGTTGTAACCTTTGGCTGTCTTGGCTGCCATTTTGCCCTTCTTGCTGCAAGCTCTTCGTCAGAAACCCTGACGTTCAATGTATTTGCATCGATATCTATCTCAATGATATCGCCCTCTTCAATAAGTGCAATAGGTCCGCCGACTGCCGCCTCAGGTGAAACATGGCCGATTGAAGCGCCTCTTGAAGCACCGCTGAAACGTCCGTCCGTAATAAGCGCAACGCTTGCGCCAAGGCCCATACCTGCAATAGCAGATGTAGGATTGAGCATCTCTCTCATTCCAGGGCCGCCCTTTGGTCCCTCATATCTGATAACAACTACATCGCCGGCAACAATCTTTCCGCCCTTGATTGCAGCAATCGCATCCTCTTCACAGTCAAATACTCTTGCAGGACCTTCGTGCTTCATCATCTCAGGCACAACTGCAGAACGCTTAACCACTCCTGAATCAGGAGCAATATTACCCTTGAGCACTGCAATACCGCCTGTCTGGCTGTATGGATTCTCAATCGGTCTGATAACCTCAGGATTTTTATTTACACAATTCTTTATATTTTCGCCAACAGTCTTGCCTGTTGCCGTGATAAGGTCTGTATTAAGAAGTCCCTTCTTTGACAGTTCATTCATAACCGCATATACGCCGCCTGCCTCATTGAGATCCTCCATATATGTCGGGCCTGCCGGTGCAAGGTGGCAGAGGTTCGGTGTCCTTGCGCTGATTTCATTTGCAATATCAACATTGAGCTCCACACCTGCCTCATGTGCAATAGCCGGAAGATGAAGCATTGTATTTGTAGAGCAGCCAAGCGCCATATCTACTGTAAGCGCATTCATAAATGCTGCTTCTGTCATGATATCCCTTGGTCTGATATTCTTCTCAAGAAGCTCCATAACCTTCATGCCGGCATGCTTTGCAAGCTTGATTCTCTCTGAATAAACTGCCGGAATCGTACCATTGCCCTGAAGACCCATACCGATTGCCTCTGTAAGACAGTTCATGCTGTTCGCAGTGTACATACCCGAGCATGAGCCGCAGGTTGGACAAACCTTTGCTTCAAATTCCATTACATCCTCTTCCGTCATCTTGCCTGCCGCATATGAGCCTACTGCCTCAAACATGCTTGAAAGACTTCTCTTCTTTCCGTTTACGTGGCCTGCAAGCATCGGGCCGCCGCTTACAAATACCGTCGGCACGTTAAGCCTTGCTGCTGCCATAAGAAGTCCAGGCACGTTCTTGTCACAGTTCGGAACCATAACAAGCGCGTCAAACTGATGTGCAAGCGCCATACACTCTGTTGAATCACAGATAAGGTCTCTTGTAACAAGAGAATACTTCATACCGATATGACCCATTGCAATACCGTCGCAAACTGCGATTGCAGGGAATACTATAGGTGTTCCTCCGGCCATTGCAACTCCAAGCTTTACAGCCTCAACAATCTTATCAAGATTCATATGTCCCGGTACTATCTCATTGTACGAGCTCACGATACCAACTAAAGGCTTTGACATCTCCTCCTGTGTAAGTCCAAGCGCATTAAATAATGATCTGTGCGGTGCCTGCTGCATTCCCACCTTTACTGCATCACTCTTCATAATTTGTTTCTCCTCCATTCCGCCCGAAAACCTCTTTCCGGCTTAGCTTGTTATATATTCAAAATAATAATTTCTCTTTACACGCCGGGAAGGACCGTCCCTCCGGCTTATCCTGCTATATTCTTTCTGCGATTAAATCGCCCATTTCCTTCGTGCCGACCTTTGTACAGCCCTCGGAATAAATGTCGCCTGTACGGTAGCCCTCCGCAATAACCTGTGATACTGCATTCTCTACTGCATCAGCCTCCTTATCAAGGTCAAATGAATAACGAAGCATCATTGCTGCTGATAAAATGGTTGCAATAGGATTTGCAATATTAAGGCCTGCAATATCAGGAGCTGAACCATGGCTCGGCTCGTAAAGACCAAGCTTTGTCTCTCCGAGGCTTGCGCTTGAAAGCATACCGATTGAGCCTGTAATCATGCTTGCTTCATCCGAAAGAATATCGCCAAACATATTCTCTGTGAGAATCACATCAAACTGTCCCGGATTCATAACGAGCTGCATAGCACAGTTGTCAACTAACATATGTGACACTGTAACCTCTGGATAATCCTTTGCCACCTCATTGACAACAGCTCTCCAGAGTCTTGAAGAATCAAGCACATTTGCCTTATCGACGCTGATAACCTTCTTATTTCTCTTCATCGCAATCTCAAAAGCCTTGATTGCAATTCTTCTAATCTCATTTTCGTCATATACAAGAGTATCCGTTGCTTTTCTGACGCCGTTCACCTCTTCTGTGTGACGCTCTCCGAAATAAAGTCCGCCTGTAAGCTCTCTCATGATAACCATGTCAAAGCCCTCGCCGATTACCTCCTCCTTAAGCGGACAAGCCTTTGCAAGCTCCTTGTAGAGATATGCCGGACGAATATTTGCAAAAAGTCCGAGTCCCTTGCGGATTGCAAGAAGTCCTGCCTCCGGCCTTAAATTCGGTGCAACATCATACCATCTTGAATTGCCGACATTGCCGCCGACGGCGCCAAGAAGCACCGAATCGCTTTCCTTTGCCGTCTGCAAAGCCTCGTCTGTAAGCGGTACACCGTATGCATCTATGGAGCAGCCGCCCATCAGAATCTTCTTATAATTAAAAACATGTCCATATTTTTCGCCAACCTTGTCCAACACCTTCATAGCCTCATCGACTATCTCAGGTCCGATTCCGTCGCCTGGAATCACTGCTATATTGTATTCCATAACAAACCTCCGCAATGTATTATTCTATTAATCATAGCTTAAATTAAACAATTTTTCAACTATGCCCGCAAATAAAAAAATGCATATTCGCATTTTTACAGGACTTTTTTTTAAATTTTTCACTGTAATTATCCAAAACATGCTGTAAATTCATATTTATTATTTTAAAATCGAATAAACGTCTCAGCCGCATCTTCTATTACAAAAAGCCGGAGGATTGCTCCTCCGGCTCAAATACGCCTTATGCGTTTATTTTTCTGCCTTTTCAACATTCTGAATCGCAGTCTTGTCCATAGGAATACGACAGTTCTTGTTGTTGCCGAACTCTACGATAATAACATCATCATTGATATCAATTACAACGCCGTAAAAACCGCTTGTTGTAAGTATGCTGTCACCAACCTCTACAGAAGATATAAGCGCGTTCAATCTCTTCTGCTCGTTCCTCTGCGGTCTGATAAATATGAAATACATAAGTCCCAGAATAAATACGATATAAATAAGCATACCTGTTCCTGAACCTAAAAATGATGCTATAGAATCTGTTAATGCGTACATAAAGTACCTCCTGTCCTCTAAAAACTTTCACGCCTGCTCATGCAGTGCTTTATTAATCATCGCCTGTCAGTACGAAACCCATCCGATACAGCCTCACAAACCGGCACTCGAAAACAAATCAGTCCTGCCGGCCGCTTTCCATACCCTCAAGCTTGTGCTTCTTGTACTCACTGTAACGGCCCTCTTCTATCGCAAGGCGAATCTCTTCCATCATTGTATTATAAAAATAAAGATTATGCAAGACACAAAGTCTCATTCCGAGCATCTCTTTTGCCTTTAATAAATGCCTTATATATGCTCTGCTGTATCTCTGACATGCAGGACAGCCGCAGCCCGGTTCAATCGGTCTGTCGTCAAGCTCATATTTTGCATTGAAAAGATTAATCTTGCCAAAATTCGTATACACATGTCCGTGTCGTCCGTTTCTTGACGGATAAACGCAGTCAAAGAAATCCACGCCCCTGTCAACAGCCTCCAGTATATTTGCCGGGGTTCCCACCCCCATAAGATATACCGGCTTGTCCTCCGGCAGATACGGAACCGTCTCATCCAGCACATTATACATCTCCTCGTGAGTCTCGCCAACAGCAAGTCCGCCAATCGCATAGCCCTCTAAATCCAGCTCGCGGATACGCTTTGCATGCTCGATTCTTATATCCGGCAGCACGCCGCCCTGATTAATTCCAAAAAGCATCTGCTTATTATTTATAGTGTTCGGCAGGCTGTTGAGCCTGTCCATCTCGGTTTTGCACCTTTCCAGCCATCTGTAGGTTCTGTTCACCGAAGCCTCAATATAAGACCTCTCCGCATGACTCGGCGGACACTCATCAAATGCCATGGCAATGGTTGAAGCAAGATTCGACTGTATCTGCATGCTCTGCTCCGGCCCCATAAAAATCTTTCTGCCATCCACATGCGAATTAAAATATACGCCCTCTTCCTTTATCTTTCGAAGGTTCGTAAGCGAAAACACCTGAAATCCGCCCGAATCCGTAAGAATCGGCTTGTTCCACGACATGAATTTATGCAGTCCGCCAAGCTTTTTTACTATCTCATCACCCGGACGTACATGCAGATGATAGGTGTTTGAAAGCTGAATCTGCGTCTTTATCTGTTCAAGGTCAGAGGTCGCAACTGCGCCCTTAATTGCCGCCGCAGTGCCGACATTCATAAACACCGGCGTCTGCACAATACCATGCACCGTGGTAAACTCTGCCCTCTTGGCTCGCCCGTCTTTTGCAATAACTTTATACATAAAATCTCCACTCCCCCGCCTGCACCGGCGGCAAAAACACTATGGTCATACTCTTTCCAAGCTTATAAGCATTTTCTTATCCTGCAAAAATCACTTTAAGCTGCTTCTATACAAGTATAAGCAAATATCAAATATCTTTCAACATCAATTTTGCAAATCACCGGCACCAGATTTATTCAGCACAGATAATTTATTATTTTTCATAAAAAGTTCGGCGCCGCAAAGTATTTCACTGATATAGAAATACTTTGCGGCGCCGAAGCTTCGTACTTGATAAAATATATTAATCAAGCCTAACCCCATAAGAAAAAATAAATGTAGTTTTGTATAAATATGTGCTTTTACCGAATTAAGCACCGTAACGTGCGAGTAATTAGCAAGTCGGGAAAATTAATGCTATTGATTCGAATAATTGTGGTGGAATGTAATTGCCTACAACTACCGGTATATATGCTACTGCTACAGGTATGAATTCTATAACTACCGGGAACCAGCCTACGGCTATCGGTATGAATTCTATAACTACCGGGAACCAGCCTACAGCTATCGGTATGAATTCTACAAGTATCGGGAATAAACCTACGACTATCGGTATGAATTCTACAAGTATCGGGAATAAACCTACGACTACCGGTATATATCCTAAAAGGATTGGTAGAAAGCCTAATGCTGTCGGCACAAATTCTGTCACCACCGAAACAGCTGTTGCAATTAATGCAAGTAATAATGCAATTGGTACTAATTTTGTCTTTAAATCTCCTACTCTCTGGTTATTCATAATAACATCTCCCTTTTTACTTTCTATTCTGTGGTCTGTCACACAGACCACTATGTGCTATTTGGTGAACAGCAGGCAGGCTATTTGCCATGCCTGTGGAATCTATGTAAAACACGCCGGACGGCTTGTATGATTTATATATACACCCTATTTGTTAGTTTGTCAATAGGTTTTGCACATATTTTTTTAAATAATTAATAGGTTATGTATATATGTATATAACCACAAGCGTTTTTATATAAAAATGCCTGTTTTTTACCTTATCAGATACTCTTCCATTAATATAAAATAAGATGTTTCACATACATTGCAGCATAATTTCAATAAATATAAAAAACAGACAAGATACAGATAACCATATCTTGCCCGCTTTGATTTATATTATTTATTTTAATATCGACTGTTCTTTACGAATTGTTTTCACCACTACTGCTCTTCACAGACCCTTCCTACAATCTGCCACTTTTTTTCACATGCCATATTCGGTCTACTGCTGCTCTTCATAGACCTCCCGCACAATCTGCTGCAGCTCATCCACAGAATACCGCAGCCTCTTTGCCTCGACTAAAAGCTTTTCAACATACTGCTCTTTAAACACAGCGCGTCTCTCGCGTATAAGTCTTTCCACTGCTCCTTCAGCAACGAACATGCCAATACCGCGCTTTTTAAACAAAACGCCCTCAAGCACAAGCATATTTATTCCCTTATTAACAGTTGCAATGCTTATATTGTATTCCTTGGAAAGCTGCGTCGTGGAAATCACCTGCTCGCCTTCCTTCAAATCGCCCATTAATATATGGTCCTTGATTCCCTCAGCAATTCTGACATAAATCGGTACATTATCAATAATATTGTCCATACACGTTCTCCTTCATAATATACATCAAGCACCTGTCCGCACACACAACACAGGTTAAATAGTTATGTTGTTAGCATATTATTATTATAAATGTATATAGTGATAAGGTCAAGAAAAAAATAAAGACCGGTATTGCGCCGGTCTCCACTTTTGTAAAAATATAATTCATCAATATTCCATGCAAAAGACACAAATTGCTATATTATCTTCTTCTGCCGCCGTTTCCACCCATCATGCCGCCTTGGTTCATGCCGCCCATCATGCCGTCCTGACCCATTCCGCCCATCTGACCGCCCTGGTTCATGCCGCCCTGACCCATGCCGCCCATCATCTGGGTTGGAATCGAATTAACCTGCTGTCCATTCACAATTATCGTACCGCCGTTGTACTCTGCATTTCCGTCACAGTCAAAGGTCGAGCTTCCTGTTACATTAATCGTGCCGCCATTTACAATAATATTGCCATTTGAATCAATGCCGTCAGTATCACCTGATGCCATTGATACTGTGATTTCACCATCATTTATTTCAATAGTCGGATAATACGAGCCGGATTTTTTTGCTGCATTGAAGCCATCGTCAGTCGCATAAATGTCAATAGCTCCGCCATTTATCTGGAGGTATGTTCCTTCAATTCCCTCAGCCGCTTTTATGGTAAATGTGCCGTCGTCAATCTGTACAACCGAAACCGCATGTATCGCATCATCCCCTGCATTTATGGTAAATGTGCCGCCGCAAATATAAATGTATCCGAGCGAATCATCATCCTCATTTTCGGCATGTAAGCCATCCGTGCCCGCATTTATTATAAATGTGCCATCCGAAATGCATATTGAATCATTTGCCTCTATCGCCTTAGATTTTGCGGTGATTTCGTATGTTCCGCCGGTTACTTTTACATCATCCTTTCCGGCTATGCCATTGTCAGTCGAGCTGATGCTAAGCGTCGCCGTTCCGTTTAAGGTAATGTCAGAGCGTGAGAAAATTACTGCATCAGTATTAACTGAATCATCCGCCGTAAAGCTTCCAGTAACCGTAAGCGCGCTGTCCGCACTCGTCGTAATAAACACCTTATCGCCGCTTTTTACATAAACACAAGGAAAATCAGAGTTTGTAATGTCTGCTCCGTCAAATACCAGCTGCACCTTAGCATCGGACGCCGCTTCAACATAAATCGTTACCTCTTTCGCGCTTCCCGCAAATACATACACGCCCTCTTTATCAATGTAAATGTCCTCACCGTCATTTACCGTATAATAAACTGCTTCAGAAAGGTCTGCCGTCTGTGTTAAATCTCTCTTTGTAAAAATGCTCTCAGCATTTATAATTCCGTCCGTCGTCGTATTTGCCACGGCGACAACTTCCTTAGAATCGTCAGCCGCACTGTTTTCAGTCTGTGTGTCTACTTCATCGTTTGTATTCACTTCCACGCTCTGTATTTCTTCTGCTTCGCTTAATGCTTTCTCTTCCTCTGTCTGCGCAGCCACCTCTTCACTTAACACGCTCTCTGTCTGTACAGTCTCGCTTTGCGCATTATTTATCATGTCGGTCTTTAATGTGCCTGAACCGGCGCATCCTGTCAGTATCGTAATTACTGTCACTAAAACAGCAATTATAGTCATCATTCTGCTTTTTAAATTATATCTCTTCATAAATTATTTCTCCTTTCATGCTTTGGTCTGATGTCTTATCAGTTATCTTGTACTAAATATAAACGTGCAACCTTAAAGCAAGTTTAAAAAGAAATAAAAAAGGAATAAACTTTATGAAGATAAAATTCTTAAAGCCTTAATATAACTTTTTTATGATTCATTTTCTTCTTCATTTGTAAATGCCATTATCAATCCGACAAATCCCACAACCAAACCGGCTATCCAAAAGTAGTCTATCTTGGTAATTACACTTCCTAATGAAATAAGTATTGCAAATTCTATAACCGCCAATGCCTTTATTCTATTCATTCCACAATCTCCTTAAAAATATTAATATAGTACATCATGTTATCAAAACCCATATAAGTTTTATATCTTATATTTTGTACATAATATAATTAATACGCAGGGATTGTCAATATATTTCTATGACTTTGTTATAAGTTGAGGTTTTTGCAATTTGTTGCGGACTTTGTTCACATGGCTTGTACAATATCTTTTTTTAATATAAAATAAAATCAAGCAGCCTTACGGCTGCCGGCAATCGTGTTACAGGGTGGCTGACCTCCATCTTACATAGAATGAAGGTGATGCTTATGAAGAACATTTTCGATTTTAAAGACATAATGTCTTTTGGAATGTTTCTGTTGGCACTACTGACATTCATCTATCTGATATGTCATTAAAGTAGAAAAAACCTTCCCTGTACTTAGTCGGATACCCATATAGAAGTTTAGCCCCTTAGCGTTTTTCATAGTGCTAAGGGGCATTGTGTTTTTTCGGTGGCTAATATAAATCAGAATTTATCTGTCATATAACATATACAAATAGCATCCGCCCACTGAGATCACATTACTCAAACTGTGCATTATCATCGGATAGATAACACTCTTTGTTCTGATAAATGTAATACCATAGACAATTCCAAGGACAAATGCATAGCACACTTGGAACACCGGTACAGAGAATGTGAAAACATTAATATGTGCCAGACCAAATAGCATAGCGGTACTGATAACAGCTATCATTTGATCTTTCCTGCTATCAGATTTTAGAGCATATAAGAGCAATGTTATGGGCAATGACCTAAAGAGGATCTCTTCTGATGGTCCCGAAAGGAATAATTGAAACCCTAATGTACCTATAATATTAGTATGGTTCAATTCATAGTCGTATGTATTTATAGTATGAGTAAAGCTTCCAATAATATAAATAATGAGGTAATATAAGCCCAAAACGGCGCAGAAAATCACAGTATACTTTATGCCTTTGGCATCATATTTAGGATGAAGCTTGAAACCATTGATATTTTTGAACATATATAGCAGGAATATTGCTGCTATTGCAAATATCATCTGAACAATATGATGAATTGACACTTGTGCAAACAAATTGTCACTATCTATGGAAGAACAATCAAATAATGCGGCAATGTACCAACCTATACGGCTAAATAAAAACTGCACCGCATACAATACTGCAATCAAAACAGATGCAATTAAATATTTATTTTTACTTATTAAATTAGCTCCCATATATCAATCTCCGATATATCTCCAATCGCATTATCCTAGCAAATTCCAATTTTTATTAGTAGCAATTATAGCACAGTATTGAAGTTATGTCAATAAAAACGCCATAGTACTTCTGACCATGCATCAGAAATACTATGACGAAAAAAGCTTCTGTATCAGCATCGCCGTTTTGGCCGGTCTGGAAAGGTTTTCTTCTAAAAACATGGTCAACCACTCTGTGGCGATTGCCTCTTATATTTATGTTATACCAACTTTTTAAGGAAATACAACACTTTGTTTTTAAAACTGTTTCCCTGCTAAAAATAATATTTTCTTGTTATAATAAACGCGTATCCTGCACACGATTCATAAATCTGTCTGCAGAATACGCGTTTGTTTTTATTCAGTCATTTATTTTTATAATTTATATTACTCTGCCTGCTCTGCCTTAGCGCCAATCTTTGTTCTCATAAGATACCAGAGAGCACCTGTGATACATACTGATGAGTAAGCACCGCAAACGATACCTACCATAAGCGGCATACAGAACTCCTTGATATCGGTAACGCCGAAGATGAATAATATAAATACCATTACGAAGGTTGTAAGTGATGTAAGTATGCTTCGGCCAAGTGTCTGGCTGATACTTGTGTTTACAACGTCTGCAATACTCTGCTCCTTGCTCTTGATTGCAAGATTCTCTCTGATACGGTCAAAGATAACGATTGTAGAGTTGATTGTATAACCTACGATTGTAAGCATACATGCGATAAATGTATTACCAACCGACCATCTGAAAACTGCATAGCAGGTAAGAACTACAAGCACATCGTGGATGATGGCGATAATAGCACTTGTTGCAAATCTGATATCCTTAAATCTGAACCAGATGTAAATAAGCATACAAATCGTTGCAACGATAACCGCGAGTATCGCATCTCTCTTCATCTCCTTACCGACAGTAGCACTGATGCTTTCTGCAGTAATTGACTGGTTGTCTACGCCAAAGTCCTTAACGAAAAGCTCCTCCATTGCTGTACGCTCTTCAAGTGTAAGTGTTCTTGTCTTGAAGATAACTTCATTTGTACCGTTTACCATCTGTGGGTCTACGCTTTCTGTAGCACCGATGATATCTCTGATCTTAGGAATAATCTTATCATTAACATCCTGAAGTGTGTAAGCCTCGTTGAAATCAACATTTGTTGATGTACCGCCTACGAAGTCAAGGCTGAAGTTGAGCACGCCCTTGTTGTTGAGTCCGTTTACAGCCATACCTATCCAGCCTGCCACGATAACAAGCAGTGAGCAGATGAAGAAAATGTTCTTCTTGCTGAGGAAGTTAATCTTCTTGTCAAGTGTCTTCTTGCCATATAACTTGTCATTTGTAAGACCGATATTATAAAATGCCTTGAGAATAAATCTTGTAACAAAGAGTGCTGTAAACATTGATAAAACAATACCGATTGCAAGAGTGATAGCAAAGCCCTTGATAGGACCTGTACCTCTCCAGATAAGGATTGCTGCTGCAATAAGTGTTGTGATATTACCGTCAAGGATAGCTGAAAGAGCCTTTGAGAAGCCGTCCTTTATAGCATTTCTTGTAGACTTTCCTGCTGCAAGCTCTTCTCTGATACGTGAGAAAATAACGACATTTGCATCAACTGCCATACCGATTGAAAGCAGGATACCCGCAATACCCGGAAGGGTAAGCGTAACGTCAAATGCGCTCATAAGCACGATGATAAGTCCAACATATAAAAGTAAAGCAAGCACTGCCGCAATACCCGGAAGAAGATATACAGCAATCATAATAAGTGCAACTACGATAAGACCAATGATACCGGCCTTAATACTTGTCGAAATAGCTTCTGAACCGAGTGTAGCGCCTACAACCTGAGACTTAACCTCTTCAAGACTTATCGGAAGAGCACCGATTCTGATAACTGATGCAAGCTTTGATGCAGAATCATAATCTGTCATGCCCTCGATGTAGCAGTTGCCGCCTGTGATAACGCTGTTAACCTTTGGCTGGCTTACAGGTGTACCATTATACTTAATAGAAATAACCTGATTTAAATGCTCCTCTGTCTCTTTTGCAAAAACCTTTGCGCCGTTTTCAGTTAATGTAAGGAATACTACGTATCCATTGCCATCCTGAATCTGTCCTGCCTTTGCCTCAGCAACATCAACACCGGTAAGGATAACATTGCCGTCCGGGTCAACAAACTCAAGGCTACCAGGCTGACCGAGTTCTTCAAGAATCTCATTTGCATTGCTGACGCCAGGGATATCTACGCAGATGCTGTCGCTTCCCTGCTGATAAACCTGAGCCTCTGTACTGTAAGTATCAGCACGAAGCTGAAGCTTATAAATTGCATCATTCATCTCTTCCTGTGTAGGGTTGCCGTCAACTGCCCTGTAAGTAATACTTACACCACCCGCAAGGTCGAGTCCTAACTTGATGTCGGAATAACTTCCTGAACCGATACTGTTTGTGCCAAATAATGCTACGAATCCTACGGCACAAATCACAAGAATAACTGCAACAAGACCGAGCCAGCCCTTTAATGCGCTATTACTCTTGCGTGAATAACTATTCTTTGCCATTTTTCATTCTCCTTTTACTTAACTTTCATCCGCTAACGCGGCTTTTATCATAATCGCACATTCTATACGCTTTTTCTGCATAGCACATCCAATATCATAGGTATCGGTAATATTACCATGGAAATTGTATGAGTTTGCAGAGCATCCACCGCTACAGTAAAAACGTGCGAAACAATTCTTACACTTTTCTCTTGCATAGACATTGCACATCTTGAACTCGTCCCTGACTGTGGTATTTGTAATACCCTCGTCAACATTTCCAAGGACAAATCCTTCCTGACCCACAAACTGATGGCACGGATATAAATCTCCCCAAGGCGTAACCGCAAGATACTCTGTTCCCGAGCCACAGCCGGAAAGTCTCTTGTATACGCATGGTCCGCCATCTAAATCTATGTTGAAGTGGAAGAAGTTAAAGCCTCTTCCTTCCTTCTTGCGCTTTATATACTCTAAAGCAAGTCTGTCATATTCCTCTAAAATAACAGGAATGTCCTCTTCCCTGATGGAATAAGGCGCCTCAGGCGGTGCTACCACCGGCTCAATGGATATCTGGTCGAATCCAAGGTCCGCATAATGAATAACATCGCTTGCAAAATCAAGATTGTACCTCGTAAATGTGCCTCTGATATAATACTGATTCGCCCTGCCTGCAGCAAACTTCTGAAACTTCGGTACTATAATGTCATAGCTGCCCTTGCCGTTTCTCGTAGGGCGCATACGGTCATTGACCTCTTTTCTTCCATCGAGACTGAGTACAACATTGCTGATTTCTTTGTTGCAGAATTCTAAAATCTCGTCATTAAGAAGCATACCGTTGGTTGTAAGCGTAAATCTGAACCTCTTGTTGTGAAGCTTCTCCTGCTCACGTCCGTAAGCCACAAGCTGCTTTACCACATCCCAGTTCATCAGCGGCTCTCCACCGAAGAAATCCACCTCAAGATTCACCCTGCTGCCTGAATTTGCAATAAGAAAATCAAGTGCCTTCTTACCAACCTCATAGCTCATAATCGCCCTGCGTCCATGATACTCGCCCTCTTCGGCAAAGCAGTACTTACATGCAAGATTGCAGTCATGGGCAACATGAAGGCATAATGCCTTGACAACCGTCTGACGATTCTTAAAATCAATCACTATATCCCTGTAATTGTCCTGCGTAAAAAGCATACCGGCATCAATAAGCTCCTTAACATCTGACAAGGCATCCTCTATATCCTGCTTATCATATGTACCGGAAAGCCTGTCCAGAATAACCTGCGGCGTACACTCCTCGTACATGGCAATCACATCATAGGTAACATCCTCAACTATATGAACAGAACCGCTGCATACATCAAGCACAATATTATAACCATTGCTCTTATACTGATGAATCAAACGCGTTCTCCTTTCGTCACATAAATCCGTATACTGTCCGGACCGCCCTTTGCGGTCTGCTTTTTGTATAACGAACTAAAGACACCCCGCCCTTTGGACAGAGTGTCCTAAAATACGCCTGTAATTACTTTCTGTTAGCGTTCTCGCATGTCTGGTTTCCAACTGTACATGATGTCTTACATGCTGACTGGCATGATGTCTGGCACTCGCCGCATCCGCCCTTCTTAACTGTATTTGTAAGTGTGTTCTTATTTAATGTCTTAACTGTTTTCATAATGCTCCTCCATAA
Organism: Lachnospiraceae bacterium; assembly: GCA_017442865.1. GTDB lineage: Bacteria > Bacillota > Clostridia > Lachnospirales > Lachnospiraceae > JAFRXK01. The sequence goes on along the minus strand of JAFRXK010000076.1, from coordinate 13,801 downwards.
ATCAAATTTTAAACAGAATACTACCCGTTATTATAACACAATGATTATAATTCCGTAAAGTATTTTTGATGTTTTAGTCAAAAATCAAGGCTAAAAATATCATTTTACCCTGATTATGCTTGCACTTTCCTTCGGAACAGTCAGTTTTCCACGCTTTAATGCAGCCTTTCCGCCTATATTATACAATAAAACGTCACCCTCACTGATATCAATCTCGCATGAAACATCCTTTCCCGACGGGTTTAATGCAACCAGCACGCCCGATTTTCTGTCGCCTCTTAAATAAACAAGCGGATATTCATTTGTCTTCGCATATAAAAATTCAATCGATGCCTCATTGCACAGCTCCTTATTATTCTTTCTGACCTCGATAAGCTCCCTGACCGTGTGCCACAATGAATTTGTATCATTCATCTGTGCTTCAACCGTCGGCCTGTTCTTATCCGGGTCAAGCATTATATAAAGAAGCTCTGACGGCGCACATGAAAAGCCCGCATTCGTGCTCTTGTCCCACTGCATAGGCGTTCTCGCTCCGGTGCGGTGGAAGCCGCCCTCCTTTGATGTAATGCCCTCCAGATACTTCATGCCTATCTCATCGCCATAATAAATAAACGGCGCACCAGGCATGGTAAGCAGGAATGCAAATGCAAGCTTTAACTCCTCATTGTCAAGCCTGTGCGCAATTCTGGACATATCATGGTTTCCCGAAGGAATGCACATAAGTCCCCTGCCGTTTGTCTTGTTGTAATTGAGCATATAATTTGCCGCAAATGCCGCTGCATCGCCCTTTCCTCTCCTTGAGAAGAACGGTTCCTCCACTCTGAAAAGGTCAAGATAGTGGCTCGGTCCGAAATGCAGCAAAAAGTCCATATGGAAGCCTCCGGCGAGTGACTTGTCCGGCTCGCCCCACTCTGAAAGCATCACCTTGTCCGGGAACTCCTCGTCCATAAACGCTCTGAATTCCTTCCAGAATTCAATCGTTGCGCTATCGTCAGGGTCATTTTTAATCATCGCATGCGCCATATCAACCCTGAAGCCGTCACAGCCCATGTTCATCCAGAAGCGCATTACATTCTTCATCTCTTCCTTATTTGCGACGCACGGCGGCGCATCAGGAGCAAGCATCCAGTCCTTGTCCCTTACCGCAAAACCATAATTAAGCGCCGGCTGGGTTGAAAAGAAATTGCTCGCACAGGAGCCGTCCCTGTCCGAAATTCCGCGCAATGAGCCGGAAATATTATTGATTCCTTCAAAGCCTGTCCAGATGCTGTCAGTCCATATGTATCTGTCGCTGTATTCATTTTTCTCAGGCTTCATCGACTCCTTAAACCATGGATGCTTTATAGATGTGTGCCCCGGCACCAAATCCAAGAGCACATGTATGCCTCTCTTATGCGCCTCGTCAAACAGCCTCTTCAAATCATCATTCGTGCCGTACCTCGGCGCAGCCTTGTAATAATCCGCCACATCATAGCCCGCATCACTGAAGGGCGACTCAAAGCACGGATTCATCCAGATTGCATTGCAGCCGAGCTTACTTATGTAATCAAGCTTACTTATAATTCCCTCAAAATCCCCGATACCGTCAGAGTTTGAATCCTTGAAGCTCTGAGGGTATATTTCATAAAATATTGCATCCTTTAACCATTCAGGCATAATACCACCTCCATCTTTTCATTCCCGTAAAAAATACTGCTGTTTAATACCGCACAGCTGCTGCCGTAAAATATCTGCATTTTTCATAACCCGCTTGCAAATATCAGGTGAATAATTATAATAATACCAAGGGACAAAAGCATCTTTCCCGGATATCCTTATAATAATGATGTTTAGGTCAAAATGTATTTTGATCCAATGATACCTGCGGATTGCTACGCACTACGTGGTATCATAATAATGTATAGCATAACAGGCGCATTTTAGCAATTGTAATTATACTTATATTAACTGTTAATCCGCTATGAAGGATATCTGGAGCCATTATTAATGTATCCTGAAGATATTTTAATTGTGCAGAGTATATTTTATATATACTTAAGGTGTATTAATAATGTACTTTAAAAAACAAGCATTATACAAAGTATATCTTAAATATGCCTTAGGTGTATTAATAATGTACTTTAAAAACAAGCATTATGCAAAGTATATCTTAAATATGCCTTAGATGTATTAATAATGTACTTAAAAAGCAAGCATTGTGTAAAGTATATCTTAAATATACATTAGGTGTATTATTAATGTACTACATTAAAAAACAAGTATTGTGTAAAGTATATTTTATATATACTTAAGGTGTATTAATAATGTGCTTTATAAAACGAGCATTATGTAAAGTGTATTTTATATATACTTAAGGTGTATTAACAATGTACTTTACAAAACAAATTAAGAAAGGACCGTCATGATACTAAGAGAATATATCAGCACTATTATGGAGGCAAATCCATACAAAATGATTATCAGCAATCCTACAGCAGGCTCTTCATATAAAAGGATAGTGATTGCATTTAAGGACAGCTACTATCAGGCTGAAAAATACACTGAAAAACAGGTCTTTCACGAAAACATAAGCGGCACTGAGCTTGCAGACTTTTGTGAAAAGCTTTTGGCAGACAGCTTTAAGCAGCTTAATGCGTGGACCTCTGACAACGAATACAGTATCAGACTTACAAAGAAGGGCAAGCCGATGTTCAGTAAAGTCGGCAGCAAAAATGCGCCTGAAAAGGACACGGCGCACAACAGAAAGAAAAATTACATTCTTGAAGAGGGAACAATTATTCCTCCCCTCGTTGACATGAACATTTTCACAGGCACCGGTCAGGTTAGAAATTCGATGCAGGATAAGTACCGGCAGATAAACCGCTTTGTTGAAATCATTGACGACTACATATCCCAGAAGGATTATAAGGAGCTTACGGTCATAGATTTTGGCTGCGGCAAATCCTACCTGACGTTCGTGCTTTACTATTATTTTACCGAAATTAAACATATCAGTGTTAAAATGATCGGACTCGACCTGAAAGATGACGTTATTAAGAAATGTAACGCCGCCGCAAAAAAATACGGTTACGACGGACTAAGCTTTGAGCTTGGCGACATCAACGGCTACAAATGTGATTTTCCTGTTGACATGGTTATCACACTTCACGCCTGCGACACCGCCACCGACTATGCGCTGTACAACGCAATCACATGGAATACCGACATGATTTTTTCGGTTCCGTGCTGTCAGCACGAGCTGAACGCCCAGATAAAATCGGACGAGCTTTCGCTCATAACACGCTATGGCATCATAAAAGAGCGCGCCAGCGCCCTGTTTACCGACGCCATCAGAGCCAATCTTTTAGAATACTGCGGCTACAAGACCCAGCTTTTAGAATTTATTGATTTTGAACATACGCCAAAAAATATTTTAATTCGCGCGAAGCGTACTACTCTGCCTGTAACTGTCAGAAACAAGGCACTTGCCGAGGTTCACAGGCTTGTGGATGAATTCAACCTCGAGCCGACGCTTCTTAAGCTTATTGAAGACAGTAAAAAATAATTTTGCACCGCACGCTAATGATGTGTTGCTTCGACGCACGCCAAAAGACTTTTATGAGAGGAACCCGCTAATATTATGCTTTCGATTTTCGCTTTCGCTGTTAATGCAGTCTTTCCGATAATACTTTTGATGCTTTTGGGCTACTTCCTTAAGCAGATACATTTTTTTAATGACAACTTTTTATCAATTGCAAACAAATTTGTGTTCCGCGTGGCGCTGCCTTCGCTCCTGTTTTACAATTTGTACGAGATAAATGCGCTCGGCGACATAGAATGGAACATCGTATTTTTTGCCCTCGCAGTCATACTGACGCTTTTTGCAATAGGCTTCGTGTGTGTAAGGCTCACCATTAAGGACAACCGCCAGAAGGGTGTAATCCTGCAGTGCTTCTTTCGCTCTAACTTTGCGCTTATCGGTTTCCCGCTGTCGGAGGCCCTCGGCGGAGCTGGAAGCCTCGCAATCGCCGCAGTGCTTTCAGCCTTCACCATTCCGATGTTTAATATACTTGCGGTCATAGCACTGACCGTATTTTTGGATGAAGAAAATGCTACTGATACAGCTCGTGATAGTTTTTGCGAAGCAAATACCCCATCTGCAAATGTGGCGGCGCGAAGCGCCGCTGAATATGCCGACACTCACAAAAATGTCCCGGCGGCGCGAAGCGCCGCCGCAGCTTCCAGTGGCATCAGAGTAAAGGACATATTAATTAAGATTGCCAAAAACCCTTTGATTATTGGTGTTTTTCTTGGACTCGCCGTGCTCTTCATAAGAGGCTTTATCCCAACGGACGCAGGCGGCGAACATTTATTTTCAATTAAAAACAGCCTGCCGTTTTTATATTCTGCTTTGGCAAGCGTTTCAAAAACCGCTTCGCCGCTCGCCCTTATCGTGCTCGGCGGACAGTTCAGCTTTAAGGCAATAAAGGGTCTGCTGCCGCAGATAGCTTACGGCACTTTGGTAAGAACCGTAATAGTTCCCGCCACAGCCCTTACGCTTGCAGTCCTGCTGTCAACACACACCGGTCTGCTTAATTTAGGCAGCGCACACTACGCCTCACTTATTGCGCTCTTTGGCTCGCCGATTGCAGTCTCCAGCGCCATAATGGCAGGCGAGATGGGCAATGACTCGGAGCTTGCCGGACAGCTTGTGGTCTGGACAAGTCTGGTTTCAATGTTCACATTGTTTGTGATAATAATGATTATGAGAGGGATGGGGCTGCTGTAAATTTATATAAAAGAATTTTTTATAATTACGCACTACATAAACAGGCTCTAAACTTTACATGATGGTAAGGTTTAGAGCCTAAAAAAACCCCGGGCCCGTAGGTCGCCGGAGTATGATCAGCATTATTATATGTCTAACATCTCTTTGTTATGAATATTCTAACATGGTTTTTTGTTATGGTCAAGTACTAACCGAGCTTTATAATTTTAGTAATATCCAGACTTTCCTTTTTGGGGCTAGTTGTATGGTTTTTTATAATATTATCCATTCTTGTGCCAAATTTTGCTTACATCATAACAAATTCCTCTTTAAAGATTATTTAATATACCTAGGTGCGAAACGTCAACATTTCGCACCTAATATAACTTTGATGAAGTGTTAAATAAACAATTAACTTTACACTGTAAATAGTAAAACTAACCTTTCTTAAATTTTAGTTATCTAATCAATAAAGTCAGCAATAAATATTTCTATATATGTAATTCTTTTAATCTCATTAAAATTTCACTTTCTAAAACATTAATTTTGCTATACAACATACTTTTTTCTGAATCATTTATATTTTGTGAGCGATTTAACGATTTCCTTATTCCAGTAATAACACTCTTTGTTATCGGAAATGTAATATCATAAAAATATATAGTTCCATCATTATCTTTAATTTTTCTTTGATAATAGTCTTCACTATAATAAATGCTCCTCGCTAACTCAATAATATCTTCAAAAAGAATTTTCCGCTCATTATTAGATATCAATTCAAGTGATGATTTATAATATTTATCATCTGAATAATCTCTTTTAACATCTTCTCTATATATTTCAAGCAAAACTGAATCATTTTCAAGCATAGATAACAATCTGCTCCCTTTAAAGGTTAAATACAAATAGTCATCTTTTTCCAAGATGTTAATTGATTTGTCACTATCTTTACTAATAATACTTTTTCTTATAATCCTATTTTCAAATAGATAATCTATAATATAAGAGATTTTTTCCTCTGAAACTTCTCCAGCAAAGACCAAATGTAAATTATTTATCAAGTCTTCTCTTGTAATAAATTCCGTTTGTGGTTTTGATCTATCTCCAGATGAAAATATACCATTTAGATATCTAATAACAACTAGCGGCAATATATCACATTCTTTGCTTTTTATGTCAATTATCAAATTTGGAATAAACACTTTGCTATCATCAAAAGATGGTCTAAATTGTATATTTGATAAATTACCTGGATTGAACTGTATTTCTTTTTCTCCCATATATACAGGATTTTCTCCACAAGCAATAGTTCTTATAACATTCACTATATCAAAGTGATATTCTGCTCTTTCTACGGTTGGATGTTCAGTATAATCTCTAAATTCCTGACACCAAACTCGATTAGATAAAATCATTTGGAAGCAATCTGTAATTGCTCTTATGTTTTTATGACATAAATCTGAAATCATATCTATTATACCGTCATCAAAATCATCTATTATTTCATAAAAAACTTTTTTGGCTTCTCTCCATGTCTGAGGATTTCCAGGTTTAGATGCAGTTTTTTTAATAGCATCTTCAAATCTTTGTTTAAATATTTTTCTTACATCCGGTATTTCATTTTTTATCAACCTGTAATTATCCGATTGAAGATAATTTCCATATGCAGCAAGATATTGATGATCAATATCTTGCTGTAAAAATCTATATGAATGTGGTCTTACGTTAATCAACAAATTAACAATAGGTTCCGAATTAATATTATGCATACATGCATATAATTTAAAATATGATTTAATAATATATCTAACCTTCGATTGTGATAAAGTTTCCAAATCATCAACAACAAATATTAATCGATTAATTTTTTTATCATTATGTTTGTCAATAATATATTTTAACATTGTTGATGATACTTCTACAGGATGGTTATCTTTCATTTTTTGCAATTTTAATTGATTAGGTTCACATCCAATTTCTTTTGCTTTAAATAGTTCTTCTATTGTCAACGTGCACTTAGTATCCGTTCTCGTATCAACGAAATATTGTAAAATTTCATTGTACTCTTCTAAAATCAATTCTTCATAAGGTTTATATAACTTTTCCGTCAAACTATCAATAACATTGCTTATCTGTTCATTAATCTCAGCTTCATAATTATCATCTGAAACTTTTTTGCCATCCCAACTATTTGGAATAATAACTGAACCCTTTTCAGGTATTACAATACCTAAAGTTTTGTACTTCAAATAATGTTTTGTAAAAGTAGTCTTACCTATCCCTGTAAATCCAATAAAAAACTTTACATCACTATCTGCTCCATTAAAAAACAAATCGAATGAATTTTTATATTCCTTAGTCGTATGCTCAACATACAAATCATCGCTTATATTTATTGGATTCAAAAAACAATGCCGGAACTGCTTTTCAAATTTACGATATATATCATTTCTATATGTAATTGGTTGAAAATACTTTTCGTTAATTATTTTTTTCATATAAATGCCTTTCTTTTTTATCATACGTTATAAATTATAATAATTAAATTACATTAATCTTTTTTTAGGAATAGACGATTTAAAATCATAACTACCATCGTCATCGTATTTATATTTTATTTTCTGTTTATATTTATTCCCCATAACATCTTCAAAAAAAATTTTAAAAGAACGATAGAATCTGCAATTGTTTCCCAAGGTCAAAAAACATATATTGTCTTTACACTCTAAATTTTTAATCTTTTTCTTTATATTCAAATTTTTTTTAATAAAAATTTTTTTCGCTTTACATTCCCTTGTGTTTTTAATTTCACATTCTATTTCTCTTGCGTTTTTTGAGTAGGTGCAGATAAAAAAATTTTTTTCATCAATAACATTTATTTTTTTTAATGCTGATGCTCTCTCTTTTGGTACCAAATAAAACTTAGGACAAATTTTATTTTTTTCATTCTGTTTATTTTGATACTCGTTAAATGATATAGTCATAAATAAGCCTAGGAATGTAACAAATCCTGATACTATTGATTGTAATAAAATTTTTGATATTGTTGTAATTTGTGTTTCAAGGCTTTCATTAGAATATTTTATTAAAATGAAGCATAAAATAATTCCAATTATAATAAATGACAAGATTATACCTATAATAAATTTTTTCATTTCATTTGTCTCCCTTAAACACAATTGGCATTAAAATTTGATAGTATAATATATCGTTTTCACGATATATTATATCGTCTTTTCACATCTACTGTCAATCGTATTTTCAAATTATTATATCGATATAACGGATTGTCAGGAGGAAACATTTTTATGAATACCACAACAAATAACACACCTTTCAACGTCCTCAACCGTATCACCGAGCTTCGCGAAGCTAAAGGTATGTCGGTATACAAGCTTTCAAAATTATCAGAGATTCCGCAATCCACCATTGCAACATGGTATCAGAAATCACTTTATCCTCCAATTGATAAGCTTGAACGTATCTGCAATGTACTGGACATATCTTTGGCTAATTTTTTTAATGTTGATGGATACTATTGCATTAGTGAAGAAAATGATTTGACTTTATTGAAAAAATGGGACTTACTTACCACTGAAGAAAAGAACAGTGTTATGCATATTATAGACCAGTTTCTTGCTAATAAACATTTGTAAGCTTGTGGCTTGACATTTTTAAATTCACAACAAACACTCTAAATTGTTAATGCCGACAGATATTAATCTGCCGGCATTTTTATTTCAATTATTGTATTTATCAAGGATGTCAATCATCTGTCGTGCAGTAACTATAAATGGTTCTTTCGGGAAATGCTTTATCTGGGTTTCCTTATCTCATCATTAATTTCTTCAAGCGACATTCCTTCTGGAAAATTCTTCGCTGACTGTTCCCTTATTGCCATAAATGCCTGCATGGCTTCATCTCTTGTAACATCAGGCTTAGGAGCCGCAATATCAAAAGGTATTCTGCGCTCACGGACAACAGCTCTGGCAAATACATTAATTGCTGTTGTCATATTCATGCCAAACTCATTGCAAAGCTGCTCAAATTGTGTCTTGAGACTATCATCCATTCTCACACTAAATGTTGCCTGTGCCATAATATTCACCTCCTTATTTAATATTATATAACTTTAGGTTCAAAATATCATGTATTCTCACCTAATATAACCTATATATTAAATATATGCACCAAATATAACTTACATTAAATATATAATTAACCAAAGCCTAAGTTTTATACAATAATACAAAATAAAAATATGTATGATTAGCCCCCGGCTGATGCACATTTCTTTTGCATCGGCCGGGGGCTAATCATACAAACAAAACAGCTATTAACCGCTCGTTTTGTTATTTCTTCTCTTTATTCTCTTTCTCCTGCTTCTCTTTATCACTCTTCTCTTTATCTTTCTTCGGCACGATATAATATCCGCCCTTTTTCTTCGCCTTTGCAAGAAACGCACCCAGCTCGGAATTCTTTAGAATGCTGTCGTAGCAGGTGCCCCAGCAGATATCCGCAATGTCCTTATTCGAGTATGTAAGGTAAAAATCCTTCGGGAGATAAAGATACACATCTCCGCCGCCGCTGCTTCCTGCCGAAATACCCTGGCAGAAATTCGACTGACAAATGCGAGGCTTCTCATCAGGTTCAAACATAAGGGTAATTACATCCGAACCATGATTTTCAAAATAATTGCCTGAGCGGCCGATTTTGATATCGGAATGCACGAAACGAAGTCCGTATTCCTTTGCAAAGCGCTCCGCATAGCTCCCGAACTTTCCACGGATAAGCACATCATTTTCCTGAAGCAGCCTGCGTGCCTTCTCTGACACTCCGAGACGCTTTGGGCTGCCCTCAAACGTAATCTCCTTCAAGGTTGTAAAACATTCCAGAACACCCTCTTCAACCTCGCTTATATCCGCTGATATTTCAAAACGCACGCCCAACGGGTCCGTCACATGGTTATCTCCCTCATATGGTTTTATTTTGCTTACACTAAGAATGCCGTCTCCACCCGCGCGAAGTCCCGTACCCTTCCAAGAACTGCTTAAATATGCCATAAAAATACCGCCTTAATCATTTTAATAAATTGTATTTTGACGTTCGAAATATAAAAAATAATTTCGCTTTTGTACTTCTAAACTGCAGCAATACCTTCTTCTATACAGCGTATTATATATGCAAACAGTCACATACACAAGCAAAACTGCACTAAAATACAAAAGCAATCGTCTCTTGACGATTGCTTTTGTATTAGGGGTTAGGAATGAAAAAACAAAAAAATTATATGCAAACTAATAATAGTATAATAGCAATTTCATATTTTAAAATGTTTAATGGAATTTTTTATTTAATAAAACGTTTCACTTGTTTATGTATTAAATCTACCACATCTTATAAGCTATTGCAAGTATTTTTTTGTTATTTTTTGATTTTTTTATATTAACTCATGCATTTGAATGGTTTTATTATCAATTTCTAACATTAAATTTATTAATCACGTTTGTTTTTTTTAAAAACATATTTAAACTCGCGAAATATAAACTTGTGCTTTACTATAAGAAGATATATCGGACGGAATAATATCAGCAGCGGTGTCAGGTATTTATGCTTATCAAAAAAAGGATATGCCTGCCATAAGCTATTTACAGGTGGAAATGCACGCTTGTAAAGATATTTAAGTTTTGATGTCAGACTATTATTGCCAATTTTCTTTTTTACCATATGGTAATGTGCAGTTTCAATTCTGCCATAAACCCCTGAAAAGATATAATAATCAAGTCTTTGCATACTGATGCCATCCAGCTCTTCATTTGAAAAAAGCTTTAACGCAAGCGCTCTGTTTTCCTTTTCAAAATCGGCAAACCCCATACAAGCAGTTTCTCGCTCAATATATTCCATATCCAGTACTTCTTTAAACTTTTTCAAAAAAACATATATATCCAAAAGCGACCTTAATCCGGTTCCTCCAAGCGTAAAATGCTTGTATTCATGGACAATCATATATAAATAGAAATCCTCATGCGAAAAATGATATCCGAAGTCGTTATCACTGTCTTTTATCAGTTTTTCTTTAATCTTTTCATAATAATTATAAATAGGAGCTTCAACTCTGTCTTTTTTAAACAATCCGACATGCATTTCAAAGCTGGTGGATGGAGCCTTAGTATAAATATCATGATTGTCATTATCAAATGACTCCACCAAAAAGCCCTTTTCCACCATAATATCCCGCACCTTAGCTCTGCCGTTTATATCGATTAACACATCATAATCAGCCATACATCTTATTCCAACTGCAGGATAATAATCCTTTATCACAGCTCCCTTTAATGGCATATACCATATCTTTTCCTGCTCAAGCCTAGATTTTATTGACTTCCATGCTGCATCCAGAAGCAGTACCCTTTGAATTGTCTTTCCCTTCTCCTGCACAAATAAAGTCTCGTGAATTCCCACAGACTCCAATGCATGACAGACTATCCCCGTCATAGAATGCTTTATTGACACCTTGTAAAGCATATCTAAATCAATCTGCTTTACGCGGTCAATATCCGGTTTCTCGCCATTTATTACACAGGCAGCAAGATAAGCCGCATCATATGCTGCTTTTTTGTATGCCTCTTTGTTTGCTTTTATTTTTTCATGTTTTCTCATTGCAGCTTTCCGTTTTGGTAAAACAAATTTCTTCCTTCCGTTTTCAAAATATATTTAATTAAGGCATTAACTCTATATTCTCTATTCGTCAGCCAATTATCCTTTTAATTTTCATTTTTACGCTACGCTTAAGATGTGAAATCCTTATCTTCATTTTCTTAAAGCATATCCTCACCGGTGCAAATGCGCACCACAGCACGCTGTAAATTCGATATCCTGTATTATCCGTGCTGTAGCTTTTACCGTCTCTGACAAAGCCCGTCATCACGCCTATTATATCATCATCCGTGATTCCGTACTCTTTCGTAATACAGTTATCTCCGCGAATCACATAATCAGCCTCTCGGACCTTTATAATGCGGTGAAGAATGTACGTGTCATTTTGTCCGTGGTAAAGCACCACATCATACTTTCTGCATCTTGCCGCATTTTTTTTGCTGACGGTAAACAAATCCCTGCCCTGACGCAAAAGCGGCAGCATACTGGTTCCGACATTTGAATATGTCAGCTGCCCGCTTTGCTCAATAAAATCTTCAAATTTTAGTTTACTCATCCAGAGCACCTGTTTCTCTTAAATTCTTCAACGCTCTGTCAACATCACCCTCAATAATATCCTGTAAAACATCAAATTCTGCTTTCATTCTTTCAATTATTGCCTCACGGGTCGTATCCTCCTTAAGGCACTCGCATATATATCCCAGTGTCTCATTTCCCCGGATTATCCCTGAAAATTCTGCCTCACCGGTAGGAACCAAAAGGGTTTCCGTATCTGTTGTGTGCAAAATAAATTTATCGCTGAGCTTCATTTTTATCTCCTTCTGCCTCTTTATTCTCTAATTTTTCTCTAATCGGTCTTCTCATTTTTGCATGCTCACTGTCTGCCCTGACATGTTTTTATTCTCTCATTCCTTCGTATGCAATTTTTGCGGCCTCAATGTCCATGTTGCAGCCTAGCTTATAAAATCTGACCTGTTTTATCAATTTATCAAGTAATGTCATGGTTTTTGACAACGCAGCTCCATCATATGCCCTATATGTCTGCTGGATAAGCATAGGAAGCGCTTCTGCACCCGATATCGGATAAATATAATTATCCTCAGACCTGGTTAGAATGCAAATCGCCTTTATCGGTACAGAAATGTTGCTGCCAAGTCTGTGTTTGCCATTCCACGGAGTTCCATAGACTAAAGGTGTATCTGCGACCTTTATAAAAGGTTTGTCATCATTCACCATAACCGCCCTGTCTCCGAAATACTTCCTCCACAGTCGCGTATGCGTGCTCTTGCCTGTGCCGCTTTTCGCGGTAAAAAGATATGCCTGCCCGTCTACGGCTATCGCTGAGCTGTGAAATAAAAAGCCATCATAAAATGGAATCTTCTCTGAAATCTTCCTGTAAACCGCCAGCGTCTCTAAATATGCATCACTAAAATCATACCCTAAATCAGCAATTGACCTTCCACGCTCAAACTCAATATCAGTCTGCTTTACCGAAACTGTAAAATCAGTCTCTTCATCAGTCTCATATCCGGCACAAAATGCACGTGTCGAATCATACATGCACTCTATACCTATATTAATATCTAAAAGCTTTATTGTAAAATAAATTTTATTCATAATTATATATGTGTAAATCTGCGGCAGCTTACTATTCTGCAGCAGTACTGCCAAAGCTTATTCCTCTCCTATAAATTGTTCTTCCTGAGCAGGCTCTTCAATCTGTTCACTTTCATCTGCATTAGTATCGTCTGCTTCCTGTACTTCTTCACTTTTCTCTGTATCAATACTGTCAACATCATCCGTTCCCTGCAGCTCTTCGCTCTCCTGCACTGTCAAAACATCTGTTGATATGCTGCTTTCCTCTGTTGTAATAACATCTTTAGCCGCACTTTCTTCAGCATTTTTTGCTGATTTAGTGCACGAAACGCCTGTCATCATGACCACTAATAATAAAATACCTATTAAAATTTTATTCTTCATAAAAAACCGTCTCCATTCTGCCGTAACGCACTCTCTCCCCGGCGTTAAACACTACCGGCTTAAAGCACACAACAGCTGATATACTATAGCCGCAGAGGTGTTTGCCACTGCGGCTACAGTATTATTATTAATTATTCATCTGTTAAAGTTTTATCAGTCTCCCGTTCTTCAACAATATAAGATGCTTTATATGCAACCACGAATACCATCCTTTGCAATGGTTTTATTCATATGCGCTTACCTGTACCGGTGAATATACAATACCTTCTGCACCGTACTTATCCAGATACTTCACATATGCCGTGGCATATATTGTCCTTAATTTTGTTGTTGCACTTACATTAAGGTTGAAGTTACAGTTACCATTTGCGGTCTTGTTCGTTGCAACATGATTCTTAATATTTGTATTGTCCACAT
>JAFRXK010000075.1 GCA_017442865.1 Lachnospiraceae bacterium | reverse complement strand
TTTTGGTGGTATTCTTACCAGCATATGTACATGATCCGGCATACATTCTGCTTCTATTATCTCTATGCCTTTTCTTCTACATAATGTTCCCAGTATTTCTCCCACATCTGCTCTGATGTCTTTGTATATTACCTGTCTACGATACTTCGGTGCAAATACTATATGATACTTGCATTCCCATTTTGTATGGGCTAAACTATTACTGTCCATTCTTTGGACCTCCTGTGTTATTTATTTGTGGTTTGCAGACCTACTTTTATTTTAACACAGGAGTTCTTGCTTATATCTAAAGATCTGCCCTCCACCTGCATAGCAGGTGGTTTATTTTTAATGTGACACAAATAGTTAGCAACCACCACTTGAAGTGGTGGTTGCTAACTATTTGTGTCAACGAAGCTGCAGCCAAACCAGACAAAATAAAAAGTGTTAAACCCTCTATATAAAGCCAGGATTTAACACTTTGAAGCAATTGATTATTCAATTTATTTATTTTATTTTTATTGCAGTTTTTTATCCCTTGCGTCTTAAAATATCATACCTCTGCGGCATAACAGAAAGCCTTACCTTAAGCTGCTGCTTCGGATGAGGCGCGCTTTCCTGCGGTAAATCATACTCATCAAGTATCTCCAGCACCTCCGTCTGAATGTTTTCCCCGTCAGGCTTCATAATCTCTATCATCTCACCAACGCTGAATTTATTCTTCTGTTCCATTGCAAAATGATTCTCATCAGTATTATCGCCTGCAATGCCAATATAGACATAATCCTGCGTGTATGTATTGCTGTCATATATCTGGGTGTTCTCATCAGGCTTTCCATAGAAGAAGCCCGTTGTAAACTGCCTCGTCGTGCACTTTCCTATCTCAGCCTTGTACCACTCCATATTCTCATAATAAAGCTCAGGCGACTTCTTATAATCATCTATCGCCTTTCTGTAGGTTCTTGCCACTGCCGCCACATAAAGCGCCGTCTTCATTCTGCCCTCTATCTTAAGGCTGTCAATGCCTGCGCCAAGAATGTCCGGAATATGCTCAATCATGCACAAATCCTTTGAATTAAAAATATATGTGCCTCTTTCATTTTCAAATACAGGCATGTATTCTCCCGGTCTGCTCTCCTCCATCAGCACATACTTCCAGCGACACGGATGCGTACATGCCCCCCTGTTTGCGTCACGCCCGGTTAAAAAGTTGCTAAGCAGGCATCTTCCCGAATACGATATGCACATTGCACCGTGAATAAATGTCTCTATCTCCAAATCATCAGGAATATTCCTTCTGATTTCTTTAATCTCCTCTAACGAAAGCTCTCTTGCAGATACAACTCTCTTTGCACCAAGCCTGTACCAGAAATTGTACGTGCCATAGTTGGTGTTGTTTGCCTGCGTGCTTACATGTCTCTCAATCTCAGGCACCTCTTCCTTTGCAATCATAAAAACGCCCGGGTCCGATATTATCAGAGCGTCCGGCTGTATCCTCTTAAGCTCTCTGAAATACTCCCTTACACCCTCTAAATCGTAATTATGTGCAAGTATGTTGGCTGTAACGTATACCTTCACGCCTCTTTCATGTGCAAACTCTATGCCCGCCTTCATATCCTCCATTGAAAAATTCTTTGCTTTTGCGCGAAGCCCAAACGCCTCGCCGCCTATATAAACAGCGTCGGCCCCGTATATTACCGCAGTCTTAAGCACTTCAAGACTGCTTGCCGGAATCAATAGTTCAGGATGTCTCATCTTATCTCTCCTCAAAAACTTTTTCAGATGCATTAAATGCATCTTGATAAATATTATCTTTCATATGATATATCTCTTAAGGTCCAGCCTAAATTGCCTATTTTAGACCTCAACAGTTCAAATTCCTTCCTGCTTTTCTTTTTCCCAAGGAAGGTCTTCTTCGGAAAAACTATTCTTGTAACAGGCTTTGAATACAAATCAAAATAAGGAACATCCTCTGAGAAATTTCTATCGCCCACGCATGTGTAATTTCTAAGGCTGATGCCCTTCTTCTCTGCCCATCTGGATGCGCACTCTGTAAAATTAATCAGATGGCCGTCGTTAAAAAGTATCTCGCTCTTAGTCATACTCACTATTTCGTTATATTTATATGTATTGCCATTCAATGTTGTCCACCTCTTATAAAATAATTCAAAACAGCGTGTTAAAATAATATGATATATTAAAAAATCGGCTTTTCATCTGTATTTTTCAGTCTGTGCGTTTAAAAACATATTGCCGGACACATCATTTAAGTCTGACGCTTAATGCCACGCCGTCACCTATAGTGATAATGGATGTCTGAAGCAATTCATTGTGCTTTATCTCGTACAGATACTCTCTCATGCGTGTATGTATTGTCCTGTTTCTTCTGGTAACTGCATATCTGGATTCTATAATATCGCCGTCCTGCAGCACATTATCTGATATAAGTATTCCGCCCGGCACCAAAAGTCTTAATATATGCGGCAGGAAATTCAGATACTGCCCCTTTGCTGCGTCCATGAATATAAAATCATATTCCCCGTCAAGTCCGGCAAGTATATCGGCGGCATCTCCCTCAAGAAGAGTTATAACATCTTCCTTGCCTGCCCTTCTAAAATTCTCCCTGGCTATCGGTATTCTCTTTTCATACTTCTCAATAGTGGTAATGGTACTCCCGGCAGGAATATGCTCACTCATAATCAATGCCGAATAGCCTGTAGCCGTACCGACCTCAAGTATTTTCTTCGGCTGTTTTATCTCAAGAAGCGTCTTTAAAAGACTTGCGGTCTCCTTGCGGATTATCGGTACAAAGGTCTCCTCAGCCTCGCGCGCTATACTGCGCACAATGTCGCCATCGCCTGTATCCAGCGAATTTATATAGTCTGTAAACCTCTCATTTACTATCATATCTGCCTCTTCCTAATATCCGCCGTTTTCCAGCTTTATAAATATATCCTTGTATGGCATCGCATCATCTAAAATATATTTGCCCGGTTCAATATCATAATCATAAAAGCGCGCCTGAAACATAAATACAAGCTTGTCTTCTATAACACCGGCTTTATAAAGCTTTGACGCCACCTCTCCTAAAGAATCGCCTTCATTAATAACAACCTCTGTCTGGATGCCCTTACCCGTGCCTCCATTGTACGTAACAGCCTTATATCCGAAATGATATCCAAGAGCCATACATACAAGGATAACAAATACAGCCAGTACAACTGCAAGTATTTTAAGTCCTACCGTATTCTTCTTGTCTGCCGCCTGACTTTTCACTGCAGCTTTTTTTTCAATATAGGCTTCCTCCCAGTCATTAACCCGTGTCTTTTCATCCATAAGGATAATCCTCCGTTTCTATAGCCTAGACTTCCATGATTATAGGAAGTATCATAGGACTTCTCTTCATTCTCTTCCAAATGTATTCACTGAGACAATCCTTAATTACACTCTTTAATTTGGTCCAGTCACTTATATTGTTGTTAAGGCAAATCATAACCTCTTCATATACCATGCTTCGTGCCTCTTCCATCAAGTCCTCCGACTCTCTTACATACACAAAGCCTCTCGATACTAAATCAGGACCCGCAAGCAGTTCGCAGTTTAACCTGTCTATCGTAAGCACCACAATGATAACTCCATTTTGTGAAAGACTCTGTCTGTCCCTGAGTACAATGTTGCCGACATCACCTACGCCGAGTCCGTCAACAAGTATACTGTCCACATGAATATGGTCAGTCACACACGCGCTGTCCTCGCTAAGCTCCATCACATCTCCTGATGAAAGGATAAAAATATTGTCCTTATCTATGCCAAGCTCCTTCGCAATATCTGCATTTGCTTTTAAGTGCCTGTACTCTCCATGCACCGGAATCGCATACTTAGGCTTAACAAGTGAGTAAATAAGCTTAAGCTCCTCCTTGCAGGCATGTCCCGAAACATGAGTGTCCTGGAAAATAACATTCGCACCCTTTACAGAAAGCTCGTTTATAACTCTTGATACAGCCTTTTCATTGCCCGGAATCGGTGTCGAGCTGAATATGACTGTATCGTTCTGGTCTATAGATACCTTCCTGTGAAGGTTTGACGCCATTCTTGACAATGCAGCCATCGACTCACCCTGACTGCCCGTAGTAATAATAACCGTTCTCTCATCAGGATAATTTTTTAATTGCTCTATATCAATAAGCGTTCCTTCCGGAATATTAATATAACCGAGAGCGTTCGCAGTGCCGATGATGTTCACCATGCTGCGGCCCTCCACAACTACCTTGCGGCCATATTTATAGGCTGAATTTACAATCTGCTGCACTCTGTCAACATTCGACGCAAATGTTGCAACAATAATTCTTCTGTCTGTATTCTCCGCAAAAATATTGTCAAAGGTTCTTCCGACAGTCCTCTCAGACATCGTAAAGCCGCCTCTTATGGCGTTTGTGCTGTCCGACATAAGCGCAAGCACGCCCTTTTTGCCAAGCTCCGCAAATCTCTGAAGATTGATAGCGTCACCGAATACCGGTGTGTAATCCACCTTAAAATCACCTGTGTGGATAATAGTTCCGACAGGCGAGAAAATAGCAAGCGCAGCAGAATCCACAATACTGTGGTTTGTCCTGATAAATTCTATTCTGAAAGCCCCCAGATTAATAGTCTGTCCGTGCTTTACAACCTTAAGCTTTACCTTTCCGGTAAGCTTGTGCTCCTCTAATTTGTTTTCAATAATTCCAAGTGTAAGCTTTGTTCCGTAAACAGGAACGTTGACATCCTTTAATACATACGGAAGAGCACCGATATGGTCCTCATGACCATGTGTTATCACAAAGCCCTTTACCTTATCAATATTCTCCTTCAAATATGATACATCCGGTATAACAAGGTCAATACCCAGCATATCATCGCTTGGAAATGAAAGTCCACAGTCCACGACAATAATGCTGTCCTCATATTCAAACACTGTAATGTTCATACCTATCTTTTCTAATCCGCCAAGCGGGATTATTTTTAATTTCGATTCAATATTGTCCAATTTTTACCTCCTGTTATGTTGATTTATCTATTATTGATTTTATGTACATGCAGCCACCCATACTTAAACATAATCAAATAAGCCTCGCTAAAAGCCAAGCATTCAGTAAGTTTTATATTATTAATCCGCACATAATTATATTTAAAGCACAGGCAATCTCCATGCCTGATTAAGTTCTTATTAATCGCCCGTATGGGCATAATCTACCTTATAAAGTCATAAATTCCTGCAATCAGGGCTGTTTATAATTCAAAGTCCACGTCCTCTAAAAGCTCGCTGAAAATCTTTATGAGATATGACTGCTCGCTCTCGTCTTCGACTATCTCATACTCTGCTTCTAATGAATCTGCCGGCGAAACATCCTTAAGGATATAAACCTCGCTGTCTCCCTCCTCGTCCTCTGCGGCAAGAAGATAATTCACTCCTGCAATCTTAGTCTCTTCAATTACATACAATGTAAGCTCATCACCGTCATCACCGATAAGCCTGATTTCGTCTTCCATATATTATTACCAATCCTTTGTTAGTTTTCTTCGTCAGCACGGTTTTTATTCGCAAGATAATCAAGGTATCCCTGCAAAATGAACACCGCCGCAATCATATCTACATATTCTTTACGTTCTTCTCGTCTAAGTCCGCCCTCTATCATGGCATTGTCAGCCGCCACGGTAGTAAGCCTTTCATCCCAGAGCACAACCTCAAGTCCTGTACGACGCTTAATATCCGCCATAAAGGCTTCTGTCTTCTGCGCTCTTTCTCCGATAGAATTGTTCATATTCTTAGGATATCCGAGTACAATAAGGTTTACACCATACTGCTCTATCAGCTCCTCTATCCTTGCATATGTCCTTCTCAGTTTGTTCTCTTCTTTTCGTCTTATTATCTCAACGCCCTGTGCCGTAAGCATAAGCGGATCCGACACCGCCACTCCCACGGTCTTTGAGCCAAAGTCAAGCCCCATAATCCTCATATCGATCCAAAGTTCCTCCCGGATAATCCATAATCCTCATATTGACTTACGTTCCTCCCGGATAATCTACTGTTTTTCAAGCTTCGTATCGATATATGCCTTTAAAAGCTCCTCCAGAAGTTCATCACGCTCAACTCTCATAATAAGACTTCTTGCATTCTTTGCGCTTGTAATATAAGTAGGGTCTCCCGACATAATATATCCTACTATCTGGTTCACAGGATTGTAGCCGTTGCTCTTTAAAGCATTATACACTCTCTCCAAAACATCGGCAACCTCCGGCTCTCCCTTTATCGTTGTATCAAAAAATTGTGTTCTGTACATCTCACCCACTGCTCATCACGTCCTTACATACTTGTATATACATTCTAATACATAAAAAACTATTCATCAAGTTGTTTTTATTGTACATCAAATAATATCTGCCGCAAGAGTTTCATTATCCAAAAAATCTTTTACAATGCCTTTAATAATTATTCCCGGCTCATAAGTGCCTTCAAATGCCACCCTTACATATTCCTTTGTGTAACCTGTTGTATAGGCTTTCCCTGAAAAATCCACAGTCTCTTCAGTAATAATATTTACTTCCCTGCCGATATAATACTGCCTGAACTGTCTGCTCATCCTGCTGCCTGCCGCAGTAAGCCTGTGGCTTCGCAGCGATTTTACTTCCTCGCTCACCTGGTTCGGAAAGCTCTCCGCCCTCGTGCCCTTTCTTACCGAGTACTTGAACACATGCATCTCGTAAAAGTTCACCTTTTTTACAAATTCAAGAGTCTCTTCAAATTCTTCATCCGTTTCACCGGCAAAGCCTGCAATAACATCCGTTGTAATCGCCGGATGCCCAAAATATTTTCTCAGAACATTGCAGCCGTCTAAGAACTCCTCCGGCGTATAATGCCTGTTCATCCTTTTAAGTGTTTCTACGCTGCCGCTCTGCAGCGAAAGATGAAAATGCGGACATATCTTTTCTATCTTTGATAATTCTTTTACAAACTGCTCAGTAATAATTCTCGGCTCCAGAGAACCTAAACGTATCCTCTCTATACCTTCAACCTGAGCGACCTTCTTTATAAGCTCTAATAAATTATCGTCACCATTCTTAAAGTCTATACCATACGAGCTTAAATGAATGCCTGTAAGCACCACTTCTTTATAGCCTGCCCCGGCAAGTGCCTTAACCTCCTCTACAACAAGCTCCGGTCTTCTGCTTCTGACCCTGCCTCTTGTATATGGTATAATGCAATAGCTGCAGAACTGGTTGCAGCCATCCTGAACCTTAACAAACGCCCTTGCATGCTCTGCAGTCCCTGAAATAAACATATCCTCGTATTCGGTCTCTCTCACAAGGTCTTCATGCACATCTTTTTTCACTCTGCTCTCAAAATACTCGTCAATATATTCAACAATATTATTTTTCTGGTTGTTGCCTATAATAATATCAACGCTTTCATCCTTTAACAGCTCCTCGCCTGCTGCCTGAACATAGCAGCCTGCCGCCACAACTACAGCCTCAGGATTTAACTTCTTCGCCCTGTGAAGCATCTGCCTTGATTTTCTGTCCGCAATATTTGTTACACTGCATGTATTAATAATATATACATCTGCATTTTCTGTAAATGGGACCATCTCATAGCCTGCTTTCTCCAAAAGCTGCTGCATTGCATCAGCTTCATACATATTAACTTTACATCCCAGATTATGTATTGCAGCTTTTTTCTTCAAATCTTGTTCCTCTTTCCAAATTATCATTGATAATTTTTTTAAATACTGTTATTATTATATTAGTATGTTATGCAAATGCAATATTCAAGCATTTACAGAGCAATCCTGAAAGGAGAGGTATTATTATGAACACAGTTATGATTTCTTTAGACACTATTGATAAGGTTAAATCCTTCGTAAATGATATCGTAAAATTCGATTGCGATTTCGACCTTAAGTCAAGCAGATACATCGTAGACGCAAAGTCTATCATGGGTATCTTCAGTCTTGATTTATCACAGCCTATCGAATTATGTATCAATGGTGCCGAGGATGACGAGATTGAGGATATTCTCGAAGTACTCGACAAATATGTCATCAAATAATCAAACGGACAACCCATGCAGCATTACAAAAGCGGTCAAAGAGCCTGCCTTATGGCAGGCTTTTTTATTACATAATAAATCATCAGTGCTTTTCAATTATAGTAAAACACTCTGCCGGGGACGCGCTTTCGTGTGATGCGAATTTTGCTGCTTATGCCTCATTAACCGCTCTTACTATTCTCTCGTTTATATCTCAACAATCTCTCTCGTATCAATCGCTGTCTGTACCATCTCGTCAATTTTCTCAGCTAGATTCAGCTCTGAACGCTTGATAATATTTAAATTCGGCTTGGTTACAGGATGCTTTGCCACAAATATAGTGCAGCAGTCCTCATATGGCAGGATTGATGTCTCAAATGTATCAATTTTTTCTGCAATTTCAACAATATCCTGCTTATCAAAGCCTATAAGCGGACGGTAAACCGGCATAGTGCACACCTCATTTGTAACATAAAGGCTCTGCATGGTCTGCGACGCCACCTG
>JAFRXK010000074.1 GCA_017442865.1 Lachnospiraceae bacterium | reverse complement strand
CTACGCCTTCGCTTTGCTTTCTGCGGTGCGCCTTGCCTGACGAAAAATTCTTTCGATGAGGCAGAGTATATTGGCAGCGAATAGTTGCACTTTGAAAGCAGCTCGACGTAGGTTTAACTACGCCTTCGCTTTGCTTTCTGCGGTGCGCCTTGCCTGACGAAAAATTCTTTCGATGAGGCAGAGTATATTGGCAGCAAATAGTTGCACCTTGAAAGCAGCTCGACGATAATATAATGGAGATTTTATGGAAGAAGTACGTTTGAATAAATATTTAAGTGATGCCGGGGTGTGCTCAAGGCGTGAAGCCGACAGACTGATCGAGACAGGCAGGGTAACTGTTGACGGCGAGGTTGCAGTTATGGGCATGAAGGTGCTGCCTGGTCAGCAGATAATTGTCAACGGCAGGCTTGTAACCGGTGAGGATGAAGCCATTTTGCTGGCGGTGAATAAGCCGGTTGGCATTGTGTGCACTACATCAAAAGAAGAAAAAGACAATATTGTGGATTTTGTGGGATATCATAAGAGAGTTTACCCGATTGGCAGGCTTGACAAGGATTCCGAAGGACTGATTCTTATGACAAATCAGGGAGAACTGGTTAATAAAATTCTGCGAGGCAGCAGGGCGCATGAGAAGG
The DNA here is from genome assembly GCA_017442865.1 of Lachnospiraceae bacterium. Taxonomy (GTDB): domain Bacteria; phylum Bacillota; class Clostridia; order Lachnospirales; family Lachnospiraceae; genus JAFRXK01. Next base: position 151,770 of record JAFRXK010000074.1, on the reverse strand, counting down.
AATATCTGGTGAAGGTCAACAAGCCTGTTACGAATGAGTTTATTGAGGGCATGAGCGCAGGCGTTCCGATACTTGATACCGTTACAAAGCCTTGTTTTGTGGAAAGAACAGCCTACAACGGATTCAGAATTATTCTTACCCAGGGACTTAACCGCCAGATAAGAAGGATGTGCGAGTATTTCGGGTACAGGGTGACTTACCTTAAAAGAGTCAGGGTAATGAATGTTAAGCTTGGTAATTTAAAGAGCGGTGAATACAGAAGAATACAGGGGGCAGAATATCAGGAGGTTATGAGGCGGCTTGAGGACTCGGACGGCAAGAGCTGGGCACAGCTTCATGCAGATGAAACTGAAGCTTCTGATGATAAAGGATTAAAGGCACAAACGAATTATAAAGGCAGCGTGAAGGTACAATCGAATTATAAAGGCATTGCAAAGGCACAATCGAATTACAAAGGCATTGCAAAGACACAATCAAATTATAAAGGAAGTGCAAAGGCACAATCAAATTATAAAGGAAGTGCAAAGGCACAATCAAATAAGACCGGTGTGAATAAAGGCGGTAATGGCGCGACAGATAAGGCAGATAATGCAAAAGGCACGGCAAAGAAGATAAACGTCGTATTCAGACGCGAGAATTCAGGCTTAAAAAAGGATAGTGGTAATTAATGAGTAAATCAATGGATAGAATGAAAGAGCTGGTCGGAATACTGAATGAAGCAGGCAGGGCGTATTATCAGGAAAGCCGCGAGATTATGAGCAATCTTGAATATGATGCGTTATATGATGAGCTTCTTGCACTTGAAAAGGAGAGCGGCATAGTGCTTTCCAACAGTCCGACACAGAATGTCGGCTATGAGGTGTTAAGCGAGCTTCCGAAGGTGGTTCACGAAAAGCCAATGCTTTCACTTGACAAGACCAAGGACAGGGCGGCGCTTGCGGCATGGCTTAAGGACAAGGAGGGACTGCTTTCATGGAAGCTTGACGGACTGACGGTTGTGCTGACCTACAGGGATGGAGAGCTGTTTAGCGCAGTTACCCGTGGAAACGGACAGGTCGGAGAGCTTGTGACAAACAATGCCCGCGTCTTTACGAATCTTCCGTTGTCAATTTCATGTAAGAGTGAGGTTATACTGCGCGGTGAGGCGGTTATAAAGTATTCTGATTTCGAAGAGATAAATGCTAAAATAGGTGATGTGGATGCAAAATATAAAAATCCGCGAAACCTTTGTGCAGGCTCTGTAAGGCAGCTTAACAACGAGATTACCGCAAAGCGTAATGTAAACTTTATAGCGTTTTCACTTGTGAAGGCTGATGGCGTGGATTTTGAAAATTCAAGACAAAAGCAGTACGAGTGGCTTAAGGCGCAGGGCTTTGAGGTAGTTGAGTATAAGAGGGTTAATGCAGGCAATATCGAGGCGGCAGTAAAGGAATTTGCAGAGAAGATTTCAGAAAATGATTTTCCGTCAGACGGTCTGGTGCTTATTTATGACGATATAGCGTATGGCGATTCGCTCGGTACTACGGCGAAATTCCCAAGAAATGCGATTGCCTTTAAATGGGCCGATGAGCAGGCGGTGACAAGGCTTAAATATATTGAGTGGAGTCCATCGAGAACCGGTCTTATAAATCCGGTGGCGGTATTTGAACCGGTGGAGTTGGAGGGCACCTCGGTAAGCCGCGCATCAGTTCACAATATAAGCATTTTAGAGAGTCTTAAGCTGGGCGAGGGTGATGAGATATCGGTCTACAAGGCAAATATGATTATTCCTCAGATTGCTGAGAATTTTACCAGAAGCGGAAGCATAAAGCTGCCTGAGCGTTGTCCGGTATGCGGAGGCGAGGTTAAGATAGAGGACAGCACAGGCATAAAAACATTGTACTGTATAAACCCGGACTGTCAGGCAAAGAAGATAAAAGCATATTCGCTTTTTGTGAGCCGCGACGCCATGAATATTGACGGCATGAGCGAGGCAACTCTTGAAAAATTCATTGATGCAGGCTTTATTAAGGAGTATGCGGACATTTACAGACTCGACAGATTCAAAGACAGGATAACTTCAATGGAGGGCTTTGGAGAGAAGTCCTATGATAAGATAATAAGCGCAATTGAGGTGTCAAGAACAGTGCCTATGCATTCATTTCTTTATGCGCTGGGTATCGGCAACATCGGCGTTGCGAATGCAAAGATGGTCTGCCGCGCATTTGATTATGATTTTGACCGCATAAGACGCGCTTCAAGGCAGGAGCTTGAACAGATAGAGGGCGTAGGCCCGGTTATTGCTGATGTGTTTGCCGCATATTTTGAGGATGCTGACAACAACAGAGAGGTTGACGAGCTGTTGAAATATATTACTCTTACGGGCGTACAGACAAGCACGCAGCAAAAGTTAAAGGGTATGGTATTTGTTATTACCGGCTCGCTTGAGAGCTTTTCCAACAGAAATGAGCTTAAGGAGCTTATTGAAAATCAGGGCGGAAAGGTTACAGGCAGCGTTACTTCAAATACAAATTATCTTATAAATAATGACATTAACTCATCTTCTTCAAAGAATAAAAAGGCGAAGGAGCTGGGCGTGAAGATTATTACAGAGACTGACTTTTTAGCGATGATAGAATAATATTTATAGAATAGAGGTTATAGTATGCCAATTAAAGTACAGGGCGATTTGCCTGCAAGAGCGGTGCTGGAAAGAGAAAATGTATTTGTAATGGATGAAAACAGGGCGATGTCGCAGGACATCCGTCCTCTGCAGATTGTAATTCTTAATCTTATGCCGATTAAGGAGGACACCGAGACGCAGCTTTTACGTGCGCTTTCAAACACGCCGCTTCAGGTGGATGTTACGTTTTTAAAGGTTTCAACATATAAATCTACTCATACATCAGCGAAGCATCTTAATAAGTTTTATGTGGAGTTTGATGAGATAAGGAAAAAGAAATTTGACGGTATGATTATTACCGGTGCGCCGGTTGAGCTCATGGAGTTTGAAGAGGTTGATTACTGGGACGAGCTTACCAGAATTATGGACTGGTCAAAAAAACACGTTACCTCGACAATTCATATCTGCTGGGGTGCGCAGGCGGCGTTGTACCATCATTACGGTATAAAAAAGCACAGGCTTCCTAAAAAGCTTTCAGGAATTTACCTTCACAGAGTGCCTGACAGAACCATTCCGCTTGTAAGAAGCTTTGATGATATCTTTTTTGCACCGCATTCACGTAATACGACTGTTTACAGGGAGGATATACTTAAGCATCCTGAGCTTAGAATTCTTGCCGAATCAGAGGAGGCTGGCGTATATCTTGTAATGAGCGAGGATGGAAAGCAGATATTTGTCATGGGACATCCTGAGTACAACAGGCTTACGCTTGACCAGGAATACCACAGGGACATTGACAGAGGCTTAAATCCTGAGATGCCTGTAAACTATTATCCTGATGATGACCCGACAAAGAAGCCTACGCTTAAGTGGAGAATCCACGCCAGCACCTTGTATATAAACTGGCTGAATTTCTATGTATATCAGGTTACGCCATATCTGCTTGAAGAGGAAAATGTTTAATGCACCGAAGCAGACCGGAGCATAATTGTGAGTGGTCTGTGATAGCCGGGCAGGCTTGGACATTGTGTTCAATGAAGGGATACGATTGGAGGAGTTGTTTTGAACAGGATGAATATCAGAGCCTTTCTTGTGATATGCGCTTTGTTTGTTGTCGGATGTATTGCGGTGATTTTGGGGACGGGATATAATAAAGACACTGATATTTCAAATGAATTAAATAATGACACCGCAGGAGTGCATGACACAGAAGATATGCTAAGTATCCTTGAAGAAACAAAGGATTCAGATTTTATGACGACAGAGTTTAGTTTGAGGGAATTGTTTTCAGTGGAAGATATGCTGTATACGCTTGATGAGGAAGAAACAACAGAGCCGGAGCCAACAATAAAAGAGCCGGTGGATACGGATGCACCGGGACTTCCGTACAGCGTAAGCACCATGAGTACTGCGGGGAGCACAAACCAGATTGTGCTGGTGGTCGGAGACGGTTCGCTTACCGGAAACACCGTATATTTGTTTGAAAAGGACGAAGACAGAGTGTGGAGACTCACTTTGCAGACACCTGGATTCTGGGGGAAAAACGGTATTTCGTATCATACCTTTGAGGGAGACAAGACAACTCCGGCTGGAGTCTTTAATCTCGGAATTGCATTTGGCAATAAGCCGAATCCGGGCACAGCACTTCCGTGGGTTGATGTAAATCCTTATTTGTACTGGGTGGATGATTTAAACAGCGATTATTATAATATGCTGATTGACAGCAGGGAGGTTCCGACAGGCTGGTCGTCTGCAGAGCATTTATCGGAGATAGTGCCGGATTATAATTATTCGATAGATATTGAGGTAAATCCGAACAGAACAAGGAATTCAACCTCGGCGATATTTTTACATTGCGGAAGAGGAGGGACTGCCGGATGCGTAGCGGTTCCGGAAAGCTGCATGGTGACAATACTTCAGAGGCTTAAGCCGGGCGCAAAGATTGTGATTGCAGAAAATGCGTCAATGGTAAGCCTGTATTAGTATAATCAAATTGATTTTATATTATATTGCCTTTGATGGCTTTATACTATATAATAAAAACGCTTTGCTATGGAAGCACATTTGCTAATGGTGAATTGCTGCTGCCAAAGCAGCAGGTGTTTAGTTTATGGAATTTAACATTAATTATCATTTATTAAAAGATTGGAAGATTGGGCTATTATGAAGATTTTAATGATTAACAAGTTTTTATATCCGAATGGCGGTTCGGAAACTTATATTTTTAAACTGGGTGAGTACCTTCAGGCGAAGGGGCATGAGGTACAGTATTTTGGCATGGAGCACGAAGGAAGATGCGTTGGCAATGCGGTGAATGCTTATACTGCCGACATGGATTTTCACAATGGTTCAAAGCTCTCAAAGCTTACATATCCTTTAAAGACAATTTATTCGACAGAGGCACGAAAGAAAATCAGGCTGGTGCTTGATGATTTCAAGCCTGATGTCTGTCATATCAACAATTTTAATTATCAGCTTACTCCAAGCATAATTCTTGAGATAAATAAATGGAGAAAATCAACCGGACACAAGTGTAATATAGTATTTACAGCGCATGATTATCAGCTTGTGTGTCCGAATCATATGTGCAACAATCCGAATACGGGCGAGAACTGTGAGAAGTGCTTAGGCGGTCATTTCCTCAACTGTACGAAGGGAAAGTGTATTCACGGCTCAACTATGAAATCAGTGATAGGAACCATGGAGGCTGACTTCTGGAAGCTCAAGGGTACATATAAGTATATTGATACCATGATTTGCTGTTCTAAGTTCATGAAGACAAAGATGGATTCAAATCCGAAGTTTGCGGACAAGACGATTGCCCTGCACAACTTTATTGACAGGGTGGAATGGAAGGATACCCAGAAGAAGGATTATGTGCTCTATTTCGGAAGATTTTCAGAGGAGAAGGGAATCGGTACGCTTATAAAGGCTGCAAAGGAGCTGCCGGATATTAAATTTATTTTTGCGGGAACAGGTCCTCTTGAGGCTCAGATAAATGATATACCTAACATCAAAAATGTCGGTTTTAAGACAGGTCTTGAGCTTGAAACCCTTATAAGGGAGGCCAGATTTTCAATTTATCCTTCAGAATGGTATGAGAATTGTCCGTTCTCGGTTATGGAGAGCCAGATGTACGGAACGCCGGTGCTTGGCGCAGATATAGGAGGCATTCCTGAGCTTATTGAGGAGGGCAGGACAGGCGAGCTTTTTGAAAGCGGCAATATTGAAAAGCTTAAGGAAAAAATACAAAAGCTATGGAGTGATAAGAGTTTAACAGAGAGCTATGCGGCAAACTGCAGGGATATAAGATTTGATACTATTGACGAGTATTATGATAAAATTATGAAGATATATGCCAAGTAGGCTATGGATATGGTTTGTCATACCTGCGTTAGACAGTGTGTCGGCACTGCTGCATCACACCATTCAGGGTATACGAATTTGATTTTTATGAAAAAAAACAGACAAGTTAATTAGATAAATTGCGCAAATTTATAGTGCTTTTACAGTTATAGGAGAGTAATATGAAGGTCATTACATGTATTAGTTTTCACGGAACAGGCTCGGGTGCCGTTGATGATTTCTTAAAGGAATTTGACAATTGTGTTTCTGCAAGAAGCAACATTGAGAGCAGATTTCTGCAGGATCCTGACGGAGTATCAGATTTGGAATATAATCTTGTGGATAATCCAAACAGATTGAATTCAGGTTATGCAATAAAAAGGTTTAAACAATTTGCAAAGGATTACAATCATACATATAAGATAATATTCGGTGAAAAGTGGCTTGAATATTCGAACAGGTATGCTGACAGTCTTGTGACAGCTAAATATCCGGGATACTGGCATGGCGATCTGGTATTATTAAAGCCTTTAACACGCTATATTTATTTAGGAAGACGTGTGTTTAATAAATGTCTGCCTAAGAAGTTTAGAAAACCACGATACTACAATTATTTCCCTAATATGGATTACTATCATAGCTATTTAACACGAGAAGAGTTTTTAGAGAAGACGCAGGCTTACGTTGAAAATCTCTGCGGGCTTATAAATCCTGAAAATCGTGAGTTTGTAATACTTGACCAGCTTGTTGCTACTTCAAATATTGCAAGATATATTCCTTATGTTAAGGATTTAAAGGTAATAGTAGTTGACAGAGATCCGAGAGACCTTTATATCAATCAGATGAGAAATGGTGATCATGTTCTTCCAAGGGATCCTAAGGTATTTGCAAAGGTGTACAGGGATCAGAGAAGAATGATAGGAACGATATCTGAGGATTTGCCGGTGCTTCAGCTTAAATTTGAAGATATGATTTATGATTACGATAATACAACGAAGAAGGTTATTGATTTTGTCGGAGAGGATGAGTCACATCATATAAATCCAAGAAAAGTATTTATTCCTGAGGTATCAAAGAAAAACACACGTATGTGGCTTACATACCCTGAATATAAGGATGCTGCTGAGTATCTTGCCGAGGAATTAAAAGAATTCACCTATGATTACAGTGGAAAGTTATTATAACAGCAGAGCGGCTTGTGTATATCAGACTATAAATTTCAGGAAGGAAATGATACATGATGCGTACAATAAGGCTTAAGCCTTTGATTTACAGTGTATTAATTGCATTATTAATTATACAGGTAGTTTTACAAAATTCTTTTTCTGTATTTCAGTACTATGATGAAATTATAGCATTATTATGCCTAGGTTATATATTTGTTTATTCAATACAAAACAAAGTAAAAAAATATCTTGTTATAGACAGTCTGATAGTTATTTCAGTCATAGCAATTGGATTGATATGCAATATGTTATTTGAACTTCAATCCAGTTATAAAGCTATATTAATTGATATATTTAATATGTTTAAGGCATTTGTTGCATTCGAGGCATTTTATATAAAGTTTGAAAATGATTCTAATCAACGGCTGGGACAGGATATATTACGTTATTTGAATTCATTTTGTATAATTTTGATGCTGCCGGGCTTTTTTCTGGCGATAGTCAATCTTTTTATGGATATTCATATGCATACGGAGTATGTATACGGCATAAGGGCGTTTCATTACTGCTTTGGAAGAGTCGGTTCATTAAATGCTGCGTGTGTGATATGTGTTATTATAATGACAGGATACTTAAGCTTTTTAAAGGATAAATACAGGAAAATTCAGCTTGCGTTTATTGGAATGATACTCCTTTTGATGCTGTCAACGTTGCGCTCAAGAACGTATTTTTATGTAGTATTATATATTCTCGGTTATTACTACATGATAGCAAGAAAACGTTCAAAAATTAAAATGAGATACGTGATTATTATAGGTGTTTTAGGAATACTTGTAAGTTTTCCTAAAATAGAGTTTTATTTTTCAAACGAAACGACAGCAAGAAGCATATTGCTTAAATATGGCATAGAGACGGCAAGAACATATTTTCCTTTAGGAAGTGGGTTCGCAACGTATGGAACATCTGCCGCAAAAGACTTCTGGTCTCCTTTATATAACAGATATAATTTTGGAAATTATTATGGATTAAGCCAGGACTGGGGAGCATTTCTGACAGATAATTATTGGCCTGCAATATTAGGACAGTTTGGTATATTTGGCATGCTGTTAATTTTGTGGCTGATATACAGGGTGTATAAAAAGTGTATTAAGCAGACAGATTTGATTTTAAAATTTGGAGCCTTGTTTGGAATTACATGTATGATGGTATCAAGTCTGTTCAGTCCTGCATTTTTTCATTTCAGTGCAGTAGAAAAGATGTTAATGATTGCTTTGCTTGCAGTAATAAAAAAAGAGAAAGGGAATGAATATGAAGATACTGATATTTCGACCATCGCCTAACAAAATGAATCTTAAAACATATAATCTGCAGGAGATTGGACTTGCAAAAGCATTTATCCGTAAGGGTAATACCTGTGATGTTGCATATTTCGGAGGAAAGGATAAGGACCATATACAGAAGATAGAATTTGATGGTGATTTATCGTTAAATATTATCTGGCTTCATGGATATGGCGCGTTCAGAGAGGGATATTATCCGTCGCTTAAAAAATATGTTGATAATTATGATATTATTCAGGTCGGAGGATATTCAAGCTTTTCTTCATGCTGGTTAAACAGACATGTACAGGACAAGGTTGTTAATTTCCAGGGACCTTACTTTTGTGCAGACAACAAGGGAGATATAAAGAAAGCCAGGGTCTGGGACAGAACTCTGCTTCCGTTGTCACACAAGAAAAATATGATTGTTGCAACGAAGAGCAGACTTGCGACGGATTACATTAAATCAAAGGGCATTGAGGATGTTACGACTATTGGAGTAGGACTTGACCTTGAGAATATTTTAAAGGAGCAGTCGCAGATTTATGATAATGAGTTCGTTCAGAAGCTTAGAGAGCAGAAGGGCGATGGCAAATACCTTCTTTATATAGGCGTGCTTGAGGAAAGAAGAAACATTCCATTTCTGCTTGAGGTGTTCAATGAGGTTTCAAAAAGGGTGCCTGATTGTAAGCTCGTGCTTATCGGCAAAGGTAAAGAAGAGTATGTGAAGATGTGTGATGAGAAGATTGCACAGCTTGGAATAGAAGACCGTATTATAAGAACGGAAAGTCTTGAGCAAAAATATATGAAGGCTGTTTACGAGGTTTCGGATGCATTCCTTCTGCCTACAAGGTACGAGATATTCGGTATGGTGCTTTTGGAGGCGATGTATTTCGGACTGCCTGTATTTACAACCTACAATGGCGGCTCAAGCACACTTATGAATGAATCAAACGGCATAGTCATTGATAATTTTGATGTTAATGCGTGGGCAGATAAGGTTGCTGAGGTTATAAGTGATGAGGCGCTTTGTAAAAGGATAGGCGAGAATGCTTCAAAGACTATTTCGCAGGAATATACCTGGGATGCGCTGGCAGACAAATTCCTTGCAGTATATAATAAGAGACTCGAAAGAAGTAAAAACAGTTAGTTTTTAAATTACATAATGATGTGCGCCGCAAAACTGATGCGTATGTTCATCTGTTTTGCGGCGCACATCAGCTTTTTTTTATATTTAATGCATATGATGCAAATAAATAAAAGAGTCCGAACCAGCCGGCACACAGGCACAGTCTGAATGTCTCCGGGACAGGTAAGGAGTCTGCATTTGCAGAAAAAATATTTACAGTTATAAGTGCGCCTGCCATTGCAGCCATTGGCTTGAAAAGATGATTGACCGGATTTATGTTGAATCCGGTCTGTTTTTTTATACAAAAGTAATGAAGAAGGCTAAGTGCAATTTCACTTGCAAGAATTCCGTAAAGATATGCTTTGATTCCAAGCATGGGAATAATAAGCACAACAAATAAAAGCCTGATTGAAAGGCTTAATGCGGTATTAATAAAGGCGGTTTTTGATTTCCCAAGACCATTTATTGTGCCGGACATAGTTGTGGATATGTACAGGAAGGGACATAGCCATGCGAGGATAACGATGAAGCTTCCGGCGTTTTCATCGGCATAGATTATGCTTCCGATAGACTGCCCAAGCGCAATAAATAAGCCGGCGAAAAGGAAACCGATGTATAAGCTTACGGTTATTGCAGCGTTCGTGGTCTTTTCTATATGCGCTTTGTTGTCTGAGGCATTAGCCTGTGATACTGCAGGCAGAAGCATTACTGCCATTGAGTTGGTTATTGCTGTCGGAAAAAGTATAAACGGAAGCGCCATTCCGGTAAGCACGCCGTAAATGCTTAGGGCATCTTTCCGGCTGTAGCCATAATATATAAGCATTGCGGGAATAAGCGCAGATTCTATGCTTTGAAGTAGGCTGATTGTCAGTCTTGTCGAGGTAAGCGGTATAAATAAATTTATCAGCTTTCTTATTACAACACCGTAGGGCTCGACAGTGTAGCCGGAGAGAGAAGCCTTGTCTGCAGCAATGGAACTTTTTTCGGAGCGGGATAAAAGCGCCGGTTTAGGCGTAGCGTGTTTTCCATAGCGGGATAAAAGCGCCGGTTTAGGCGTGGCGCGCTGCTTTTTCTGCTCAAGTATAAATGCCACAGTGCAGAATACAGATGCGCCGGCTTCGCCCGCAATCAGTCCATATACAGCATGTATTACAGATATAGACTGGCTTTTTGCTGTAAGAAGTGATACTGTAAGCATCATAAATGTAATACGCACAAATTGCTCAACAAGCTGTGAGACAGCAGGAACCGCAGCTTTATGGATACCATAATAATAGCCGTGAATGCATGCGTGAATGGCTGTTAAGGGAATGCAGAAGGAGAGCATTTCCAAGAGTATGGCGCATCTTTCCTCGTGCAGGAAAACGGCGGCAATCTGTGAAGAAAAATTGTACAGTACAGCTGAGCAGGAAAAGCTCAGTGCAAGAGATATTGTCATTGCACAGTTAAAATAAGCATGAACATTTTTGCTTTTGCGGCAGGCGGTTTCTGCCGCCACAAACTTTGAAAGTGCAGTCTGGATTCCGGCGCAGCTTAATGAAAAGCATACTCCGAATATAGGGAAAATGAGATGATAAAGTCCCATGCCCTCGGAGCCTAAAAGTCTTGACAGATATATTCTATAGAAAAAGCCTATTATTCTGCTGATAAAGCCGGTAATGGTAAGAATTAATGTGCCGGTTATTAAAGAATTTTTTTTGTTCATTACTGCCTCGTAAGCATGTTTTATATAATATATAGCCTTTAGGGTGGGGTTATAACAGGTTTTTTTAAGAAAAATCAAAAAAGTTCTGTTCTTTTTTAAAAAAAGGTCTGTTAAAATGAATTAATTATGTTATAATGTGATAAGGCGTAGTAGTATGCGCATGCAAAAGTTTATGAAAGGTGGAATTAGACAATGGGTTTAGTTACAACTACTGAGATGTTTAAGAAGGCTTACGAAGGCGGATATGCAATCGGTGCTTTCAATGTAAACAACATGGAAATTATTCAGGGTATCACAGAGGCAGCTGCAGAGGTTAATTCTCCGCTTATTCTTCAGGTTTCAGCAGGTGCAAGAAAGTATGCTAACCATACTTATCTTACAAAGCTTGTAGAGGCTGCTATTATTGAGACAGGTCTTCCAATCGCTCTTCACTTAGACCACGGCGATAGCTTTGAGTTATGTAAGTCATGTATCGATGGCGGTTTCTCATCAGTTATGATCGATGGTTCAAAGTACAGCTTTGAGGAGAACATCGCTTTAACAAAGCAGGTTGTTGAGTATGCACATGCTCACGGCAAGGTAGTAGAGGGTGAGCTCGGAAGGTTAGCAGGTATCGAGGATGACGTTAACGTATCAGCAGAGGATTCTTCATACACAAGACCTGAGGAGGTTGAGGAATTCGTTACACGTACAGGCGTTGACTCACTTGCAATCGCTATCGGTACAAGCCATGGTGCTTACAAGTTTAAGCCGGGCACAAAGCCACAGCTTAGATTCGATATCCTTGAGGAGGTTGCTAAGAGACTTCCTAACTTCCCAATCGTTCTTCATGGTGCTTCATCAGTTCCACAGGAATACGTTAAGATTATCAATGAGAACGGCGGCGCTTTAAAGGATGCTATCGGTGTTCCGGAAGATCAGCTTCGTCAGGCTGCAAGAATGGCAGTTTGTAAGATTAACATCGACTCAGACTTAAGATTAGGTCTTACAGCAGGTATCAGAGAGACAATGTTTGCTCATCCTGATTACTTCGATCCAAGACAGTACCTTAAGCCTGCAAGAGAGAATATCAAGAAGATCGTTAGACATAAGATTGTTGATGTTCTTGGTTCAGACGGAAAGGCTGCAGACCTTCAGTAATTTAATTACGAACATTTTATCAGGTGCGGATTTATCCGCACCTGATTTGTATCTATACAGTATATATCCGCACCTGATTTGTATCTACACAGTATATATCCGCAGCTGATATGCAGTCTATACAGTATATATCCGCACCTGATTTGTATCTATACAGTATATATAACCGCCGCACATCCGTGCTCGGCTCTTTTAAGCTTTCCGGCAAATTCAAACGGACTGCCGGGCTTTTGTGTGTCTGTCGGAAAACCGAAACCGCCTGTGTTCGGGGCGTCAACCTGCCTTCCGGCAATGAAATCATCGTCAAGTGCAATAAAATCATTTATGTATGTATCGGGCACGAGCGGTGCGCCATTGTGCGACGGCCAGAGATAGTCATAGCTGTCACGATACGCTTTAAGCTTCTCCATGTTCTTTTTATGAAGCGCGGCAACCTCCTTTGCCGAAATGTTGCGGTCACGTACAAACCACAGAACCTGTCCGCTTTCTATTTCGTCGCCGGTAAACATAGCCCTTGTATTGTAATCAAGGAATGCGAGACTGCCTTCGCTGTGTGCGCCGATAGCGAGCACCTTAACCTGTCTGTCTCCAAGCTCTATAATCTCTCCGTCAGAAAGCTCATGTATTTCATAATCAGGATAATCTTTTTCTTCAAACCATTCCCTGTGAATAGGTGAAAATGGTTCCTTTGCATACATAGCAGCCTCCCTGCTCATCCACGCATCCGGCCAGCAGGAATTACCGCCTGTGTGGTCAAAATGACCGTGAGTATTTACTACAATAACAGGTTTATCTGTGATGGATTCAACAATCTCTCTGATGTTGCCGTCAGCGGAGCCGGTGTCTATAAGCATGGCCTTTTGGCTGCCGATTAACAGATACATAAAATTTGCCCAGTGGTTTGTAATGCACCATGTATCTTTGGCAATCTGCCATTTGCCAAAATGGTTGCCGTCTTCATTTTGATTTTGCATAGTTTAACCTCCTTCGTTATATAAATTTTTTATTCTGCGTTTGTGTTGAGTAATAAAACAACAGTTATCAGGTATCTGCTTTTATTATATCAGATTATTTAGAATTTGGAATTGCTTGTTGACATATCCTGAACGATATGATATCTTTAGGGTGTAATGATATTAGATAATTGTCTGATGTTAAATAGTTACGATTAATCTACATTTTTTAGCATAAAGGGCGGAGGGGATAACGTGAGAAGATTAGGTAAAATGAAGAATGCAGATACAAAAACAATAGAGGCTTATGCAATTGTTTGCAGTCCGACGACAAAGTGCGCATCACAGTTCTTATGTTCCTGCGGCTGTCCAAACAGTGGAGCAAGCTCGCTTAGAATGAGTACACAGCAGACTACAAACTGTAAGGTGGAAAATTCAAAGTACTGGTCAAATTATCTTAGAATGCATGGCAAGAGTCCATATAGTTCAACCTGTTTGAGGTAGTAATATTGCAAAAGGAACGCTTTTTGATGATATTTTTGTTAGCAATGAAAATGCATCAGAAGGCGTTTTTTGAAATAAGAGGGAAAAACACTGATTGATATGTTTTGACAGAGAGGATTATTATGAACAATAAACCTAATATACACTTATTTAGAACACGCGGCGCTTCGTATTTTTATGACGCAAATACTGCGGCTATTGTTAAGATAAGCGACAGCCTTTATGATGCGCTTTTAAATGAAAAAGAGCCGACACTTAAGGAAGATATTGAATACAAAGAAAAATTGATAAGCAAAGGATATTTAAGCAGCTTCAGACCGAAGGAGATAGTACATCCTTCAACTGATATTGTAGAGGATATTCTTGAAAATAATGTTGAGATGATTACGCTCCAGCTTACGCAGCAGTGTAATTTCAGATGCGCATACTGCCCATACACAATTGCGTCTGAGGACAGAGGTCATTCCGCAAAGAGAATGACATTTGAGATGGCAAAGAAGGGCGTGGATTTTCTTCTTACGCACTCCGCAAATGTAAAGGACCCGGTTATAGGCTTTTACGGCGGAGAGCCTTTCCTTGAGTTTGATTTGATAAAAAAGGTTATAGAATATACAAAAAAGAAGGCAGGAGGAAAGTTCTTCGGATTTACTGTTACGACAAACGGAAGCCTGCTTACTGAGGATAAGGTTCAGTTCCTAGAAGAGAATTCGGTAATTGTCATGATTAGTCTGGATGGACCGAAGGAGGTTCATGACAAGAACAGAAAGCTTGCGGTAAGCGGCAAGGGCTCATTTGAAAAGGTAATGGATAATGTTATGAGGTTATATGACGCACATCCTTCCTTTGTAAAGAATAATATTCAGTTTAATGCGGTTGTTGACCCTGTAAACCAGTTCAGCTGCTTTAATGAGTTTTTTATCAAGGCAGAATATATTAAGAATTCATCTATGCTTAGGACTCAGATACTTGAGAGCAAATACACGGATTACAGCGACCCGACAGCAGTAGAATTCTTCATGGAAAGAGAGCAGGAAATCTTTAAAATGTTCCTTGCAAAAATGGGCAGGTTAAGTGAAGAGAAGATATCGCCACTTGTTAAAATGCAGTATGAAGAGATGATAAACAAGCTTCATCTGGGCAGAAGAACCATGCTTTCGCTTCCGGAGTACGGACACCCTTCAGGACCTTGTGTGCCGGGAAGCGCCAGAGTGTTCTTAAGCTGCGACGGTACACTGCTGCCTTGTGAAAAAGTAAGTGAAAAGACAGATGCATTTAAAATCGGAACCATAGACGAAGGATTTGATTTTGATTTGGTAAGGAAAATCCTTAATATAGGCAAGCTGACAGAAGAGGCGTGCAAAAACTGCTGGGCATTCACAATGTGTGTGTCATGCGCAAACGGATGTGATGACGGAAGCGAGCTGTCAGCGCAAAAGAGACTTGCGGACTGTCAGGATGTAAAGGGATATCTGGATGAAGCATTTGTACATTATTGTACATTAAAGGAGTTGGGCTGTAATTATGCGGCTTATGGATTTAATGATCCGGTTGAATTATAATTGTATGCAGTATTGCAAAGCACGCAAATTTGCGGGCAGCGAATCATTATGTTATTTAAAATGGAGGATGCATGAAACAGAAGAAGAAAAAAGCAATAGTATATCCATATGATATACAGTTTGCGCCGGTTGTGAGATATAGTCATTTTATAGAGAATTATGAGATTGTCGGAATTGCTGCACCATTGTCAAGCGGATGCTGTGGTAAGGATGCCGGAAGGGCAGACTGCGGTGATGATATAGGAATAATAGTTTCAGAGGATTTTTCAGAAGCACTGGAAAACTGCGAAGCAGTTATTTTTGCCAAGACCGAGAGAGAGGGAAGCTATACAGAGGATTTATATCCTAAGATGAAAGAGGTGGCAGGCGCCGGAAAGGATATAATCGTTGCTTTTAATCTTAACAGGGATAATTATAATCAGGTGAAGGCGCTTTGCGATGAAAATAAGGTTACATTTGGGTATTTCCACAACGAGGAATGGTTTAATATGCCTTTTGAGCCGCCTTATCTTTCGGCGCATAAGTTGTATACGCTTGAAACTCCTGTTGTATTTGTGCTTGGAGAGGGCGAAAAGTGTAACAAATTTGAGACACAGTTAGCATTAAGAGAGTATTTTACAAGTCAGGGCTACAAGGTAGGACAGATTGGTTCAAGAAAATACTGTGAACTGATGGGCTTTCACTCAATGCCGAATTTCATGTTTGAAGCAAGACATGAGATGGAAAAAATTTATCTTTTCAACAAGCTTGTAAAAAGCATTGAAGTAGTTGAAAAGCCGGATGTGATTATTATAGGAGTTCCGGGCGGCGTAGCAAGCATGAATGCGAAGAACGCAGGTTACTGCGGAATAACAGCCTACGAAATCGCAAATGCGGTTACTCCGGACGCTGCAGTATTCTGTATGTACTATGCTATTTGGGATCATACATATTATGATGAAATGAAAAACATTGCAAAATACAAGCTCGGACTTGAAGTGCAGAATTTCGTAGTATCATGCAGCCGTGTAGACTGGGCAGGAGCGGCAGAGACCATGAATCATATGGATTTCTTTACGATTTCAGGCAGAAAGGTTGAGGCTTACAAGAGTGAAAAGCAAAGCGAGGGGCTGCCTGTATATAACGTGGTCAATATGGATGATGCAAAAAAACTTGGCGAAAGAGTGGAGGATATTCTGGCAGGTTATGCCGAGATAGAATTTTATTAGTGGGAGATTAATTATGCGAGAGGACATTAATAACAGATTAAAAAAGATAATATTTGATAGAATGAAAATAGATATGGATGAGGTAGCCGATGAAGATAAGGATTATACATTTTTCCATCCTATGTTCGGATTCAGTTCAACTGATATGCTGTATATTTTCTTTGATGTTGAAAAGGAATTTGATATTAAAATTCCGGAAACTGATATCAACGAAAACAGGTTTTCATCATTTAACAGTATAGCTGACATTATTGAAGAGCAGTTAACTACGAAATAACAACAGGAGCTTTTATATATGAAATCAACGGCTAAAGGGCTGATAAATCGGCTGAAGGCATTTAATGACAACATAGTTTTTTGTACAAGGATTGCATATCGGGCCTCAAAAAAGTATTTTGTTTTGAGGCTTTTAATTCATGTGCTCACGTCAGCCCTGCCGGCGGTAACTGTATTTGTAAGCAAGCTTATTCTGGATGAGCTGACGCTGCTTTATACAGGGGAAAGGTTAATAGAGGATGTTTTAACAACATTAATTATTATTCTGGTGGTGTATGTTGCGGTAAGGCTTATTGCGGTTTTGCTGGACAAAATCAGTGATGTTTTGACTGATATTCATCAGGATATGATAAGCAAAACGGTTACGCTTGGCATGATGGACAAGACAAACAGTCTGGATTTGTCGTTCTTTTATACGTCAAAATTTTTTGATGATGTCGTAAATGCACAGATTGATTCCTATGCAATTCCTGTTTTATCGTGGACAACGATAAGCCTTGTCGGAGTTGTTGTGCAGCTTATAATATCGGCTGCTGTTATGATTAAGTTTAATATTTTATTTGTTATATTGATTTTTGTGCTGAGCATACCTTCGGCGCTGGTTGAAAAAATGTTTACCGGGAAAATATATCAGTGGAACAGAAACAGGGCGGCAGAAGAGCGTAAGATGAATTATACCATGTATGTATCGTCTGACAGGGAATTTGCGAAAGAGCTCAGAATGTACAACCTCTATCCTCTGATGAGGGAGAAGTATCTTAAGCTTTGGAACAAATGGTTTAAGGAAAAAAAGACATGGTCAGTAAAGAAGGCGGTCGGCGTAACAGTTTTTTTGATGCTGCCTGAGATAGGCATAATTACAGTAGCGGTTTTTCTCTGCAGAAATATTATTAATCACACGATGACAATCGGTGATTTTGAATTATATATTGCTATGGCTTCGTCACTGACCTCGTCAATAACAGTTTTTATAGAGATGCTGATTCAATTATATGCCGGAGATATGAAAATAAATAATTTCAAGAATTTTATGCGGTACGAATCGCTTATAAAGGATGAGGGCGTACTTATTCCGTCGAAGAAGCCTAAGATAGAATTTAAAAATGTTTCTTTTAAATATCCTTATACCGACAAACTTATTCTGGATAATTTATCAATGAGCATTGAGCCAGGGCAGAAGATTGCGCTGGTAGGACTTAATGGTTCCGGAAAAACCACATTAATCAAGCTTTTGCTACGGTTCTATGACGTTACTGACGGAGAAATACTTTTAGACGGCAGAAATATTAAAGAATATTCGCTAAAAAAGCTCAGAAGACTGTTCGGCGTGGTATTTCAGGACTTTTCTATGTATGCATTTTCGGCGAAGGACAATATAACGATGTCCGATATTGACAGCGGATTTGATGCTGAAAGATTCAAAAACGCAGCACAATTAAGCGAGGTAGAGGATTTTGCAGGCAAGTGGGCTGAAGGCTATGACACATTTTTGACAAAGCAGTTTGATGAGGACGGGGAGGAGCTTTCAGGCGGTCAGTGGCAGAAGATTGCGCTTGCAAGGGCATTTTATAAAAATGCGGAGTTTGTAATACTGGATGAGCCAAATTCTTCAATGGACCCGGAGGCGGAATATAAAATATTTAAGCAGTATGATAAGATTATGAAGGATAAGGGAGCAATACTTATTTCACACAGGCTTTCAAATGTTATACATGCTGATAAGATTATGGTGCTGGAAAACGGAGCTATTCTGGAAGAGGGCACTCACAACGAATTGATTTCAAAGGACGGAAGATATGCCGAACTGTTTAATATGCAGTCGGAAAGCTATAGGTAGGTGTTTGCAGTGAGAATTGCGGTTGTTGATGACGGAATATATGATGGTTATTATGAGAATACATTTGCCACGCAGGATTTGATGGTGGATGATGAATTAAATATAGTTCCGAGAACGCAGCGGGAGCAGGGCGTTTTTTCCCATGCGACAGTGTGTGCGGCAATCATTAAAAAATACTGTGCCGACGCAGAGCTTGTCAGCATAAAGGTGCTTGATGAGGAAAGTGCAAGGGGAAGCGCAGATAAGCTTGTTGCGGCGATAGACTGGTGCGCAGAAAATAATGTCAGGCTTGTAAACGCAAGCTTAGGCTCTACGTATATCGGCGACTATGAGCCGCTGAGAAAATGTATTAACAGAGCTTACGCAAAGGGCGTAATTGTTGTTTCGGCTGTGGATAACGGCAGCTTTATAAGCTTTCCTGCGCTTTTTGGAAATGTAATAGGCGTAAGGGCATGCGAAAACGCAAAAACTGATTTTATATTTGAGAAAAAGGAAATAGGGAGTGACCTGCAGGCGGGTGAGGATATGCTGTGGCTTGTAAAGTCATACGATGGAATAAAGCTTCTGGCCAGAGGGAGCCACGAATTAAAGGATTTTGGGAGTAATATTGATGTCTGCGAAGCGTTTAACAGCTACGCCGCACCGTTTGTTACTGCTATGATTGCAAAAAACGGCTGCAATAAAAAGATAATGGAGCTGTTGTATTGCGGGGGCTTTGCAAGGCTTGACTGGCTTAACCGCTTTATTTATATAAGTGCTTTTGAGGAGAGAAATATTGAATTGGATAAGTGGTTTGAGAGTGCTTATATGATTAATGCAGGGGGTGATTACGGCAGGACTGTCAGAGATATTATTGCAGAGAAGAAGGCAGACTGTATCGTGTTCGGAAGGGACATGAATGAGGCAGATGTTAAGGCTGCGCTTGAAGAGCTTGGCTTCAGCTTTTTAAATGATAATGATATAAGACTTGCAGCTTTAGGAGCTGATGCCGGGTTTGCTGATTTGGAGCTTCAGGCAGCATTTAAATGGACGAGGGTAAAGGGCAGTATAAATGCTGATAATTGTATGATTAGCGGCAAGGAAAGCCTGAATAAGAGCAATAATTGTGATGAAGCATGCAGCGTCCCGGTGGTAAGGCTGATTTCAAACGATGCATATATTCATTGTGCACTTGCTAAATTACTGGCTGAATGCTTTAAACAGGACAATTATTATGCAAAAGCTCTGACGGATGACAGCCTTGGAGCACTGCTTGATTCAGAGTTTTCGGTACAGGCGGCTGTTGATGCGGTCAGGCTTGAAAAAATGCTTGAAAAGATTTTTGACCCGGATATTATTATTGAGCACTCATGCATTGATTTTAATTCTGAGGCAGATGTTGTTGTTGAAGTCTGCAGGAAGTTTTCACCTGAGGGCTTTGCAATATCAAAATTGAGCGGTACACATTTGTCATGTGTTGTAAACAATAATAATATAAATAATCTGCGGGCACTTTCAAAAAAACTGTATAATACTTTGGTTCATATACTCAGATAAAATAACAAAGCCGGATTGATTTTATGTGTTTAATCCGGCTTTGTTTTATGCTGTTATATGTTTGATAGGACTGTACTGGATTGTTTGAGGATTAGTCAACTGCAGAAAAACAAGTCTGCGGTTTTTTTAAGACACCATCGGTAGGATATTTTATCAACTGATTCATTAATATACACCGGGAAGCTCTGGATAATGGTACCGTTGATACAGTAGGATACACTTCCGGCTACGGAGCCCTCCCTTACAGGTGCGTTAAGCGTGTCCGGAACATCGACTTTAGTTGTTACAATATCATCCTCACGCATAAGAGCGTTTATATGCAGGCTTTCATCGCTTATTCTCAGGCTAAGCGTGGTAAATTCCTTGCAGCCGTCAATGACTTTGGGGGCGGGAAGTTCTATTTTATCGTCATAAATTTCTTTATAGTTATAATTCTTTATACCATAATTGAAAAGAGCTTTTACATCTATCCACTTGTAGGCTTTATGCGGCGGCCAGCCACAGGCAAGCACTGCCGCTATGTATGTGCGGCCGCCGTTATTAATCGCGCCGACGTAGCAGAAGCCTGCATCATTTGTGAAGCCGGTTTTGCCCGAAATGACGCCGTCCATCATGGAAAACAGTGCATTTTTATTTGTAACGCTAAAGCTTCTTTTGCCGTCAATGGTTTTAAAGGCGTAGCTTTTTGTTTTTGTTATTTCAAGAAAAGCCTCGTTTTTGATAGCGTAACGCAGCATCAGGGCAAGCTCGGAAGCGGTAGTTGAGTGAATACCTTCTTCATTTTTCGCATCAAGCCCGTTCGGAGTAATGAAATATGTATTAAAACAGCCTAAATCCCGCGCCTTCTGGTTCATAAGCCCGGCAAAGCCTTCAATGCTTCCGCCTACATGCTCAGCAATTGCAACTGCAGAATCATTGTGTGATTCAAGCATAAGGGAGTATAGTAAATCCTTAAGCTTAAACTGATTGCCGGTATGTATTCCGAGCCTGACCTCCGGCTGTGAGGCAGCGTTTGAGGATGCGGTAACAATGTCATCAAGACATCCGTATTCGAGGGCAATAATGCAGGTCATGATTTTGGTCGTGCTTGCCATGGGCATAATTTTATCACTGTTGTGAGAGTACAAAATCCTGCCGGAGTCGCCGTCTATCAGAACAGCCGCATTTGCGTGAAGCTTAAGCTTATCATCAGCATTTTCGCGTGCACTTTGAAGGTAATCGGTGTTTTCGTGCGCTTCCTGTCTTTCATCAGCATTTTCAGAAAGCTTAAGCAGGACGTTATCAGCCTTGCACAGGTTAAGAGAAGTAGCAATACTTTTGTGCGGCTGTGGCGTATCATAAGCATTTTTAGCAAAAGCATATGTGAACGGAGAAATAATAAATAAAAGTGACAGCAGTAAAGATAATGCGGCAATTTTGTATTTATAAAACATATATTTGTTCCATAATTGAAAAGTTATTATTATATATGCAGTCAGTATTGCTGATATCATCATATTTTGATTGTATTGTAACTTTTAAAATGGTAAAATAATATATATACTGATTTTTTGGGAGGATAAATTATGAGCAGGGTTTATGATATTATGGATTGGCCTCAGATAGAGGCAGTAGTTTATTCGGAATGCAGTAATCCAAAGGGACTTATGGGTGCAAGGATTATTGAGGACGGAGTGCTTGTTCAGACATTTGCTCCGGATGCACAGGCTGTAAGAGTGCATGACATAGATAAGGATTGTTATTATGACATGGAGCTGGAGGATGAGGCAGGTTACTTTGCTGCAATTATTCCGGGGAAAAAGGTGCCGTTTTATAATTTTGAGATAACATACGCTGATGGAAATGTGGTTATGGCATACGACCCGTATTCATTTGATTCGCAGCTTAGTGAAGATGACCTTGGCAGATTTGCGAAGGGTATTCATTATGAAATATATGATAAGCTCGGCGCACACCCTGTTGAGATAAATGGCGTAAAGGGCGTTAATTTTGCAGTATGGGCGCCGAATGCGATGCGTGTAAGCGTTGTGGGTGATTTTAATATGTGGGACGGCAGAAGACACCAGATGCAGAAGCTCGGCGATTCGGGCGTGTTTGAGATATTTGTGCCGGAGCTTTCAGAGGGCGCTATTTACAGATATGAGATTAAGTTCAGAAGCGGCGACCCTGCGCTTAAGTCAGACCCTTACGGCAATTTCAGTGAGGTAAGGCCGGCAAGCGCATCAATTGTTTACGATATCAATAAATTTGAGTGGAGCGATGATGCATGGATGAAGGCAAGAAAGGATAAGGATTCTGATAAGCTGCCTATGTCCATTTACGAGGTGCATCTCGGCTCATGGAAGAAGCCTGAGGGCGGGGACAGAGAATTTTATAATTACAGGGAAATAGCAGTGATGCTTGCGGATTATGTAAAGAGCATGGGCTATACGCATGTGGAGCTTATGCCTGTTATGGAGCACCCGCTGGACGCTTCGTGGGGCTATCAGGTTACGGGGTATTATGCGCCGACAAGCCGCTATGGAACGCCTGAGGATTTCATGTATTTTATGAATTATATGCATGAGCAGGGCATTGGCGTCATTCTTGACTGGGTGCCTGCACATTTCCCAAAGGACAGGCATGCGCTGGCTGATTTTGACGGAACGGCCCTTTATGAAAATAAAGACCCTAGACGCGGCGAGCATCCGCACTGGGGCACGCTTATATTCGATTACGGACGCTATGAGGTATCAAATTTCCTTATTGCAAATGCGTTGTTCTGGGTGAATAAGTACCATGCAGACGGTATCAGGATGGATGCGGTTGCGTCAATGCTTTATCTGGATTACGGCAGAGAGGACGGAGAGTGGCTTCCGAATGCTTATGGCGGCAAGGAGAATCTTGAGGCGCTTGAATTATTAAAGCATCTCAATTCTATTATGAAGAAGAAATATCCGGGCGTTATTATGGTTGCCGAGGAATCGACAGCTTGGCCGAATATTACCGGTTCAGTGGATGACGGCGCGGTAGGCTTTGATTATAAGTGGAACATGGGCTGGATGAATGATTTCTTAAGCTACATGCAGACTGAACCGTATGCGAGAAAGTTCAATCACAACAAGCTGACCTTCAGTATGATTTATGCCTATAGCGAGAAGTTTATTCTTGTGCTTTCACATGACGAGGTGGTACATGGCAAGGGCTCGATGGCAGGAAAGATGCCGGGTGCAACCTATGAGCTTAAGTTTGCAAACCTTAGAGCAGCATATTTGTATATGATGACACATCCGGGCAAGAAGCTTCTGTTTATGGGACAGGATTTCGGTCAGATGGATGAGTGGAATGAGAACGAGGGCATTCAGTGGTCTTTGCTTCAGTATGACATCCACAGGAATATGCAGAAGTTTATGCAGGCGGTAAATAAATTATATCTTTCCAGTCCGGCGCTTTATTTAAAGGACAGCACGTACGAGGGCTTTGAATGGATTAACTGCAATAATGCGGATGACAGTGTGGTTTCGTTTGTAAGAAAGTCAGATGTTGAGGCAGAGACTATAGTTGTCGTATGTAATTTTGAGCAGAAGTATCATGAAAGCTTCAAAGTTGGCGTTCCGTTTGCAGGAAAATACAAGGAGATATTAAACAGCGACAGCAGTAAGTTCGGCGGAGAGAACAATGTAAATACAAAGGTGTGCAAATCTGAGGATGAGCCTTGGGACGGCAGGGATAATAATATTACTGTGAAGCTTGCTCCTCTCAGCGTTGCGGTATTTAATTACACGCCTTATACAGAGGAAGAGCTTGAAAAGATAGTGGCAGCAAAGGAAAGAAAGCGCATAGCAGAGGAAAAGAAGCGTGTTGCAGAGGAAAAGAAGCGCATAGCAGAGGAAAAGAAGCGTATCGCAGAGGAAAAGAGACGCATTGCGGAAGAGAAGAAGCGTGCGGCTGAGGAAAGAAAGCGTATAGCAGAAGAAAAGAAGCGCGCAGCTGAGGAAAGAAAGCGCATAGCAGAGGAAAAGAAGCGCGCGGCAGAAGAAAAGAAGCGTGCGTCGGAGGAGAAAAAGGCAGCAAAGCCGGCAAAGAAGACCGGAGTAAAGCCGGAGTCAAAGGCAGCAGACGTAAAGGCTGAGGGCGCAAAGCCGGCAAAGGCAGAAGCAAAAGCAAAGCCTGCAGCAAAAGCAGCCAAGGCAGGGACAGAGAAAAAGCCGGCAGGAAAGACTGCAGAAAAGAAGACGACGGCAAATAAGAAGACTTCTGAGAAGATTTGAGGAATTTAGATGATGATGTATAGTGAAAAAGCTTATGCGTTTTTAATAAATAAGGCGACTGATACGATAGGCAGCAGCGGTTCAGAGACTATGAATCAGTGGATTAAGAGTAATGTATTTCCGGTGATTATGAACTTTTTGCTGCGTGCATTGCTTGTGGTTGTTGTGTTTTTTGTCGGAAGAATCGTTATCAGATTTCTTGTGAAGCTTCTGGACAAATCGTTTGAGAAGTTTGGCATGGAGGTAAGTCTGAGAAGATTTTTGAAATATGTTATTAATATTGCGGCATATTGTCTTCTCATTTTGCTGATAATTATGGCAGCAGGAAAAAATGTTACGTCATTTGTGGCAATATTCAGTTCTGCCTGGGTGGCACTTGGACTTTCACTGCAGGGCAGCCTGTCAAACTTTGCGGGCGGCATACTCATTATGCTTTTCAAGCCATTTAAGGTGGGTGATTATATAATAGAGGGAGCCGGCAAGAAGGAAGGCTTTGTGCAGAATATAGGTCTGGTCTATACTGAAATTCTTACCTATGATAACAAGCTTATTGTAATTCCAAACGGTAGCCTTGCAAACAACACTGTATCAAATATCAGCGCAAAGGGAAAGAGAAGAGTTGATATTTATGTGAACATCGCATATTCTGCAGACATATTAAAGGCAAGAAATATTATTATGCAGGTGCTGGAGGACAATAAATACCTGATTAAGGATGAGAGAAAGAGGGTATTTGTTAATGAGCTGGGCGACAGCGGCGTTGAGCTTGGAATATTCTGCTGGGCAACCTTTGATAATTATTTTGATGCGCTCTGGTCGGTATCCGAGGAGGTAAAGCTTGCGTTTGATGCCGGCGGCGTCGAGATTCCGTTCAATCAGATTGATGTCCATGTAAAAAATACTTGATTTACATGAAGACTGTGGTACAATCATATCTTGGTGCATGAAAAGTATTAGAGAAAATCAGGCTGAATGTGTGCAGATGAGAGATAAATTGCCCGACAGCAGATGACAGAAAGAGAGCGTAAAGATGAGAGAAAAACGTGAGGACATTAGAAACGTTGCTATTATTGCCCATGTAGACCATGGTAAGACTACACTGGTAGACGAGCTTTTAAAGCAGAGCGGTGTTTTCAGAGACAACCAGGAGGTTGTTGAGAGAGTCATGGACTCAAATGATATTGAAAGAGAGCGTGGAATCACAATCCTTTCAAAGAATACCGCAGTTAATTACAATGGAATCAAGATAAATATTATTGACACTCCGGGACATGCGGACTTCGGCGGTGAGGTTGAGCGTGTGCTTAAGATGGTAAACGGAGTTATACTTGTGGTAGATGCGTTTGAGGGCGCGATGCCGCAGACAAAGTTCGTGCTTCAGAAGGCTTTGGAGCTTAATCTGGCAGTAATAGTTTGTATAAATAAGATTGACAGGCCGGAGGCAAGACCTGAGGAGGTTATCGACGAGGTGCTTGAGCTTTTGCTTGACCTTGACGCTTCGGACGAGCAGTTAGACTGTCCGTTTGTATTTGCATCTGCAAAGAGCGGTTATGCAATGAAGAATTTAGCTGATGAGCCAAAGAATATGGAGCCTCTTTTTGAGACAATCGTAAATCATATTCCGGCGCCGGAGGGAGACCCTGAGGCTGATACGCAGATACTTATAAGCACAATTGATTACAACGAATACGTAGGACGTATCGGCGTTGGCAAGGTTGATAATGGTGTGGTAAGGGTCAATCAGGAGGTTGCGCTGGTAAATGCGCATGAGCCTGACAAGAAAAAGATAGTAAAGATAAGTAAGCTTTATGAATTTGAGGGGCTTGAGAAGGTTGACATAAAGGAGGCCGGTATCGGTTCAATTGTTGCCATTTCGGGTATTGCGGATATTCATATCGGTGATACATTATGTTCACCTGAAAATCCGCAGCCGATTCCATTCCAGAAGATTTCAGAGCCGACCATTTCCATGAACTTTATGGTAAATGACAGTCCGCTTGCCGGAACAGAGGGTAAGTTTGTTACGTCAAGACATCTTCGCGACAGACTGTTCAGGGAGCTCAATACCGACGTAAGTCTTCGTGTTGAAGAAACTGAAAATGCAGACTGCTTCAAGGTGTCGGGAAGAGGCGAGCTTCACCTTTCGGTGCTTATTGAGAATATGAGACGTGAGGGTTATGAGTTTGCGGTAAGCAAGGCAGAGGTTATTTACAAGAAGGACGAGCGCGGCAATAAGCTTGAGCCGATGGAGCTTGTATATGTGGATGTGCCTGAGGAGTTTTCAGGTACGGTTATTCAGGAGCTTAGCCTTAGAAAGGGCGAGCTGCAGGGCATGGGAACCGCAAACGGCGGTTATACAAGACTTGAGTTTTCAATCCCTTCAAGAGGACTTATCGGCTACAGAGGCACCTTCCTTACCGATACAAAGGGCAATGGCGTTATGAATCAGGTGTTTGACGGCTATGGACCTTATAAGGGAGATATCCAGTACAGAAAGCAGGGCTCACTTATAGCCTTTGAGTCCGGCGAAAGCATTACCTACGGTCTTTTCAATGCGCAGGAAAGAGGCGATTTGTTTGTAGGACCGGGCGAGAAGGTATACTGCGGTATGGTTGTAGGTCAGAACGCGAAGACTGAGGACATTGAGATAAATGTCTGCAAGAGCAAGCATCTTACCAATACAAGAGCCTCAGGCTCGGATGACGCATTAAAGCTTACTCCGCCTAAGATATTAAGCCTTGAGCGGAGTCTTGAATTTATTGATACTGACGAGCTTTTAGAGATTACGCCTAAGAATCTGCGTATCAGAAAGAAGATTCTTGACCCGAAGCTTCGCAAGCGTTCAAATATGCAGGGCTCGGTTAAATAAATAATTAAAACTGTATTATTTCACAGCAGGTGATTAAATGGGCTGTGAGGTAATACAGTTTTTTGTTTTGCGGCATTTGAATACTATTATAAATATTGATTTAATAAAAAGGAACCGGTTATATAAAATTATCTTATTCAGAGATGCCTGATGCGTTTTAGCTTGATGTTTTTTGTCTGATTTTGTGCGTATTCAAAAACATAAAAAATAAAAACGTTTAAAAAAAATAAGGCTATTGACCTCAAAATATTAATATTGTAACATGATAATATCAGAGCACCTTAAACGTTTAATTCTTTGCGTTTATAAGGTGTTTCAGGGGTAAAGATATTTCAGGAGGAGATAAGTATGAAGGTAAAAAGAGGTCGAAGACCGGTTGCGCTTTTTATTGCAGCGCTGATCATGCTGACTACTGTTTTTTCAAACAATGCGGCAGTAAAGGCGGCCGGAAGACAGGTAACATTTGTTGATGACGGGGCTGTGGCAGGAACAGCGAATACTGATGCAAGTAATCATGTAACAGGTATTGCAGCTCCGCAAAAGAACGGTATGCTTTTTGCAGGCTGGTACACACAGAATGTGGGC
Source organism: Lachnospiraceae bacterium (assembly GCA_017442865.1). GTDB lineage: Bacteria > Bacillota > Clostridia > Lachnospirales > Lachnospiraceae > JAFRXK01. The sequence goes on along the minus strand of JAFRXK010000074.1, from coordinate 123,787 downwards.
GTGATTAGCAACGTTTCAGCTGCTGCGGCGTATGCATTTGATTTTTCAACCGCAGTCTCATCAGACATGACGCTTTATGCGGGCTGGATAGATGTCGGTACAGGCGAAAACAGCAGCTTTTATTTAAAGGGAGTGCAGTATCGCGTGGTAAATGGCGACACAAGCGCAGGCATAAGGTTTATTACAAAGCTTGGTGATGAGCTTGTAAATAAGGTATCAGCGCTGAATTCACAGAATGCGCAGCTTAAGCCGCAGAACGCCTCCCGGAAGGGCATCGGATACGGTACTGTGCTTACATACGCTGAAAATCTTTCAACGGGAGCCATGCTTACAAAGGACGAGACGGCTACATCAATGAGACGCGGCTTTGTAGTGCTTCCGGCAGTTAATACCTATACAAAGGGTCCTGATTATATTACATATACAGCGTTTGTAGTAAACATTCCTCAGGCTTCATATTCACAGCATATTGCGGCAAGGCCGTATATAACCTATGCTGATGCAAACGGTACGGTTCAGACATATTATTATACAGAAAATTCAGGCACTACGCACAAGGCTGGCGGTGCATATTATTTAAGCTATAATGAAGCGGTAAATAATGCGGTTGCTAATGATGCAATAAACGTTGTGGTTCCGACGCAGGAACAGACAGAGGCACCGACACAGGAGCAGACAGAGGCGCCGCTTTTAGGATATGACCTTGTAATTACCAATATTACATGGACACCGGCAAATCCGACGGAGGGCGACCATGTTGTATTTACTGCAACAATTAAGAATAATGGCGACACACCGACTCCGCAGGGAACTATTATAGGGTATCAGGTTCAGATTGATGCAAACGGCACTGATGTTTTGTGGTGTGATACATATGACAGCTCACTTATGCCGGGACAGAGCGTAAATCTTACCTGCAACTATGGACTTGCAGCTGTCGAGTACTGGACGGCAGTAAGAGGCAGCCATTCGGTTACGGCATGGGTGGACGATATAGACAGACTGCCGGCGGAAACCGATGAGAATAATAATCATTATACAAAGACTATAAATGTGGCGGAGCCGCAGACACAGCCGGAAACTCAGCCGGAGGTTGTTGAAAACCCTGAAACCAATGTGCCTAAGAATATAAATCTTATGCCGTATTACGTTGACCTTGACAGGGCAAGCTGCTCAACAACAGGCTCAGGCAATGAAACGGCAGACAAGATGTTTGACCAGAACGGTGCAACCAAGTTCTATACAGGCGATGGCTTCCCGATAAGAGTGGCATGGAAGATGTCAAGAGCGGTAGTTGTTAAGAATTATTCTATTACCACAGGCGCAGATTCTGCCACATATTCATACAGAAATCCATACAAGTGGCAGCTTTACGGCTCAAATGACGGTACATCATGGATTCAGCTGGATTATGTTGACGGCGGAGGAATAGGCGCAGTAAACAATGGCGTTTATTCATATGACACTGATGTACAGGAAGCATATCAGTACTTCCAGCTTCAGGTTGAAAGCAATGGAACATATTATTACGGACTGCAGATTGCAGATATCACATTATATGGCGATGTTGCCGATATTTCAAATAATATAGGCGATAATCTTGTGTCGTATTATGATTCAATTTATCAGTCTGCCAATACTGCCGCAGGCTTTAATAACGAGGTAGCCGGAAACTTATTTGATAAGAATGTAAATACAAAGCTTTTCAATATCGGAACGGGTGTTATTTCGTGGAAGATGGACAGGGAGACTACTGTTTACAGCTACACGCTTACAACTGCAAATGACAATGCGACATACACGGGAAGACTTCCTAAGAGCTGGATATTGTATGGTTCAAAGAACGGAAGCACATGGGAGCAGATTGACGCAGTTGCAAATGCGGGTATGGCAGATGTGAACTTTACGCCGTATACATATACGGTTGATAAGGTCGGAGCTTATACATATTATAAGCTTGATATTAAATCACTTGTGGGCAATACCTTCCAGTTGTCTGAGATTGGACTTAATGGTGCGGCAATAAGTCCTAGCAGGTATGATATTCTTCTCAAGGGAGACTGGAATCTTATTACGACTCCGGGCTATGTAGATGAGCTTATTAAGCTTTTCTATAACAGCTATCCTCGTCTTTATGCGAGATGGGGTACCGGAACGGAGCCTACGACTATAACATTTATGGCAGACAGAAATTATGACGGAGTTGCATATTGTCAGGGAACAACAGTCTGTGTATCAACAACATATGCAAATGCAAACCCTACAGATATAGGCTTCTTCTCACACGAAATTACACATTCGGTACAGCAGTACGGCAACAAGCTTGTATATGGCGACAATGACGGCTGGTTCACAGAAAATATGGCAAACTACGGAGGCTTCAGATACTTCCACTGGTCAAATCCGAAGTATGTACAGATTTACACTGCAAATGATACCTCGCTTCAGGACTGGGGATATGAGAAGTACGGAAACAACAAGTGGTTCTTTGCATACATGGATTCAAGATATCCTACAAGGAAAGATGCAAACGGCAATATTACGTATGGACTGCTTGACAGCTTAAACCTTATGATTAAGGCAAATAACTCCGGCACGCCATATGCGGAAGACCCATACGATACTACAAATGAATTTAACCAGTGTGTATACAGAGTGACAGGCTATGCATGTATTGATGACCTCAGGAAGCGTTTTGTCCAGGAACTTCAGCAGGGCACATGGAATTTCACGGGCTTTGCAAATTATGAGGACAACTGGCTGACTGAAAATATTGAAGGAATTGCAAATCCACAGTATCCGATGCTTGGAGACAAGATTCATGGAAATACTACAAATGCAAAGCTTTCATCAGCTGTGACCACCGGGACAAATCTTATGAGCGGCGCTTCGGTATATGCGACCTCGGGATATATTAATGAAAATGAAGCGGCGTCAAAGTTTATAGACGGCAACCTTACAACAAAATGGTGCGCAACCGCATCAAATGTTACAGATAAGACTTATGCGCTTAATCAGGTGCAGCATTGGATTGCCGTTGATTTAGGCTCTGTAAAGACATTTAACACATACACGCTTTACAATACGCAGAGCCGTGAAGGCTACGCAAATGCGACAGAATGGGAGCTTCTCATTTCAAATGACGGAACAAACTGGACATCCGTTGATTACCAGAATGGTCAGAATGACGCGGTTTCATCATTTGGAATCGGCTCAAAATCTGCAAGATACGTTATGATGAAGGTATTTACTTCTGATAACGGACCGGGAACTGTAAGACTTTACGAGCTGCAGCTTTATAACAGATAAATACAGACAATAGCAAAAGGCCGGTGCAGAAATCTGCATCGGTCTTAAAAATGTAAAAAAAATTTACTAAAAATCTTTACGTAAACGTTTACGAATCTTTCTGACCCTTGACGGCATTGTGCAAATAGTGTATATTATATTAATGAAAATAGTGAAAATAACGAAGAATAAAATTTCTCATAATTATTTACTTTGTTAAAATTCACTAATTAGTAATATTCTATATATATTAATTTAAGCAAGTTTCACAAAGAGGAGGTTGGTGAAAGAATGAAAAAATCAAGATTTTCTAAGGTATTAGCTTTGTTTATGACCTTGGTTATGACGTTTACATTGTCGGTATTCAGCAATGTAAATATGGCGAAGGCTGCAAACGTTACCGTAACATTCAGGAACGGCTCACAAACTGTTGACACAAAGACAGTAAGCCAGGGAAGCGCCGTATCAAGCATAGGGGCACTTGAGCAGAGCGGTAAATTGTTTGCAGGATGGTTTACGAGAAACAATACTGTTTCAACACAGTATGCATATAATTTCTCATCAGCTGTAAACAGCAATACTACACTTTATGCAGGCTGGATTGATGTAGGCAGCAGCTTTAATCTTCTGGGCGTGCAGTACAGACCTGTTACGGATATCGTTACGGCGGGCTTGAGATTTATGACAAAGATAGACGATAGTCTGGTAAATGCTGTTATGGCACTTAATTCTGCAAACAGTGTTATAAGACCTTCAAGCGAATCACAGAAGGGTATCGGCTATGGTACTGTTGTTACATATACTCAGAATCTTAAGCATGGTGAGATGTTAGTCAAGGATAATACATGTACTTCCATGGCTAAGGGCTTCAAGGTGGTTCCGGGCGTGAAGACATACCAGACAGGTACAGACTATCGTATTTATACCGTACTTATCACAGGTATTCCGGAGAGATATTATACACAGCACATAGCTGCAAGACCATATATTACATACGCTGATGCAAATGGATATGAGCAGACATACTATTATACCGAAGCATCAGAAACTACACATAAGGCAGGCGGTGCATATTATATTAATTACACGGAAGCAGTAAACAACGCTGTTGATGATGATGCACTCGTTATTGAGACAGAGACACAGTCATCATATACACCTGTATATACAGGCGGTTATGACCTGGCTGTAACAGATATTACATGGACACCTGCAAATCCTACACCGGGTTCAAGCGTTGTATTTAGTGCAACTATTATTAATGACGGTGATACAGCGATACCGGCAGGAACAACTATCGGATATCAGGTTCAGATTGACGGAAACAATTCAAATATTACATGGTGTGATTCATACAACGGCGGACTTGCAGCAGGTCAGTCAATTACACTTACATGTAATGGCGGAACGAACGGAAATGCATGGTCGGCATCTGAGGGAAGCCATTCAGTAATGGCATGGGTAGATGATGTCAACAGATTCCCGAATGAGCGCAATGAAAACAACAATCAGTACACAAAGACTATCAATGTAACAAATCAGCAGACACCTACACAGGCACCTGAGACACAGGCTCCTTCAAGAGGATATGACCTTATTGTTACAGATATTACATGTGCACCTTCAAATCCTACAGCAGGAAGCAATGTTTTATTTACCGCAACAGTTAAGAATGACGGTGATACAGCTATACCTGCAGGCGAGATTATCGGATATCAGATTCAGATAGACGGCAATACAGGCTCTATTTTCTGGTGTGATTCCTACACAGGCGGACTTGCAGCAGGCGAGTCAAAGGCTCTTACATGTAACGGCGGAACAAACGGCGCATACTGGAATGCAACTCAGGGCAGCCATTCGGTTATGGCATGGGTAGATGATGTCAACAGATTTGCAAATGAGTACAATGAGAACAATAACCAGTATACAAAGACATTCAACGTAACACAGGGTCAGACACAGGCACCTGAAACACAGGCACCTGAAACACAGGCACCGCCTTCAACAATTACAGTAACATTAGTAGACGGAACAGCTTCACAGTGGTTGTCAGGCGCAAAGGACAATGTTACAGCATACTTCACGGCAAACGGCGTGAATATGACAAAGGTTGATGAAACACACTGGACAGCTACAATTAATGAAACAGATACAGTCGTATTCAGAAGAGGTCCAAGTTATACAGATACAGGCTGGAACTCATGGAATGCAAGCGGCAGAGGAACTTCAACGACATATACCGCTACAGGTGATGCTGTGGGTACATGGGGAACAGTTCAGCCGGTAACACAGGCACCTGAAACACAGCCTTCAACAGTACCGAATAATACATCCGGTATTACAATTTACTTCTATGGACAGGGCTGGTCAAGCGCTTACTTATGGGCATGGGATGGTTATACGGCACCTTCATGGCCGGGCGCACAGTTTACAAAGGTAAACGGAGACTGGTGGAAGCTTGATGTCAATGCTTCAGGACTTACAGGTTATGTACAGGAGACAGGAAACGGCAGAGGCTGTGATAAGAACTTCGGACATATTTCAGGCTATGGCACATACTTTGTTGTATTTAATAATAATAGCGAAACTCTTTATACTTCACAGTCACAGGCTGAGGCGGCAGCAGGCGCATCAATAAGCGGTGGAAGTACACAGCCTGAGACACAGGGACAGACACAGCCTGAGACACAGTATTCGGGTGATGGCGGCAGAGTTATCGGTTACAACGTACCAAGCGGTAAGACAAGGTCTTCAAATGTATCAATGACAGCAAACGGAGTTTCAGTAGGCGTATTTGATACAACAGTTAATAACTCACATACATGGGTTGGATATAACCCTCCGTTGTCATCAGCAAGAGTGGCGATCTTTGATTTTGAAGGCGCTGCAGACGTTGTTATGACAGTAAACTATAGTGTAAACAGTGCAACAATCAGACCTTTAGCTGACGGCGTTACACCTACTGTTACACGAAGCGGCAGCACAACAACAATCAGATTCCGAATCAGCCATGTCGGACAGTATTCTGTAGAGTTAAACGGCAATCTTGAGGATGCAATCATGATTTTCGCAAGTGCTATTGAATCAGCGCCTACAGGCAATGTAAGAACAATTTCAGGCGAGTACAACGGCGATATTACTGTTACATCAGGACAGACCCTTTACATTGAGGGCGGCGCGGCTATTTACGGACGCGTATTCTGCCAGAGCAATTCAAATGTTGCAGGCCGTGGTATTATCGATGGCTCTAAGTACGGTTCATGGGGCGGCGATAGTGGATATGCTAAGTACCCTATGTCAATTGAAAATTGTTCAAACGTACATGTAAGCGGTGTATCAGTACTTAACTCAAACTGCTGGAACTATCAGATTTACAATGCAAATCAGGTATATCTTGATAATATCAAGATTGTATCTGCAAGACCAAACGGTGACGGTGTATCAATCCAGTCATCAAGCAATGTACATGTAAACAACAGCTTTATCCGTACATGGGATGACGGCGTGGTTCTTAAGAATTACTCAAGCAACAATACACATGATGTATATTGTGACAATGTAGTATTCTGGACAGACCTTGCACAGTCAATGGAAATCGGTGTTGAGACAAATGCAGGTTACGCAGGAACACCTTCAAGTCCTGCAATCTACAACGTAGAGTTTACAAACATCGACGTAATCCATGAGCGTCATAAGGCAGCAATCAGTATCCACAACGGTGATAACGCTAACATTTATAATATCAAGTGGGAGAATGTAAATGTTGAAGATTTCACAACAAGCGGCGACGGCTGGAACTACTGGTTAGACTTCACAACATGCTATCCGACAGATTTCGGCGGTTCAAGCGCATGGGCTCATCACTGGGACGGCACCGGTACAATCCATGGCGTAACACTTAAGAATATTAATGTTACATCAAGCACAAATGCAGGACATCGTGTATGGGATTACTGGGCATCACAGAACAGAGGATACAGTATTTACGATATAACAGTTACAAATGTTAAGGTAAACGGCTCTGACTTCCAGTATTAAAATATATTTGTACAGAGTTGTTTACAGGGGTTATTAAGAAAATAAATTAAGGGGAAGAGACGCAGGCGCGGAAAGTCTAAGACTTTCCGCGCCCTGCTGTTATAAAAAAATTTTTAAATAAATTCTATAATTCCTATTGACAAAGTATGAATATAGTAGTATACTCGCATTAATAAATAAATAATTGACATGGAGGAAGATTATGACAACGATTTTTAAAGACTTGTTAAGAGAAAACTATAGAAATGGACGAATGTGCTGCTGTTGTATGTAATGAGACTGTTTATATAAAAATATACATTGATTTTCAACATAAAAGGTTATGATTATGAGTTGAAAGAAATAACTTAAAAAATATTAGTGAGAGGTAGATTAAAATGGCAGATAGAAAATACAGGTTTGAGACATTACAGTTACACGTAGGACAGGAGCAGGCTGACCCGGTTACAGACGCAAGGGCAGTGCCGATTTACCAGACATCATCTTATGTATTCCACAACAGCAGGCATGCTGCTGACAGATTCGGACTCAGGGACGCCGGCAACATTTACGGCAGACTTACAAATCCTACAGAGGACGTTTTTGAAAAGAGAATTGCTGCACTGGAGGGCGGTATTGCAGCGCTTGCAGTTGCATCAGGTGCGGCAGCTATTACATATACTATAGAGAATCTTGCTCAGAATGGCGACCACATTGTATCGGCAAAGAATATTTACGGTGGTTCATACAACCTTCTGGCACACACATTGCCACAGTACGGCATAGAGACTACATTCGTTGACCCGTTTAACTATGAAGAGTTAGAGGGTGCAATTAAAGAAAACACAAAGGCAGTATTCATCGAGACACTCGGAAATCCGAACTCAGATGTTGTAGATATTGAGAAGATTGCAGGCATTGCACATGCACATAAGATTCCGCTTGTAGTTGACAATACATTTGCTACACCTTATCTTGTTCGCCCTATTGAGTACGGCGCAGATATCGTGGTTCATTCAGCTACAAAGTTTATCGGTGGACACGGTACAACAATCGGCGGCGTGATTATTGACAGCGGTAAGTTTGACTGGGAAGCAAGCGGCAAATTTCCGTCACTTACAGAGCCGAACCCAAGCTACCACGGAGTAGTATTTACACAGGCAGTCGGAGCGGCAGCGTTTGTCACAAAGATAAGAGCAATTCTGCTTCGTGATACAGGAGCCACACTTTCACCGTTCCACGCATTTTTCTTCCTGCAGGGACTTGAGACATTATCACTTCGTGTAGAAAGACATGTTGAAAATGCGCTTAAGGTTGCAGAATATTTAAACAATCATCCGCAGGTTGAGAATGTAAACCATCCGTCAGTGACTACTGACCCGGTTCAGCAGGAGCTTTACAAGAAGTACTTCCCGAACGGCGGCGGCTCAATCTTTACATTTGAGATAAAGGGCGACGCACAGAAGGCTCAGGATTTCATTGACCACTTAGAGCTTTTCTCACTGCTTGCAAATGTTGCAGACGTTAAGTCACTGGTTATTCATCCTGCAACAACCACGCACAGCCAGTGCACTGATGAGGAGCTTTTAGAGCAGGGCATCAAGCCTAACACAATAAGACTTTCAATCGGTACTGAAAATATAAATGATATCTTAGAGGACTTAGAGGCTGCATTTGAAGCGGTAAAATAAACAAAATGATTATTTGAGGCCGTATTTGAAGCAGCAAAACCAGCCACTATGCAATATTTTGGACTGTGGTTTGAATGATAATGTATGTCCGATGCATTTTGGTACTTAATGTGAATGTATCACTTCTGTCGGCGCTTTACCTAAATCTATCTGCTGACTCTGCAAAATGCAGACCGGCAGAAGTGATCATTATATATTAAAAGAACGGTTGCATATCAGTTGACAAATGTATGCTGAAAAGTATATATAATTATTATGAGGCGCTAAAGGAGCGCAGGATGTTTGCGGATGGCAGCATTATTTTTACATAAGATAGTTTTTAATTGCTTAATTTAAATAACATATTTTTTTGGAGGTTTTGACATGAAGGTTTATAAAAAAATCACAGATTTAGTAGGCGGCACACCGCTGCTTGAGCTTGCAAACTTCAACAAGGCAAACGGGCTGGATGCAACAATTCTTGCAAAGCTTGAGTATTTCAACCCGGCAGGAAGCGTAAAGGATAGAATCGCAAAGGCGATATTAGAGGATGCAAAGGCAAAGGGCATTTTAAAGGATGATTCGGTTATAATTGAGCCGACAAGCGGTAATACAGGCATCGGCCTCGCTTCTGTTGCGGCAGCCAACGGCTGGAGACTTATCATTACCATGCCTGAGACCATGAGCGTTGAGCGCAGAAATCTTTTAAAGGCATACGGCGCAGAGCTTGTGCTTACAGAGGGCGCAAAGGGTATGAAGGGTGCAATCGCAAAGGCAGAAGAGCTTGCAGCTGAGATTCCGAACAGCTTTATCCCGGGACAGTTTGTAAACCCTGTAAATCCTGCTGCTCACAGAGCAACAACAGGACCTGAAATCTGGGAGGATACAGATGGAACAGTGGATATCTTCGTAGCAGGCGTAGGTACAGGCGGTACAGTCAGCGGCGTAGGCGAATACTTAAAGTCAAAGAATCCGAATGTGAAGATTGTGGCAGTAGAGCCGGCTTCATCACCGGTGCTTTCAACAGGTGTTGCCGGAGCGCACAAGATTCAGGGAATCGGCGCAGGCTTCGTTCCGGACACTCTTAATACAGAGATTTATGATGAGATTATCACAGTTGAAAATGATGATGCATTTGCAACAGGCCGCGAGATTGCAAGAACAGAGGGCGTGCTTGTGGGTATTTCATCAGGTGCGGCAGTATGGGCAGCAAAGGAGCTTGCAAAAAGACCTGAAAACAAGGGCAAGACAATAGTTGCACTGCTTCCTGACACAGGCGACAGATATTTGTCAACACCGCTGTTTTCATAATATAAAAATCTATTCATAGCAAAATTAATATAGATAAATCTTATATGAAAAGAGAGTATATCCCGGTATGAATTTTAGATGTCATATTGAGGATATACTCTTTTTTGTATTATTCATAAAACCCAATGTGATACGAAATACTCGCAAGGATTGCAAAAGCGGCGAAAAGGAATGATGTCAATAGTTTGATACGCCATATAAGCAGAATGTAATATTGTTATAAAATATGCGGCGGTTTTTGCAATAAAAACATAATTATACAAACAAAGACTGTAGTTGCAGTTGCTTTTTTAGTATAAACAAAATAAAATTATAGTCAGAAGGTATTTATTCCTTTAATATTTTTAGGAAGTTGAAAATTACATATGGTATCTGTGCGCAGATACCGGAATACGGAGGGTTTGCAATGAAATTTTTTCAGAAGTTAGGTAAAGCGATTATGCTTCCTGTGGCGTGTCTGCCACTATGTGGTATCCTCATGGGTATCGGTTATCTTTTATGTCCTGCCTCAATGCAGGGAAGTGAGATTTCGGGCGTTACGCAGCTTATCGGATTGTATCTGGTGAAGGCGGGCGGCGCAATTATTGACAACATTGCGATTTTGTTTGCTGTCGGCGTAGGCGTCGGTATGGCAAAGGAGAAGGACAGCACGGCAGCCATTACATCGCTGGTTTCGTGGCTGATGCTGACCACACTTTTACAGCCGTCGCTCGTAACAAGTATTGTTAAATCAGTTGCAGACAATGAAACGTCGCTGCTGGCATTTCAGAAAATACAGAACCCGTTTATAGGTATTCTTGCAGGCTTAATAGGCGCGGCATGCTACAACCGCTTCAAGGATACAAAGCTGCCGGACTGGCTGGCGTTCTTCAGCGGCAAGCGAAGCACTATTATTGTTGCGGGTCTCGTATCGGTTGCAGCAGCGGCTGTATTGATGTTTGTATGGCCTTTAATTTTCGGCGGACTTGTAATGTTAGGCAAGGCAATAAGCGGTATGGGTCCGCTTGGCGCAGGTATTTATGCATTCTTAAACCGTCTGCTTATTCCTTTCGGACTGCACCATGCGCTTAATAATGTTTTCTGGTTCGACACAATCGGTCTCGGTGACATTACTCATTATTGGGCAGGCGACACTTCTGCGGATGTTTCATGGTCTCTCGGAATTTATATGTCGGGATTCTTCCCTTGTATGATGTTCGGCGTGCCGGGGGCAGCGCTTGCGATGGTACAAAGCGCAAAGGATACAAAGAAGAAAATAGCCATAGGTATTCTTTCTTCGGCGGCAGTATGTGCATTTGTCTGCGGTATCACCGAGCCGTTTGAATTTGCATTTATGTTCGCAGCACCTGTTTTATATTTTGTTTATGCGCTGCTTTACGGTATATTTACATTTTTAGTTGCGCTTACAGGCTTTAGGGCAGGCTTCGCATTCTCAGCCGGAGCAACCGACCTGCTCTTTTCATCATCACTGCCTGCGGCACAGAGCACATGGCAGATTATCCCTTACGGAATTGCGGCATTCGTGATATTCTACCTTGTGTTCAGATTTATGATTACAAGGTTTAATTTAAAGACTCCGGGCCGCGAGGAGGATGATGTAAATGAGATGAGCGCAGACGGCGAGACTTCGGGAGATGCGCAGATAGTAGCAGGCGTAAATATCGGCAGTCTTATAGACGGCCTTGGCGGAAAAGACAATGTAATGACAGTTGACAACTGTATTACAAGACTCAGACTTGAAATAAAGAATATGGATGCAATATCAGAGCAGACCCTTAAGGCTGCGGGCGCAAAGGGTGTCATGAAGGCAGGAAAGAATGCGCTGCAGGTTGTTATCGGCATGAGCGTCCAGTCTGTGGCAGATGCATTGTCAGCTGCATTAAAATCAGGCTCCTTTGGAGCAAAGAGCGCAGATACTTTAGCCGGGGATGCAAATGCTTCTGTCGGAAAAGCTAAGGCTTGCGCAGAAAACAAAAATGCTTCTGCCGGAAAAGCAAAGGCTTGCGCAGAAAACAAAAGTGCCTCTGTGGCAAAAGCAAACACTTCGTGCGAAAAATTTGATGCTCCGAAGCAGACAATTATAAGCTGCGAGGCAGGAAAGGTTCTCAAACCGGTTACAGGCCGTGTAATTTCACAGGCGGACATTCCGGACGAAACCTTTGCAACCGGCATTCTCGGAACAGGCGTTGGAATCGTGCCATCAGAGGATAAGGCAGTAGCCCCGTTTGATGGCGTAATCACTTCAGTAACAGAAACAAACCATGCAGTTGGCGTAGAATCAAATGGCATGGAGATACTCATTCATGTTGGCATTGATACCGTCAAAATGAAGGGCGAGGGCTTTGAGTGCCTTGTTAAGGAGGGCGATACCGTAAAGGCGGGCCAGCCGCTCATCCTCTTTGACAGAGCGAAGATAAAAGCAGCGGGCTACAGTGATATTGTGGCAGTCATGCTTATAAATGCGGATGATTATGAGGACGTGGAGTGTATGACGGATTAAAATGCGGATGATTATGAAAACGTTGAGTGCTGGGGGGCTAAAATGCGCATGATTGCAATATATTAGAATATCAAACTGTACAGTATGGTGATTCGTGTGAAATAAGCCGTGTAAATAGATGCTGTGAATTGAAAAATAAAAAAGACTTTGAATTTTGTGTTCGTTGACGAGGTTCAGAGTCTTTTTTTGTTCATTATCAATACCATTGGCATAGATCGCAGTATTGATTGTATAATATGCAGTTAATTATAAAAATATTGTTTTGAAAACAGTATAGATGTAAAAGTATAAAAACATTTAAAATGTTTGAAAAATAATTAATTTAAAACAAATAAACAGACAAATATGGTAAAAAACAAAAAAACGTTTAATAATATTATTGACATAAAATATATCGTGTATTATATTTATGTATAAGGACTAATTTTATTAACGATGCAGGTAAGTTTTACTGTTTTTATAGCATAAAGTAGATATATGAAAATTGCATAAAGAGGTTTTCAGATTATTATTTTTGATTTTGTTTCGACCGATTGTTTGTAAATTTAATTTAGAAATCACGCTATTATATTATGTAAAATTTAATTCATGGTTTGAAAAAAATAAATATAACACTAGATGTTTTGTAATAAATTACAATAAAAAAATTAAGACACAAAAAAGTTGTTTTCAAGACATAAGTACATTTTGGATGCTTAAGATACAAAATTAAAATGACTCAAGAGGAAAATTGAGAATATTACGATATCTATCGTTAAAGTATGAATTAATAAATTAACAAATGTACAAATAATTTGTAGTTATAATGTTTTGCAATTATTTACTAAAATAATATTTTATCAAACAAACAATATTTTACACATTATAGTGAAGCTTAATTATTAGCTGACGAATAGACTACAATTTAATAGCTTTAAAGACTTTTGAGAAAGTCTCAAATAATTACTATAATACAATTTGAGGAGATGTATACGCTTTTAAAAAGATAATAAGTTTTATTTTTGGTGTTCCGCCATGAAACAGTCATTTTGCGTCTATATTAATTTTTTTGTGTTGGCTTTGATTGATAATGTCATAAATACATAATCAAAAACTATTTATGTATTTAAACAAACAAGACCTAAAAATTACAGTAAATTATATAAAAAAATGAAAGACTATAGATAATTAAAAAAAGATAAATAAAAAGGAGAAAATTATTATGATAAAGTTAAAGAAAAAAATAGCGCTTTTTATATCATTAGTTTTAATATTTCAATTGTTTGTAACAATTCCTGCTTCAGCTGCGAATTCTGATGCGTTTGATTATACAGAATTATGTTCGAGTATTAAAAGCAACCCAAACATAAAAGAAGATGCAAAAGATTACATAAACAGTTCGATAAAGACATATATTAACAACAATACTGATTTACAGAATTGCTTGAAGGATACAAGTAATACTTTATTGTTTTTCTATGAAGGAGCTAGTAGATTAGTTAGAACAACATACAATGATACAAGAAATAATGCGGCATTACTTATGGTTGCAAATCAAAATGGTAAGCCAGTATTATTATCTTGCAGTCCGTATTTTTCAACTATGCCTGATGATCCAGTTGCAGTAGGTTGTTATACAAATCAATTAGATGGTGATAAAAGTAGCTATGGTCCGGGAACATTAAAAGATGGAATTTATAAGTTTGAATTTAAGACAAAAAGTTACAGGACTACAGGATGTAAGGCATATGTGCTTTCTGGTACAAAATCAGTGTATCTTACGTCTTCGTCTTATGAAACGCTTACATCTACAGATATTTTAATTCATGGACGAAAAAGTGAGAAACCAATTATTGCAAACAAACGCAGTGATAGTAATGAAGCATGGTCGCTTGGATGTTTAACAGGATATATATCTGATAAAACCAACTATTATCTTTCAACATTTGGAGACTTTATGACTCCGCAAAATGGAACGGGGTACGTTATTATGAATCGTGTATTGTTTGAGGATACGTTAAGAGATTGGTTCTCGAAGAATACAATTTGGTCAACAGATGCGGTTAACGAGATATTGAAATATTCTAAAGAGAATGTACCATTTACAGGCACAACAACATCATCAACATTGGCAATTAATCCAACCAAAACATCATATACAATTAATAAAGGTAAATCATGCAGTATCGGAGGAACTATAACGTCCAATTACAATTTAAAAACAGTAACTGGTACATTAGATGGAGTAAAATATGCCAATATAAGTAAATTTAGCAATCCGAAAAGTTGTAACATAGGAGATACAAGTGGACTGAATTCGTTTAAAGGAGCATCACTTTCTGTAGGAACACATAAGATTGTAATAACGGCAACAGATGTAAGTGGTAATAGTATTTCAAAGACTATTACAATCACTGTGAAATAGGTTGAATTAGAAAATAAAAACTAAATAGATAGTATTTTGTTTTTACGGCAACGTTTATTAGACTATTTATTTAATATGTTTTTAAAGTTGATAAACAACTCCATTTGTTTAAAAATGGTTGAGTTTTTATCAATTAAAATAACATATTTGTTGTGGACAAGTGTTTTCGCAATATTATAACCTAATAATATTGTTGCGAGATTTATTCAATCAAGTAGCGTGCCTCATAAGGCGTTTTGTAATTATTATATGAATGCGGTTGTAAACTATTATATTGTACGTAACAAATTCCTCAACTGCAGTATTTAGTTCCACTTTTTTATGATAATAATGTTGATAAATAAAGTCATTCTTTAATGTATTTCAACAAGAATAATCAAGTAGCCGACAGCTACAGAAGCAGGAATATTAGAGACTTATTGTAAGAAATGTGGCGTGATTATATCAAGACAGGAAATACCGGCAACAGGTAATTAATTTTGAAGTGTGAGAAATTGATAAACACTATAGATTGAATAAATATTAATGTTTTTGTAAAAAAAGAGCGCCAAAATGCAGGTGTTGATTATACCCGTATTTTGGCGCTTATTTCTATAGTGACAAAAATAACATCCATAATGAATTTAATAATAACGAAAACGTTTAATAATTCACAAAAAAAATAATAAAAAAGCTTGTAAAATCGGCAAAAAAGCTTCGAAAACGTTTGAAATACATATTGACACCTATCATGTTATATAATATATTAAAAGAGGGTTTTTTTTCGGCAAGAGTATACATTTGATTTCTGAAAAATGAATAAAAATAAACATTGTTGTATGCAAATTGCATACGGATATTCTTTAACAATGATTTCTGGTTTGCTGCAGATTAAAACTAATTTATTTCACATCCTATTATTGTATTCTGCAGAGCCTTTAGCAACAATCCCGATTTATGAACGTAACGAATTTAATATAAAACGAAGTATTTTTTAACAAATAAAAGTATAGTAGAAATTTCCAGTAAAAACAGTTTGATGTATGAAAATTATAATGAAAGGGGGAAAGTCTCAGAAAAACTATTATATTATTATTTGTTTGTAATTAAGAATTAAAAATAAAAAAATAATTATAAGGAGAAAACTACAAATGACCAAGAATTTTAGAAACATTTTGGCCTTAATTTCAATGGCACTGTTCGTAGTGCTTGCCGGCTTAAGCTTTTCGGTTAAGAGTGAAGCTGCATGCAGCCACAGTACTGCAACAAGAGTGACCAAAGCAGCAACATGTACGAGTTCAGGTACACGTCAGGTATATTGTACAAAGTGTAAAATGGTAATTACCACACAGACTATATCAGCAACAGGTCACAGTTATTCAGTAACCAGAGGTGCAACCTGTGGCTCAGCCGGTTCAAAGAAATGTTCTAAGTGTGGTGCAACTGCATCAATCCCTGCAACAGGCAATCATAACTATTCAGTAGTGACAACAGCAGCAACATGTACGACAGCAGGTACAAAGAAATGTTCAGGCTGTTCAGCGACTACATCAATTGCATCACTTGGACATAACTATTCAGTAATAACAAGAGCGGCAACCTGTACAACCGCAGGTACAAAGAAGTGTTCAAGATGTACAGCGACTAATTCAATAGCAGCAACAGGTCACACTAAATCAACAAGAACAATACAGCCAACATGTGGCGCAAATGGAAGAACAGAGTATTACTGTACGAAATGTAATGCGTCAATTTCAACCATATCAACAATCCCTGCAACAGGTAAACATACATATACAGTAACAAAAGCAGCAACCTGTACAACAACAGGTACAAAGAAATGTTCAGGTTGTGCATCGACATTATCAATAACAGCACTTGGACATGACTATTCTGTAATAACAAAAGCAGCAACCTGTGCAACAACAGGTACAAAGAAGTGTTCAAGATGTACAGCGACTAATTCAATAGCAGCGACAGGTCATACTACATCAACAAGAACAATACAGCCAACCTGTGGCGCAAATGGAAAAGTTGAAGAGTATTGTACAAAATGCAATGCGTCAATATCAACCATATCAACAATCCCTGCAACAGGTAAACATACATATACAGTAACGAAAGCAGCAACCTGTACAACAACAGGTTCAAAGAAGTGTAATAATTGTGCAACGACAGCAACAATACCGTTAATAAGTCACACTACATCAACAAGAACAACACCGCCAACATGTGGGGAAAATGGTAAAAATGAGACGTATTGTACAAAATGTGATACGGTGGTTTCATCAACAACAATACCTTCAACAGGCAATCATGATTATGTTATAACTAAAAAAGCAACCTGTTTAGAAAAAGGCACAAAAGAATGTAATAATTGTGCGTCAGTTGCAACAATTCCAATAACAGGACACAGTTATAAAACAACTACAGAGCCAACATGTGGAAGGAATGGAGAAAAGACATGCTCTATATGTTTCGTAACTGAAGCAATACCAGCAACAGGTAATCATACTCCGACAACAATAATCAAAAAAGAAGCAACTTGTGAGGAAGAAGGCATAGCAGAAGCATATTGTTCTGGTTGTAATAAGTCTTTTGGAACAACAACTATTCCTGCAACAGGAATTCATGATATCGGCACAAAAATAACTAGTGAAGCAACATGTAAAAAAACCGGCATTCGTGAGATATATTGTAAGGTTTGCGACAAAGTTATTACAACAGAAACAATTGCAATAGATAAGGATAATCATGTTAATACTGCAACAGAAGAAAAAGTTGCACCAACATGCGATAAGACTGGTGTAAAGATAACAAGCTGTAAGGACTGTAATGCTATAATTAAAACAGAACAGATGCCGTTATTAGGACATGATTATAAATTAATTCGTACGGTAAGTTGCGGATATGATGGAGAAAAAGAATGTAGCAGATGCCATTTAAAACTGATAACACCTGCAACAGGACAGCATACACCGGGAAGAACAGAGGTTGAAGTAGAGCCAACATGTACAGAAAAAGGTGTGAAAATTCAGTATTGTAGCGGATGTAGTTTCGAGATGGGTAGACTTGAAATACCAATCAAAGGACATAGCTATAAGACAATAAGATTCCAATCATGCGGATATGATGGAAAGGCAAAATGTGAAGACTGCGGTTTAGTGAAAATCACACCAGCGTCAGAACAGCATACACCGGGAAAAATAGAAGTTGAAGTAGAGCCAACATGTACAGAGACAGGTGTAAAAGCCCAGTATTGTAACGGTTGCGGTTTAGTAATACGCAGGATGGAAATACCTGCAAGACATACTGAGGCAAACATGGAAGTACAGAAGGCAACTGAAGAAACAGAAGGTATTCGTGTTGTATATTGTATTATATGTCATGAAACGCTTAGAACCGAAAAGATTCCTAAGGTTAAACCACAGAATGAAGAAGTTAAGGATAGATCTGTTTGTGAAGGGAAAGACCATGTTTTATCTGGACCTTTAAAGACAGATGGCTCTGGTTTGGCGCATTTTAGAAAATGTGAGAATTGTAATTATTGGTACTACTATGGAGAATGTCATCCTGTTGAACACTATTATATACTGATGTATAAGGGAGAAAAAAACACAATACGTATAAGTGAATGTACAACATGCGGTTATAGTGAAGCATTGATGGCGGAGTGTTCATTCCATGATACTGCATATGAGGCAGATGTGAGAGAAGCTGTGGATTTTCTTTTTGATTTATTAGGAGATATTCCGAGCGCATTAAAGGGTATATATGAAATGGGAGCTGCTGAATACAGTAGCATAGTATATGGCGCAGAAGAAGGAAGACTTTTAGATGATAAATATAGTATTGATGATTTATTAAGTAGTCTTGGACAGTTTACGCTATGGGATTTAGAGGATCCAAAATATAGTAGTTATAAGGATAATGCTGCAACAGCTAGTTATACGTATCCTTTCCGCTTGATGGATGATGATGAGTTGTTGTCGGATGAAGATTTAAAATATGCATCGGGATACAATGAAACATTTACAGAAGTTGAGGATTATCATGATATTGCAACAAGAGTAACAACAGAACCGACATGTCAAAGTGATGGATTAAGAGAGGTTTATTGCAAGGACTGTGGAAGAGTATTTTCATCTACGGTAATCAAGTCAACAGGAACTCATAATATTGATTCGAAAGTAACAACAGAACCGACATGTCAAAGTGATGGATTAAGAGAGATTTATTGCAAGGATTGTGGAAGAGTATTCGAGACCATTACTGAAAAGACAACAGGTGCACATACATATGAAGTAAAAAGACTGCAAACATGTGGCACTGACGGTTTAAAACAATGTAAGTATTGCAATAAAGAAATGGTATTATACGCAACAGGAAATCATTTTCCAGGTGAAGCGGTAGAAACCGAGGCAACATGTATGCGTGATGGTGAGAAAATTATATATTGTAAATCATGTAACATGGAATTGTCTCGAGTAAAGCTGACAAACGGAGGACATGATTATAAGACAATTCGTTCCGCAACCTGCAATAAAGATGGACTGAGAAGATGTTCTCGTTGTTTACAGGAAATTGTGCTTAAGGCAACAGGAAATCATACACCTTATACTAAAGTTAATGTTACTACAAAAGAGATTGAAGGTGTTTATTGCTCATCATGTAATACAAAACTTTCAGAAATGGAAGGAAGTGTTGACATATCTGATTATTGTTTATTAAATGGGCATCGTAAAGAAAGCAAATTTAAATCAGATGGCATGGGATATTGTCATATAAAGAAATGTAATTTATGTAATTTAGCGGTTGAAGTTGAAGAGTGTGTAATAGAAAAGCATTATTATGACGTATTCGATGGTTCTGATGTATATACAGTATGCATATCAAAATGTGAGATATGTGGATACGAAGGCTTTTCAATGTTAGAGCAAATATGTGAGGATCCGGATTATTTAGCATCTATGCAAAGCTTCATATTTATTAAGGATTTGCTTATCAATAAGACTTCGAATATGATTTCAGACCTAGTTAAAGAAGAAATAATAGATAATTTATTTGAGAACATACCTGCATTGGGTGATATGAGAGAAAAGGTAGAAAGACAGTTTGAAAATCTGAATGATTGGCTTGTAGATAAAGACGTGGAAGATGTAGAGGAAAAATTGGTAACAATACTAAAAACTATTATTCCAAGTGCTCAAAAAGCAATAGATACTATTTGGCCGGAATATAGTGGCAAAGCAGAGAAATTTGAAGAATTACAAAATAATTTAATTGAGGAATATAAGGCAAATCCTGATTCTTTTGGCGAGAATTCACAATACAATATGTTGGATTTGAATGATGAGGCCTATGCAGAAGAAATAGAATTTGCAGAAAATGCTCCTTTTGTGAATAGCGTGAATGTGACGGATGATAAAAATATGTTCACGGGAATAAATATTGATGATGATGCATCTGTTACTGATACTTATCTGCCAACACTAGAATAACTAAAATACTAACTCACCCACTCCAGCTCTCCCAAGCCCCTTCCAGGGGCTATTGGGAGAGCTTTTATGTACATTTCTTTTTGTTTTGAATATGAATAAAGTTATGTCTCAATAAGAATACTTGATTGTTGTAAGAATAACAGTCGTTGGCGAAAAATATCATTCATAATTTAATTAAGTATTGCAGTATATATAATCTTATTTGGCGGGAAAAGGATTTTTAATGTTACTAACTCCTGTAATAAAATCAAGAGATACATTATAATATTTGGCGAGAATGATTAAACTATCCACAGGTATTCTTGTTTTTCCGCTCTCATAATCACAGTATGTGCGTTGTCCAATGTGAAGTAAATCAGCAATTTTTTGTTGTGTTAAAAAAGAATCTTCCCTGAGTTCTCTTATTCTTTCATTATAATTCATACAATCACCTCATAACGATAGTATAAAAAAAATAAAAAAGCATATTGACTTTTAGAGTTATAAACTCTAAAATAAAAGAAAACACATAAAAAAAATTAAGTATTAGCAATTTAAATACTTTTAATTGCATAAGGCTTTTATTATTATGAGAAAACGGAGGATCAAAAATGTACTGTACGAGATGTGGGAAAGAGATAAAAGACGATACAAAATTCTGCGTTTTTTGTGGTTGCGAAGCAATGTCAAAAGAAACAACGTCAAAAGATTTGAAGAGAGAAGATGTTATCACTAAAAAATCAAGTGTATCTGAAAGCAACACGTATGATAAAAAAAGAATAAAGAAAGTTATTGCTATATTTTCAATGTTGGCAGCTGCTTTATTTATATGTGGAGGGGTTGCTTTATATATGTTTAGACCTGAAGTGCGAATGAATAATGCATTAAAGGATGGTGATTTAGATAAAGCATATACAATATATAAGGAAAAGTTAAATAAAAAAGAAATCTCTCAAGAGACAGAAAATTTATTAACAAATTATACGGAAAAAATATGGACTGAATATGATAGTGGTGAAAAATCTGTAAAAGAAATAAAAGATGAAATAGATAGAATTTCTTTATTTAAATCGGATAACATATCGTCATATTTGGAAAAATCATATGATAAAATAGAAGTGATAGAACAGATTGAAAGAAATATGTTTTTAGCAGAAACTAATATTGCTTTAGGAGCCTATAAGGAAGCTATAAAAGATTATAATGAAGTTTTGGAATTAGATAATGATTTTGAAGATGCAAAAGTGGGAATGAAAACGGCATTAGATACATATTCTGAAAAAATTATAGACCAAATGATTAATCATATTGATAATGGTAATTACACCTATGCAAGAAAAATGATAGATGATGAAATATCAGACATTCATTTTTATGATAGTGCGGATTTAGAGAGTTTCCTAGACGAAGTTAATACAGCATATGTAACGAATATTTTAAAAAAAGTTGAGGAATGTAATGCAAAAAAAGATTATGAATCTGCAAAATACATATTAAATGATGCGTTGAATGTGCTACCAGGAAATAGCGAACTGGAAAATGCACTTTATGAAAAAATGGTTGATAAATATATGGAAGCTTGTATAGATGCTGATGCAGAAAAAATGTTTGAAGTAATATATACAGAAGATATGTTTAATGCTATATGTAATAAATCTAATATGAGTAAAGCAGCAATGATTAAAAAAACCAATAAAGAAATTGAAAGTATATGGGGATATGCTAAAAAAATTGCTGAACAGCAAGGAGTTAATTTTGAAATTACATATAAAATTGTAGATATTAAGGATTGCTCTAGTAGTCAAGTTGAATCGTTAAATAGAGCATTTGATAATCTTGAAGAAGAGATAGATATCAATATAGTAGATATAACTGAAGCTAAACTTGTTAATATAGAAATATTGTTGCATTTTAAAGACAAACCTGAAATTATTGAATCTAAATTATATATAACTAAAATTGACAATGAGTGGTATATATATCCTAAAGAAGATATTCTGTGAGGTTTATGGTAAACCCGATTCATGTTAATATATATGAGTTTTCTTGTTTTGCAGAATTAAATTGATTTTGTATTTGTTTTTAGTCTGTCGGTATTTGCCGGCAGACTTTTTGTGCTTTCTTTTCTATAACCAAAGTAATTATCCATTGCATTTTCCCCCATAAAATAATAAAATATACCTATATACATTTGTTACGGATGACAAAAGAGGATACTGACATGAAGAGATTTACCCCTGCTTCGCTTGTACGAGGCTTTTTTAAAGTGTTAATTAGCGCCTTTGGAAATATATTTTTGCTTGTAATAAGATTTGATTTGACCCGTGCTATGTTTAATCATGCGATTTGGGGCGGCGGCAGACAAGCGACGCCAAAGCTTGAGGAACGAATGATTAAGAAGCTTAAGGCGTCGGAGGCGATGGATGATTTACTTAGGAGGCTTGTGCAGAATGCGAAGGGCGATACGTTTGGCAAAAGAGGCGTGGTGGAGCTTAAGCCATCAAGATTTCTTAGGTCGGATATGTATTATGCGCTGCAGCATATCATTTATAATATTGACGGCGCAAGAAGCGGCGACGGGTGGAGCTTCAATATAAATGTGTCTGACAGGTTTGATTTTGATAATATACGTTCGTCGAAGAAGGTTAAATTTGAGCATCTGGCGAATGATTTGGGTTATGCGCTACAGCATTTCGGGATTGTAACGCCATACGATATAAATGTTTTATACGAGGTTGATTTGACATGAATGAATACGAACTCAGAGATATACTGAATGCTGTTAAATCGGAGAATTTATCAGTTGATGAGGCGCTGCTGCGCCTTAAAATGAAGCCGTTTGAGGATTTGGGCTATGCGAAGGTGGATTATCACAGAGGCGTGCGGCAGGGCGTGCAGGAGGTCATTTTCGGACTTAGAAAGACTAAGGAGCAGATACACGGCATTACCATGAATATGCTTGAGCACGGGGCGAAGGACATTCTGATTACGAGGATTTGCAGGGAGTCGGCAGACTATTTGAGGGAAATGCTTCCGAAGGACATTTCGTTTGATTACAGCGAAATCAGCCGGACAGGAGTGGTGAATAAGAATAATGACAAGGAGCTTAAGGGGCTGATTGTGATTGCTTCAGGTGGAACGAGTGATTTGCCGGTGTGTGAGGAGGCTGCGATTACCGCTGAGACGCTGGGCAACAGGGTCTATAGGATGTATGATGTGGGCGTTGCGGGCATTCACAGGCTGCTTGCACAGACGGACGTGCTAATGCAGGCGAGAGTTATTATTGCAGTCGCCGGCATGGAGGGCGCGCTTGCAAGCGTTATTGGAGGACTTACGGACTGTCCGGTTATTGCGGTGCCGACAAGCGTGGGCTACGGCGCAAGCTTCGGCGGTATTTCGGCGCTTTTGTCTATGCTTAATTCGTGCGCAAGCGGAGTTTCGGTTGTGAATATTGATAATGGCTTCGGCGCGGCGTATTCGGCAAGCATGATAAACCGGATGAAGGATGTGTAGCTGCCGGGAGGTTTTGCTCCATTTGAAACAGGTGTGATAAACAGGGTGAGAGAACAGATACATTATAATTAATTTACTAGATGAAAGGGTGTTGATTGTGAAGATATTATATTTTGATTTAAGTATGGGTGCGGCAGGGGATATGCTGACGGCTGCGCTCCTGGAGCTTGTCAGTGACAAGGAGGCATTTGTTAAAAGGGTAAGTGCCTTTAAGCTGCCGGGCGTGGTGGTTGAGGCTGAAAGCAGCGTTAAATGTGGTATAACAGGTACGCATATGCATGTTTATATAAATGGTGAAGAGGAACAGAGCGTGGACGTGCATTATGAGCATGCGCATGAAAAACACAGCCATGAGCATACGCACGATAAGGACTGTGGAGCACATCACGGGCATACACACGAAATACATGAACATACCCATGAAGGACATAATCATGAACATAGCCACGAGCATGTGCACGAGCATACTTATGAAGGACATAATCATGAGCATAGCCATGAGCATACCCATGAAGGACATAATCATGAGCATGGTCACGAGCACACACACGAGCATTATCATGCCTCGCTTTCTGAGGTGCATGGTATTATTAATTCGCTGGATGTCAGTGATAAGGTAAAGCATGATGCATGTGCAGTGTATGATATTATTGCGGATGCTGAAAGCAGGGTGCACGGAAAGAGCGTGGCTGAGGTGCATTTCCATGAGGTTGGAAAGCTGGACGCTATTGTTGATGTGGTGTCGGTGTGTATGCTTATGGAGGAGCTTTCTCCGGATAAGGTGATTGCGTCTGCCGTGAATACAGGCTTTGGACAGGTGCGCTGTGCGCATGGAATTCTTCCGGTGCCGGCGCCGGCGACAGCACTAATACTACAGGGAATACCGGTATATGCCGGCGCCTACAGGGGCGAGATGTGTACGCCTACAGGCGCTGCGCTCGTTAAATATTTCGCAGATGAGTATGGAAACATGCCTGTGATGACTATTGAAAATATTGGCTATGGCATGGGAACAAAGGATTTTGAGCAGGCAAACTGTGTGAGGGCTGTCATTGGAAATACATTTGAAAAATTTATGACACGAAATACAGGCACCGGTGCATACGCAGATTGTAAGCCAGGGGCTTGCGGTGACAAGGATGGTTATGACAGCGCATACGCAGACCGCAGGCCGGAGACTTCAGGCGACAAGGATGGTATGTATGACAGTGCATACGCGGACGAGATATCCGAGCTTTCGTGCAACATAGATGATATGAGCGGAGAAGCGTTAGGGTATGCAGCTGAAAGGCTGAGACAGTGCGGTGCGCTGGATGTAAGCTTTGTGCCGATTTACATGAAGAAGAGCAGACCGGGCAATATGCTTACTGTTCTGTGTAAGAGAAATGATGCAGACAGGCTTGCGGCGTGCATGCTCGAATATACGTCTACATTCGGGGTAAGGCGGACAGACTGCAGGCGTTATATACTTGACAGAAGCTTTTATGAGAAGGATACGCCTTACGGCAGGGTCAGCATAAAGCGCGGCGAGGGTTATGGTGTGGTTAAGGAAAAGCCGGAGTATGAGGACGTTTTGAGGCTCGCAAGGGAAAATAACAAAAGTCTGGCTGACGTTATAAAAAGCATAAAGGAATAGAATATCAGAGGTTCGTTAAAGACTGTGCAAATAAAACGGAAAGCCTGATAGTGGAGTGATTTTATTTTTCCTATTGAGAACTATCATTTTAAGCGATATAATAAAAAGAGATGTATGCTTATGATTAATCTTGTTGTGTGGAGGAGATGCTATGGATAAGGTTAGATATTTGTGCCCGATTTGTGACCATGAGCTGGTAGCGAGAGGTTTTTGCCCATCATGTAAGAAGACGATTAAGAAGCCTGTTGTATATAAGGGGGGATATTTGCCGAATGAGGATTCCGGAAATTATGTGTTGAACAGGAATGTTTCGGGAGTTTCGAGCAGTATTGGCGGCTATGCGAGTTCGCAGGCGGCAAGGAGTGTCAATTCAAATAATTATTCGAGAACTACATACACGGGAAGAATAAGTCCGGAGACTGATTTCGGAGATTGCGGCGGACATAAGGACAGTGACTATGGTGTGCCGAATGTTGACCCGCATGCGAAGAAGAAGAGTAAGGGCGGCGGAGGTTCGCTTATCTTCTGGATTGTTATTATTATAATGATTATCAGGGCTATTATGAATTATTTTGGTGACTGATAGGACGATTTTGACAGAGTGACTGCCGGCGTGAGGAGGTAGTGATTATGCCCGCTGTTTATGCGCATGCTTCTTTTGGAAAGAAGGTTTTTAAGCTGCTTTCGGGAGAATGCAGGGAGACTGTAAAAAGGTACAAAAGATATTATATGCTCGGACTTCAGGGACCGGATATTTTGTTCTTTTACAGACCGTTTTATCCGAACAGTGTGGTTAAAACCGGGTTGAAGATACATCAGGAGGAAGCGTGTGGGTTTATCGGACATTTAGCCGGAATGGTCAAAAGATATGGCAAGGATTCGCCTGAGTGCGCATATGTGCTGGGGTTTATTTGCCATTACATGCTTGATACAGCCTGCCATCCGTTTGTGGATGAGGAGATAGGCAGGACGGGCATTGACCACATATCACTGGAGACAGAGCTTGAAATAAGCCTCATGGCGGCGGATGGCATTGACCCTTATACCTATGATTTGAGAAGGGTGCTGCCATATGACGAGGATATGCCGCTTCATATAAGCAGGGTTTATCCGGGCATCAGCCGGCTGCAGGTAAGAGAGGCTGTTGTAAGTATGCGTGCAGCAAAGCATTTTCTGACGTGCAAGGAACAAAACCGGTGGAGAATTAAGCTTATGAGGGCTGATAAGCATTTTGCGCATAAGCTTGTATATCCTCATATGATATGTCCGGGGAAGGGCTATGACACGGAGTATTCTGACAAAGAGCTAAAGAGGCTGATGGATGAGAGCGTCGTAAAGACATCTGATATTATCATGGAATTTTACCGCAATCAGACGGTCGGTTCCGTTTTTAATATGAATTTTTATGGGAGGAAACTATGATGAAGAATAATTTAGAGACCATTTGCGTGCAGGGCGGCTGGCAGCCGAAGAAGGGCGAGCCGAGAGTGCTTCCTATTTACCAGAGCACTACATTTAAGTATGAGACCAGCGAGCAGATGGCAAGACTTTTTGACCTTGAGGATTCGGGATATTTCTATACAAGACTGCAGAATCCGACGAATGACTGTGTTGCACAGAAGATTTGTGATTTGGAGGGCGGCGTTGCTGCAATGCTTACTTCCTCGGGACAGGCGGCATCATTTTACTCAGTGCTGAATATCTGTGAGGCGGGCGGCCATATTATCAGCGCATCGACCATTTACGGCGGAACCTCAAATCTGTTCACTGTTACAATGAAGAAGATGGGCATTGATGTTACGCTTGTTGACCCGGACGCTACGGCAGAGGAAATCAGTGCGCAGATAAGACCGAACACTAAGGCTATTTTCGGCGAGACAATTTCAAACCCTTCACTTGTAGTCCTGGATATTGAAAAGTTTGCAAATGTTGCACATTCACACGGTATTCCACTTATCGTGGACAATACCTTTGCAACACCTATTAACTGCAGGCCGTTTGAGTTCGGTGCTGATATCGTTATCCATTCTACTACAAAGTACATGGACGGACATGCTACGAGCGTGGGCGGATGTATCGTTGACAGCGGAAACTTTGACTGGATGGCACATGCCGACAAGTTCCCGGGACTTACAACTCCTGACGAGTCATATCACGGACTTGTATATGCGAAGGCATTTGGCAAGGGTGCGTACATTACAAAGGCAACTGCGCAGATTATGAGGGATTTAGGCTCAATCCAGTCGCCTCAGAATGCATTTTTACTTAACCTCGGCCTTGAGACACTGCATTTAAGAGTGCAGCGTCACTGCGAGAATGCACAGAAGGTTGCAGAGTTTTTGGCAGCAAATGAGCAGATAAGCTGGATTAATTATCCGGGTCTTGAGAATGACAAATATCATGAGCTTGCAAAGAAGTATCTGCCAAAGGGCTCATGCGGCGTTGTAACATTTGCGGTTAAGGGTGGAAGAGAGAAGGCTATAAAGTTTATGGACAGCCTTAAGCTTGCATGTATAGTAACTCATGTTGCTGATGCAAGAACCAGCGTGCTTCATCCTGCAAGTCATACTCACCGCCAGCTTACTGACGAGCAGCTCCTTGCGGCAGGAGTACAGCCTGACCTTATCAGATTCTCTGTCGGCATTGAAAATGTTGACGATATAATTGCGGATATTAAGCAGGCACTTGACGCTATAAAATAAATCAATATAATGCCGGCTTATGCGTATGTATAATGCCGGCATTAGCTGCAATTACTACAAATACCCTGCGCCGCGAACGCGGCGCAGGAATGGAGGCTGTAAATATGAAGACGAAGATATTGATTGCTGTAATTATTGCTGTACTGCTTTTGGCGGCAGCAGTGGTATTTGGGGTGCTGTATTATCGTATGAACCGTGATGATATCGAGTACAGGCGTACAAAGGCAAAGTATGAAAAGGAGCTTAATAAGCTGCTGGGTGAGAAGACAGAGCATGGAGAGCTTTTGTCATGCGGCTATTCAAACAGCGGCGATATGAATGGAAATGTGGACAGCGCAGAGCTTAAAAGGCAGGAGGATGGTTCGCTGATTCTTAAGACACAGTACAGTCCTTCGCATGATATTCCGATTGAGGTGAAGGAATACAGAGCGGATGAGGATGCGCTTGATAAGCTTAGAACGATTATTGACGAGTACAATCTTTCGGCGTGGGAGAGGCTTCCGCGAAGTGATTACTTTGCTCTGGACGCTGCAACAAAAAGAATCTACATGGCTTTTGATGACAGCGCATCAGGCGGCAGCAGGTATGAAAGCTGCAGCGTGGATTATGATTTCATGCTTCCTGACAAGGGCTATGATATTCTAAAGAAATTTACAGACTGTCTGTTTTCATGGGAGACGGAGGACAGACTAATAAGAACCTATACTCTTAAAGAGGATTAAAAATATAATGTATTTGAAGGGACTGCTGCAAGGAGTGCGGCGGTCCTTTTTTATAAGAATATATGAATTTAAATATAGTTATTATAATTAATAAAACGTTATATCCTTAACATAAACAGGTCAGTTAAGGAGTTATGCACAGTAAAACGTTATCTTTTTGTACAATTTACACAAAATATGATTTAAAATTAGATTTATACTGAAAAACTCCACATCTTAATCGTATAAGTTTACTAATTTGATTATGGAAATGTTGTACAAGATTTAGTCCGTAAATTTGAAGATTATACTTTACTTTATACAAAAGAATAATGTATAATAATAAATATCAAATAGCATTTTTACTAAAAAACAAGGAGGAGAATTTGATGATGAAGATGAGAAAATCAATGAGAAGACCATTAGCTATTGTTATGGTACTGGCTATGGTTTTGTCACTCGTTTCGGGATTTGTAGGCAATGCACCTAAAAAGGCATTGGCAGCTGGAAACATCCTGACAGGCACAGACTTTTCGGATGTAACTGCAAGTGATGATTCGGAGTGGACAGCGTATGTCGGAACTGACTGGTCGGGCGTTGATGCAGCAGTTACAGGCAACGGCGACGGTTCGATGACAATTGCTTACTCGAACGTTGGATGGGAATTCTACGATGCAATCTGGGGACTCCAGATTACACAGCATGGTGTTACCTTTGAAGAGGGCAAGAACTACAGGCTCAGATTCACGGTAGATGCTGACGGCGCAAAGGGTGCAAAGGTTAAGATTAATGGTCATGAGTCAGTTCTCGATTATGATTTTTCAATCCAGCCGGGAATAACAGATTACGAAATTGATCTTAATGCGATTGACGCAACATTTACAGATAACTTCCTGTTCGCAATGGGATGGGTTGCAGGTGATGCTGCAGGTTCAACACCTACAATAACAATTAGTGATTTAAGCATTACAGAGATTGTTCCGGAGATTCCGAACGTACTTCGTGATACAGCATTTACAGATGTAACAGCAAGTGATGATTCAGAGTGGACCGGCTATGTCGGAACTGACTGGTCAGGCGTTGCAGCAACAGTTACAGGTAACAGCGATGGCACTATGACGGTTGCTTATTCAAATGTTGGCTGGGAGTTTTTTGATGCAATCTGGGGACTTCAGATTACACAGCA
This sequence comes from Lachnospiraceae bacterium, assembly GCA_017442865.1. Taxonomy (GTDB): domain Bacteria; phylum Bacillota; class Clostridia; order Lachnospirales; family Lachnospiraceae; genus JAFRXK01. Next base: position 93,400 of record JAFRXK010000074.1, on the reverse strand, counting down.
CAATGTAACAATTGAGCCTGGAAAGACATACAAGCTTACATTTACGGTTGACGCTGATGCTCCAAAGGGCATGAAGGTTAAGTTTGACGGACATGAAAGCTTCCTTGATCAGGATATTTCGGTTCCTGCAGGAAAGACTACATATACTTATAATATCGGACCTGATGATAACGGCTTCACAGCAAATTTCCTGTTTGCAATGGGATGGGTTGCAGGTGACGTTGCAGGTTCAACACCTACTCTTGTTATCAGTGATTTAAGTCTTACAGAGGTTGGCGGCGAGGCACCGGTTGAGCCTCCTGTACTTGAAGATCCTAAGGATTATGAGAATGCAAGAAGCATCGAGCAGATGGATGCAGACGGCTGGGACCTTGTATGGAATGATGAGTTTGATGGTACTGCTCTTGATACAACAAAGTGGTCATATCAGATAGGTAATGGTGCTACAGCTTCTAACAACCCGGGCTGGGGTAATCAGGAGATGGAGTATTACACAGACAAGGAAGACAATGTAAAGGTTGAGGATGGCAAGCTTGTTATTACAGCTAAGCAGGAAACAACTACAGACCCTAAGGAGGGTACATTTAACTATACATCAGGACGTATCCGTACAGTATCTGATACAGAGAATCTCTTCTCGGTTAAGTACGGAAGAGTTGAGGCATATATGAGCCTTCCTATAGAGAGCGGCTGCTGGCCGGCATTCTGGATGCTTCCTGACAATTATGACATCTACGGCGGCTGGGCTGCTTCAGGTGAAATTGATATTATGGAAGGCTGGGGCAACAGACCTTATGAAGCATGTGGTACGCTTCATTACGGAGCCAACTGGCCGAACAACTTATACAAGGGCAAGACATTTAAGTTTGACAAGAATGAAACAAATGTTAATGCATATCATCTTTATGCATTAGAGTGGGAGCCTGGTAAGCTTACATGGTACTATGATGACCAGTTATTATATTCAGCAGATACATGGAACAGTATCGGCAGGAATGCAGCAGACGACTTTACATTCGGTGCTCCATTTGATGTACCGTTCTATATTTTACTTAATGTTGCTGTAGGCGGAACCTTTGGTGCAGGCGATCCTGCAATTGGCGATTTCAGCGGCGACGGCAATACAAAGATGAGCGTTGATTATGTTCGTGTATATCAGTCAAAGGACGGATATGACGATTCAAATGTTAAGCCGGGCGGCAGCGGCGGAGATTCAACAGCATTCGAACAGTATGTTCAGCCTATACTTGACGCAGCAGGCGTTGATTCGGTTGAGGGTTATGATTTCGCAGGTGATGATGATTTCGGTACATTAAAGACAGTTGATACCGTAGATCCTGAGGATTCAGACTGGCAGTTCTATGTAGGCGATTTCGGCGGTGCTGCAACAGTAGATAAGGTTGTAAACGGCGACACAACATATGCAGCAGTTGATATTGCATCAGCAGGTAATCAGGCATACGCTATTCAGCTTATTAAGCATATGCCGTTTATTAAGGGCTACACATATAAGGTATCATTTGATGCTTATGCAGATGCAGCAAGAAATATTACAATTCATCCGAGCGGTGACGCTGATAACGGATGGGCAGGATATGCTGCCGAGACAAAGTCAATCGGCACAGAACCTGATTCATATTCATTCACATTTACAATGGGTAACGACAGTGACCCTACAGCAAGACTTGAATTCAACCTCGGTGCGGCAGGTACAGCAAATGTATGCATTGGTAATGTAAATGTTGAGATTGTTTCAGCAGATGCAGAAGAGGAAGAGGTTAAGAAGTCAGCTCTTGGCGATGGTAATCTTATCTGGAACGGAACATTTGATGAAGGTGCAGGAAGATTACAGTTCTGGAATTACAACAACAATACATTAATAAGCGTTCCTTCATATGTATTATATGAGCTTGGAAATGGCGATCAGTTCGCTATGGACAAGAACGTAAAGCAAAATTATGCACGTAGAGCGGCTATTTCTGTAAGCGGCGGCGAAGGTACGTTATCACAGGGTGGAATTGCACTTAAGCAGTCAGATCAGTACAGCCTGAAGTTTGATGTTCATACATATTCAGACGAGGCAGTTCCTGTAAAGATAACTGTTTCAAATGCAAATGGAAGTACAGTTTATTCAGAGGAGACAATTGAGTGCTCGGCAGAAGGTACTGTAAAGACATTTGAATCAATCTTTGCAATGCCAAAGGATGTTAATGATAATGATTCACTTATTACATTTACATTTGAAGACGGAACAAGCATCCTGCTTGATAATGTAAAGCTTCTTGCACTTACAAAGAATAATGCAAGCATTGATTATTCATCAGTAAATACTGAGCCGATTCCTTCAGATTCATCAGATTGGTATATTAACTACCATACAGCAGCAAATGAGCCTGCAGTAGCAGATGCTGACGGAGTTTATTCAGTAGATACATGGAAGGATACAAACAACTATCAGTCAATGTTCTTACATGAGGTTGATATAGTAGAGGGCGTTACATATACATTCACATTTGATGCTAAGTCTGATGTGGATAATACATACATAGTTGGTATTCAGGAAGATAATTCATGGGCTATGGCATGGGATACTGTAAACTTCAGTACAACTCCTGATTGGAACACATATACATATACATTTACTTCAAACCTTACAACAGGTGGAAATCCAATGTTTATGAAGTTCTTATTATCAGATTGTGAGAATACAGCAAAGCTTTATTTCAGAAACCTTTCACTTAAGGCAAATGTTGAAAGCGGCGCAGGAGACCCTGAGGATGGTTCAGCAGTTCTTAAGGAAGACCCTACAGCAGGCAATGATGTTGTAATCGAGCTTGCAGATAATGACTGGGCAGCAGCATTTGTTGATGCAGCACTCAGTGGCGGCAAGGCAGTTATCATGATTAATGAGCTTCCTCTTGATGCAGCAGAGCTTAAGGATATGGTATCAGAGGATGGCATAATCACTCTTCCGGGTGCATACTTCGCAGAGACCGGCACATATAAGATTGAGCTTGCTCTCGAGGGTTACAACAATTATGTATTAAATGCAAACATTGAAGAGCCTGAGACAGAGGAGCCTGAGACAGAAGAACCAGAGACAGAAGAGCCTACAGAAGCATCTTCAGAGGAGGCAACATCAGCTGCTGATTCTGGTACAGTTGACACAGGTGACACAGCAAATACTGCATTATGGCTTGTTCTTATGGCAATGGCTGCAGTTATTTTAGGAGCAGCTTTTACATACAGAAGAAGAGTTAACTAAATTAAAATCAATCTTATTCTTTCTTAAATATAGTTGATATGTATTGTGACCGGGCGGCGGAGCTTCTCCACCGCCCGGTTCGCAGTAAGAGACTTGTTCAGAGGGCACAGCTCATTAACATTCTGCAATGTAATTGATTGTTTGCATTAGAACAAAATGTTTGCTACTCGTACAAATGCACAAACCCGGACAAAACATAGAATGATCATGTAAATCCGCAAATCCGCAAATCCGGACAAAATATCTACTGTTCGCAAAAATACATAAACTCAAAAAAAGATGTGGACTATAAGACTTTAATGTGTTAAAATGTGAGTGTGTTAAAATTTTAAAGCGTGAATAAATTTGATTTATGTATATTTGATTGTTTGGGAGGTATTGCAGATGAACAAGAAGTTAAAAACAGAGGCGGTAGACCATTTATTTGAGGCTATACTTACGCTTAAAAATGTTGAGGAGTGCTATACATTTTTTGAGGATGTGTGTACCGTGAATGAAGTGCTGTCGATATCGCAGAGATATGAGGTCGCAAGAATGCTAAGAAATAAGAATACTTACCTTGAAATTGCGGAGAAAACAGGTGCTTCGACTGCCACTATAAGCAGGGTAAACCGCTCTCTTAATTATGGAAACGACGGATATGATATGGTGTTTGAGCGACTTGAGGAGAAGGATTGATTTTATGTCTGCTGCATGCACTGTGACAAAATATAAAGCTGCAGTAATATCTGTGATGCTTAAGCAGATATTGCTGCAGCCTTTTCTAAAGGCCTATTCTTTCCTGTCCTTCTTGTCTTTCTTATCCTTTTTCGTCTGCTTTTCCGGCGAGGCCGGTGAATTATACTGATTATCCAGCTCATCTATCAGTAATTCAAGCATATATTTCTGCATATATATATCAAAGCTTAATGAACAGATAAACGAAAACATCTGGAGAAGCTTGGACTTATCATCCGGAGCATCTGCAAAGGCATGCGTGGAAGCCTCAAATTTCCTGTCCAAAACGTCCATCAACTCAGTGTGCTGAGATTTTTGTTCACTGATAATCTCGTTGTATATATACTCAAGGTCTATGTCTCCTCTGCCTGACAGATAATTGTCCTTGATAGGGCCGAGAAGAGCATTTATCTCGCCGATGCTTAAGAAATTCTTCAGGTAATGAATTAAAATAAGCATAATAATATGGTCTTTTGAGTACTTCTTCTTTATCGGGGGCGGAATAAGCTCGCTCTTGGCATAATTATTTATCATGGTTTTAGTGATTATATGCTCTCCGTCTTCCCTGTCAGGAGAAAATAAATGCTTATCAATAAACGTAGTAACCTGGTCCATATACAGGTCTATGTTAGGAATTAAATCAGCCCTGACAAGCTCCATGGATGACAGCTGCTTTTTTATGTCATTAAAAATTTCTTCGTTCGATTTCATATATACCTCAGATGATATTATAAATATTGATACTGAATCAAAAGCTTTTAACATAATAATTATACCATAATTATATAGTATTGAATACTAGATATCAAGGTTTAATACCATAGATTATTTAATATTATTTTTCCCGAAAATAAAAAAACACCGTAAAGTTTAGCGGAAAATACATTAGAATCTTATAAAGTGCGCTAAAAAATAAAATAAAAATGCAAAATATACAGACTTTATTTTGACAACTAGAAAAATACATAGTATAATAAAGAAAAACGAACTTTACAGGAGGAATTGTAAAATGGGAATTATTAAAAGATTTAAAGACATCATGTCAGCAAATATCAATGCGTTAATTGATAAGGCAGAGGATCCAGAGAAGATGATTGATCAGTACTTAAGAGACCTTGAGAGCGATCTTGGCAAGGTTAAGGCTGAGACAGCTGCTGTTATGGCTGACGCAGAGGGTGCAAGAAGAGAAGTTGTTAACTGCCAGGTAGAGATTGACAAGATGCAGTCATACGCTAAGAAGGCTGTTGCAGCAGGCAATGATGAGGATGCTAAGGAATTCCTTGCACAGAAGGCTAAGCTTACAGAGAAGCTCACAACTCTTCAGCAGGCATACGACATCCAGCAGGCAAATGCTGATAAGATGAGACAGATGTATGACAAGCTTACAGGCGACATCTCAGAGCTCAACGCAAGAAAGGACGCTATCAAGGCTAAGGTTAAGCTTGCAAAGGCTCAGGAGAAGATCAACAGCATGACATCTTCAGTTGGAGCATCAGCTTCAAAGGCAGAGTCAAACCTTGCAGCATTCGACAGAATGGAGCAGAAGGCTAACAAGATGCTTGATGAGGCAAACGCTATGGCAGAGCTTAACAAGACAGCAGAGAGCGCTGATATTAAGGATACTATGAAGAAGTATGATGACGCTACAACAGCAGTTGTAGAGGATGAGCTTGCAGCACTTAAGGCAGAGCTTGGAATGTAATTAAATCAAACAGGAGACTATTATGGGACTTTTTAATAACCAGTTAGCGAATGTAGTTGAGTGGCAGGAATATCGTGATGATATCATTTTCTGGAAGTGGAACAATGATGAGATAAAGAAGGGCAGCCGCCTTATTATCCGCAAGGGCCAGGATGCAGTATTTATGTACAACGGCAAGGTAGAAGGTATCTTCAGGGATGAAGGCTCATTCGATATCGAATCACAGATTATACCTTTCCTTTCAACACTTAAGGGATTTAAGTTTGGTTTTAACAGTGGAATCCGCGCAGAGGTTCTTTTCGTTAATACAAAAGAGTTTTTAATTAAGTGGGGAACAAAGAATTCCATCAACATTCCTGCAGCAGGACTTCCTGGCGGATTGCCGGTTCGTTCATATGGTACATTATCATGCAAGGTATCGGATTATGACCTTCTTATTGAGAAGCTCGCAGGCGTAAAGAAGATGTATACTGTTGATGAACTCAAGGAAAGAATTGCTCCTAGAATCGATCCTCTCCTTATGAAGTGGATTATCAAGGAAGGCAAGGATATGTTCAATCTTCAGGCAAATGCTTATGATATCGGCAAGGGTATCGGCACAGACCTTGACATGGAGTTAAGCCTTTTAGGTATTACAGTTACAAACTTTACAATCCAGAGCGTATCATATCCTGAGGAAGTTCAGCAGATGATTGACAAGGTTGCATCTCAGAGCATGATTGGCAATATGACTACATATCAGCAGGTTGCTATGGTTGATGCTATTTCAAACAGCAGCACAAATGGCAACGGTACAGCCGGCAACATCACATCAGACATGATGCAGATGCAGATGGGCATGGCTATGGGTCAGCAGATGGTTAACCAGATGAACCTTAATCCGAATGCAAATCAGGCTCAGAATGCTCAGGCAGCATATGTTGGCGATGGCACAATGCCAAACTTCTGTCCGAACTGTGGCTTAAAGACTACAGGAGCAAATTATTGTCCAAACTGTGGACGTAAATTAATCTAATTAAATAAACACATGTGTTTAGGGGCTGTCCGCAGGACAGCCCCTTTTTACGTCCGGGGCAGCCACAGGCTGCCCCGGGCGTTGCCCGCTATAATATTATGAAGTCATTTTCGTGCATCCTGCTGTGGCCTGTTTATGAAACCATTCTCGTGCATTTTTTTTACTGCCAACTTTTATGTTTTCTCTGTACTATTGTAACTTAATCGTTTATAATAAATGATATCAAGGTAAAAATACAGGTGAATATTTTATGGTGCAGATAAGCCTGCATTTTTTACAAAGCTAAGCATTTAACATAGTCCGTTATGTGTATTTGAGCGTTAAAGGAATCAGATTGGAGATATTTATGAGTATATATGATACATTGAATGATAAACAAAAAGAGGCGGTGTTTACTACCGAAGGTCCTGTGCTTATTCTTGCGGGGGCAGGCTCGGGAAAGACGAGGGCACTTACGCACCGAATCGCCTATCTTATAGAGCAAAAGCAGGTTGCGCCTTGGAATATCCTTGCGATTACATTTACAAACAAGGCGGCTGCAGAGATGCGTGAGAGAGTGAATAAGCTCGTAGGCGACGGCGCCGACAGTATATGGGTGTCAACATTTCACTCGATGTGCGTGAGAATTTTAAGAAGATACATAGAAGGACTCGGTTTCACGACGAATTTTTCGATATATGATACTGACGACCAGAAGACGCTTATGCGCCAGGTGCTTAAGAAGCTGGAAATGGACCCTAAGATGTACAAGGACAAGGCGATGCTTGCTGCTATTTCATCATACAAGGACAGACTTATTTCGCCTGACGAGGCGGCGGTAAGGGCAGCCGGGGATTATCGTAAGATGAAGGAGGCAGAGGCCTACAGGTATTATCAGTCGCAGCTAAAGCAGAACAATGCGCTTGATTTTGACGATATTATCGTGAAGACCATTGAGCTTCTGGAGAATGACAGCGCAGTGCGAAGCTATTATCAGGAGAGGTTTAAGTACATACTGGTGGACGAATATCAGGACACCAATTACGCGCAGTTTAAGCTTGTGAGCATTCTCGCGGACAAGTACAAGAACCTTTACGTAGTGGGCGACGACGACCAGTCTATATATAAATTCAGGGGCGCGGATATTGAGAATATTCTGGGCTTTGAGAGAGTGTACCCGTCGGCAAAGGTTATCAAGCTTGAGCAGAATTACCGCTCTACGACAAGTATTCTGGATGCGGCAAATGAGGTAATCAGGCACAACTACGGCAGAAAGAGTAAGCGGCTCTGGACAGCGAATGAGGAGGGACTTAAGGTTAAGTTCTGCCAGTATGATTCTGCCGAGGAGGAAGCCTCAAATATTGTCCGGGAGATTAAGGAAAGGGTACAGGATGGAAGCAATTACAGCGATTTTGCGGTGCTTTACAGAACGAACGCCCAGTCCCGTCTTATAGAAGAAAAATGTGTTAAAATGAATGTTCCTTACCAGCTTATCGGCGGCGTGAATTTCTATCAGCGTAAGGAAATCAAGGACATGCTGGCGTATTTAAAGACTATTGATAACGGACTTGATGACTTGTCGGTGAAGCGTATTATAAATGTGCCAAAGCGTGGCATAGGCGCTACCAGCGAGGGAAAGGTGGATTTATATGCCGAAGCTAACAGAATCAGCTTTTATGAGGCGTGTACGAGGGCGTCGAATGTGCCGGGCATTGGCAAGGCGGCAGAGAAGTTCAAGGCTTTTACGGAGCTGATTTCGCAGTTTAAGGCTTTTGCCGAGACAGAGAGCGTTGCAGACCTTATAGAAGATGTGTTGCACAAGACGGGCTATATTACTGACCTGCGCGAGAACAGCGACGAGGTCGAGATGCAGACAAGACTTGAAAATATCGGAGAGCTTAGGAATAAGGCTGCAGACTACTGCAATAAGAATGAGGACGCCACACTCAGCGGATTTTTAGAGGAGGTTGCACTTATTGCGGACATTGACAATATGGATGATTCGGACGAGAAGGTTGTGCTCATGACGCTTCACGGGGCGAAGGGACTTGAGTTTCCGATAGTATATCTTGCAGGCATGGAGGACGGACTTTTTCCAAGCATGATGTCGATTAATTCGGGCGACCCGTCTGATATCGAGGAGGAGAGAAGGCTTTGCTATGTCGGCATCACCAGAGCACAAAAGGAACTTACCCTTACAGCCGCAAAGCTTCGAATGGTCAATGGGGAGACACGCTTTAGCAAGGTCTCAAGGTTTGTTGAGGAGATTCCGCAGGAAATGCTTGATGAAAAGCGTACACGCTCGGTATATTCCTCAGGCTATGGCACGGGAAGCAAAAGATTTTCTTCTGATTATGATGACGATGGTTATGAGGGCAGAGACTACGGCAGGAAAAAAGGCTCATCCGGCGGTTATGGCAGCAGTTATGATGAAGACAGTTACGCAAACAGACTGTCAAGAAAGGGCTCGGCAGGAGGCTATAACAGCGGCTACAGCAGCGGCTATGCAAGCAGCGGTTACAACAGCGGCTACTTCAGCGCAGGCACAGGCAGTTCGGGCTATGGCAGTGCAGGCTATGGCGCAGGAGTCTTAGGCTATGGCGCAGGTGGCGCAGGGAACTCGGGCTATGGCAGTAACACCGGATATTCAAGCTATGGCAAGGGCTTTAGCACCAGCAAATATAACGGCAGACCGGACTTTGACAATAAGAACAGGATGTCAGGTATTATGCGTGGCAGTGACTTTGCCGCAGCAAAGGCTGATAAGCTTGAATACGAGGTGAATGACAGGGTAAAGCATAGGAAGTTTGGAGAAGGCACAGTTCTTTCAATTGTTGAGCAGAAGAAGGATTTTGAGGTCACTGTTGATTTTGATAATGCCGGGGTAAAGAATATGTATGCGGCGTTTGCAAAGCTTAAGAAGATTGACTGACAGATAAACATGAGACTAATTTACGGACCAGAAGGAGAAGACTATGGAAAAGAAAAAAATGATAAAAATAGCTGTTGTTGTTTTAATAATTATTGGTATTGCTTCTGCATTTATATGGCTGGATTATATACCGATTGAAAGAGGAAGCTGTGGAGATAATCTGAAGTGGAGTATTAATTCTAAAGGTTACGTTACTGTCAGCGGCACAGGCGAGCTGAAGGATACCGGCGAAACGAACCGCTGGTGGAAGCAGGACATTGAAGCAACTTCTTTAAAAATTAAAGAAGGAATTACCGCTATCGGTGATAATGCGTTTGATTCGTGGGAAAGCCTGGAGAGCATTAAGCTTCCGTCCACGTTAAAAAGTATTGGCAGACAGGCATTTAGTAAATGCAAAAAACTAAAGCATATTGATATTCCGGAAGGCGTCGAATATATAGGTGAATATGCTTTTGAGGATTGTATTTCTTTACAGGATATTAAAATACCTAAAAGTGTTACGAAAATGCAAAGAAATACATTTGAAGGATGTTTGCTGTTGTTGCCTGTTAACGTAGATGAGATGAATGATAGTTTTGCGTCAAAGGGCGGATTATTATACAACAAAGACATGACTGCTTTGATATCCTGCCCATATTTATTTATCGAGGTTGATATTCCGGAGGGCGTTAAACAAATACAGGATGAAGCTTTTTTAGGAAATTCGCTTTTAGAAAAAGTTAAGCTTCCGGAAGGCCTTACAAGTATAGGCAGCAGTGCATTTGAAAATTGTGGCTTTTTATCATCTATTAATATTCCGTCAAGTGTAAATGATATTGGTGAGCGCGCATTTAATAAATGCGACAAATTAACGAAAATTAAAATACCGGAAGGGATAACAGAGATTAAGGCATACACATTTGCAGAGTGCAGCGATTTGACTGAAATAGTATTACCATCAAGTTTGCTTAAAATTAATCTATGCGCATTTACAGGCAGCAGTATAACGAGTATTTTTATTCCCGAAAAGGTTTGGATGGTTTCTTCTTCTGCTTTTTATGACTGCCAATTATTTTCTGATATTATGGTGGCTGATAATAATATGGTTTTAATGTCGCAGGATGGTGTTTTGTATGATAAAAAGATGACAGAGTTAAAAATATGTCCTTACGGAAAGACCGGCACATTTGTTATACCTGATGGCGTGAAAAAAATAGGAGAAGAAGCCTTTGGTCCTAATTTATCACGGCTTGAAATTCCACGGAGCGTAGATGAAATTTCAGAGTTTGCTTTTTTTGGCGTTTCAGAAGCTACTGATTTTGTTGTAGCGGTATATAAGGGGTCGCAGGCTGAGGAGTATTTTAAGAACCATAAATATAGTAACAGCGATAATATCAAATACGAAATAATTCAAGAATAGAGTAGACTTTTATGTTATTTGATAGTAAAATATTATTAATATAACTATAATGAAATATGGAGGGCGCACAGATATGAAATGTAAAGATGAGCTTAAGAAGGTTTTTCGTGATAAGGATGAAATAGGCATCAGTGATATAATCGTTATGGTGCTCGCAGTTATTGGGGTAGTAGCTGCGATAGCAGGCATTGCATATGCAATTTACCGTTTTTTTGCACCTGAAGATACAGAGGAATTTGAAGATTTAGATGATGAATTTTATGATGATGAAGATGATTTCTTTGAAGAGGATTATGACGATTAATTTCATAATTGTAGGGCATAGTATATTTGCGTAACAAATATCAGATAATAATTATAAGATTTAATGGCATGGCGATAAGGTCATGCCATTATCATTTTGCTGATTTGTCAAGGGTGTGGGTGCTTTAATTTCGCAAACAATAAAAACAGAACAAACATTCGATAAAGTACTGTACTTTGTATATACAGTCTGATATAATAGAGTCAGTATTGATAAGGGAGGCACGCTCATGGACCATTTTGTTTTACATTCAGACTTCAAGCCTACAGGAGACCAGCCGCAGGCGATTGACAGGCTTGTTCAGGGCTTTAAGGAAGGAAACCAGTGTCAGACTCTGCTTGGCGTTACCGGCTCGGGAAAGACCTTTACCATGGCGAATATTATTGAAAAACTGAATAAGCCGACGCTTATTATTGCACACAACAAGACGCTTGCCGCCCAGCTTTATGGCGAGTTTAAGGAGTTCTTTCCGGAGAATGCGGTAGAGTATTTTGTTTCATACTATGATTATTATCAGCCGGAGGCGTATGTGCCGTCCACTGACACATATATTGAGAAGGACTCGTCGATAAATGATGAGATAGACAAGCTGCGCCATTCGGCGACGGCTGCGCTTTCCGAGAGAAATGACGTGATTATTATTTCATCGGTTTCGTGCATTTATGGTCTGGGAAGTCCTATTGACTACAAGAACATGGTTATCTCGTTAAGACCGGGCATGATACGTGACAGGGACGAGATTATTACGAAGCTTATTGAGATTCAATATATGAGGAATGACATGGACTTTAAGAGAGGCTGTTTCAGGGTGCATGGAGATGTGCTGGAGGTGTTTCCGGCGTATTCGGACGACACTGCTTATAGAATTGAATTTTTCGGGGACGAGATTGACAGAATCGCTGAGATTGAACCGCTTACGGGTGCGGTCAAGTGCAGGCTTGAGCATCTGGCGATATTCCCGGCTTCGCATTATGTAGTGCCGAAGGAGCAGATAAACAGGGCGGCAGAGACGATAAAGGCTGAATTAAAGGAGCAGGTCGAGTATTTTAAGGAAAATGACAAGCTTATTGAAGCACAGCGAATATGGGAGCGTACCAATTTTGACGTAGAGATGATGAGGGAAACCGGCTTCTGCTCAGGAATAGAGAACTATTCAAGGCATTTGACAGGCATGCCTGCAGGAGCTCCGCCGTTTACGTTAATCGATTATTTCCCTGATGATTTCCTGATAATTATTGATGAGTCGCACATTACCGTGCCGCAGGTGAGGGGCATGTATGCCGGAGACCGCTCAAGGAAGACTACGCTTGTAGAGTATGGCTTCAGGCTTCCGTCAGCGCTTGACAACAGACCGCTCAATTTCGGAGAGTTTGAGAGCAAGATAGACCAGATACTTTTTGTGTCGGCGACGCCTTCCGATTATGAGGCAGACCATGAGCTTTTAAGGGCAGAGCAGATTATCAGACCGACAGGACTGCTTGACCCGAGGGTAGAGGTGCGCCCTGTTGCCGGCCAGATTGACGACCTTATTTCAGAGGTCAATAAGGAGACGGCAAAGAAGAATAAGGTGCTTGTTACCACGCTTACAAAGAAGATGGCTGAGGATCTGACGGATTATATGCGCGAGTCGGGCGTGAGGGTTAAGTATCTACATTCGGACATTGATACATTGGAGCGAAGCGAGATTATCAGGGACATGCGTATGGACATGTTCGATGTGCTTGTCGGAATCAATCTTTTAAGGGAGGGACTTGACATACCTGAGATAAGCCTTGTGGCGATACTGGACGCAGACAAGGAGGGCTTCCTGCGCTCAGAGACCTCGCTTATTCAGACGATAGGACGTGCCGCGAGAAATGCCGAGGGTCATGTAATTATGTATGCGGATATGATGACTGATTCGATGAAGCATGCGATTGACGAGACAAACCGAAGAAGAGAGATTCAGGAGCAGTACAACCGGGAGCACGGCATAACGCCTACCACAATTAAGAAGGCAGTACGAGACCTCATAAGCATTTCTAAGGAGTCGGAAGAAGATGATAAGAGTAGCAAGCTTAAGAAGGATCCTGAATCGATGAGCGAGAAGGAGCTTATCAAGCTGATTGGAGAGATTACAAAGAAGATGAACAAAGCGGCAGCAGAGCTTGATTTTGAGCGCGCGGCGAAGCTTCGTGATGAGATGATGGCGTTAAAGAAAATGCTCTATGAGCGTGATTAAACCGGCAGATTCTAATTGAAAAAATATTTTGCCTGTGATATAAAAAAAGTATAAATAAATCATGCTTATTGTTTGTATTTGCACACAGAAGTATTTGTATTTCATTTTTAGCAGAAGATTTTCAGACAGTAAAAGAGTGAGATTTTGCTTATCATTTTACGAAATGGGTGGCTGATAATATGAAGATTATTAAAACACTTACTAAGCTTGTGACTGCTGCAGGTGTATTAGCGGCGGCTGCCGGGGCAGGAATATTTCATTTTGGAGTTGCTAAAAACGGCGGCGGAAAATATTTAAGAAAGTACACGATGAAGAAGGCTTATGGCGGCGACACTGATACATTTATTCTTGAAAGGTCCGGAAACCGGTATATTAAGGACATGAACAAGAGGATAAAGGAGTTTATGGAGAAAGTCGGAGAAAAGAAGGTCACAATTACGTCATTTGACGATACTCCGCTTACAGGCTTTGTGTATGAGAATAAGTTTAGCAGCAGATGGGTTATTGCATTTCATGGCTACAGAGGAACTCACAAGGAAATCCTGTATTGCGGTTTCGCTACACATTTTTATGATATGGGCTACAATGTACTTGCTCCGGACCAGCGTGCAAGCGGAGAGAGCGGTGGCAAATACATCGGTATGGGCTGGCTGGAAAGAAAGGATGTCCTTGCGTGGATAGACTGGATACTTGAAAGAGAGCCTGATGCCGAGATTATATTATTCGGAGATTCAATGGGTGCATCGACAGTGCTTGCCGCATCGGGAGAGAAGCTGCCTGATAATGTGAAGGTTGTTATTTCAGACTCGGCATACGGCAGTGTCAGGTATGTGTTTGATAAGACAACACATGATAATTTTAAGCTTCAGCTTGCTCCGATAATATCAATCGGAAACATGTTCAGCAGATTTTTCGCAGGCTACGATTTTTCGGAAGCGGATATATGCAGCCAGGTTGCGAAATCAACAGTGCCTATTCTTTTCTTCCACGGAAAGGATGATAAGATTGTAAGCTTTGACAATCTGGAGAAGCTTTATAAGGCAAAGCATGGCTGCAAGGAGATGCATGCGGTGGAAGGCGCAGGACATGTGTGCAGTTCGTTTGTGCTGGGTGATGAATACTGGCAGATAATCCGTGATTTTATTGCGAGATATTGATTATAAACGGTTAGTGATGATTTGACAGGCGGTTATGATAATTGCATAATCGCTTGTTTTATACTGCGCTTTTGTGATATAATATAATAATTGCATTTAAAGAAAACAGTGGATTTTTTTACGGGAGAGTAAATTAAGATGGCAGATAAGCAGTTTATAAAGATTCGTGGCGCCAATGAGCATAATTTGAAAAATATTTCAGTAGATATTCCAAGGGAGAAGTTCGTTGTATTGACGGGACTCAGCGGTTCAGGAAAATCATCACTCGCATTCGATACCATTTATGCGGAGGGACAGAGAAGGTACATGGAGTCGCTGTCTTCGTATGCGAGGCAGTTTTTGGGGCAGATGGAGAAGCCGGATGTAGAGAGCATAGAAGGACTCTCACCGGCTATTTCGATTGACCAGAAATCTACCAATCGAAATCCGCGTTCAACTGTAGGCACAGTTACGGAGATTTATGATTATCTGCGACTGCTGTATGCCAGAATAGGTATTCCACATTGTCCGAAATGTGGCAGAGAGATAAAGAAGCAGAGCGTTGACCAGATGGTTGACCAGATTATGGAGCTGCCGGAGCGAACCAAAATCCAGATACTTGCGCCTGTGGTCAGAGGCAGAAAGGGCGAGCATGTCAAGGTATTTGAGCAGGCGAGAAAGAGCGGATATGTCAGAGTACGCATAGATGGTAATTTGTATGAGCTTGGAGAGGAAATCAAGCTTGAAAAGAATATAAAGCATAATATAGAGATAGTTGTGGACAGGCTTGTGGTAAAGCAGGGCATTGAGAAGAGACTCACCGATTCAGTGGAGAATGCTTTGAATGTCGCCGAGGGACTGATGATTGTAGATGCAGGCGATGAAGGTATGATTAACTTCAGCCAGAGCTTTTCATGTCCTGACTGTGGCATCAGTATTGATGAAATAGAGCCGAGAAGCTTTTCATTTAACAATCCGTTCGGAGCGTGCCCGGACTGCGCCGGCTTAGGGTACAAGATGGAATTTGATGAAGACCTTATGATTCCGGACAAGTCGCTCAGTATAAATGGCGGCGCGATTACAGCGATGGGCTGGCAGTCTGCCACAGACAAAAAAAGCTTTACAAATGCAATTTTAACGGCGCTCGCAAAGGAATATAATTTTGAATTGGATACTCCATATGAGGATTATCCTGTGAATGTCAGGGAGATATTGATTCATGGTACGAATGGCCATGAGGTGAAGGTGCATTATAAGGGACAGCGAGGCGTAGGCGTATACGACATTGCCTTCGAGGGACTTATTAAAAACATGGAGCGCAGATATCGTGAGACAGGCTCAGATGTTATGAAGGCAGAGTACGAGAGCTTCATGAAGATTACACCATGTAAGACCTGTAAGGGACAAAGACTTAAGGAATCATCACTAGCTGTGACTGTGGGTGGAATAAATATTCATGAGATGACTGAGATGTCAATTGGTGAGATGCAGGACTTTTTGGAGAATATGGAGCTGACAAATCAGCAGCATTTAATAGGTAATCAGATACTTAAAGAGATAAAGGCAAGAATAAGCTTTCTGGTGGATGTCGGACTTGATTACCTGTCGCTTTCACGTGCGACAGCCACACTGTCAGGCGGCGAGGCGCAGCGAATAAGACTTGCGACCCAGATAGGCTCCGGACTTGTAGGCGTTGCCTATATCCTTGATGAGCCCAGCATCGGACTTCACCAGAGGGACAACGAGAAGCTTTTAAATACATTGATTCATCTGAGAGATTTGGGCAATTCGGTGATAGTCGTGGAGCATGACGAGGATACAATGCTTGCGGCGGATTATATCGTTGATATCGGACCGGGTGCGGGCGAGCATGGAGGCGAGGTTGTAGCTGTCGGTGATGCCAAGGCCATTATGAAATGCAGGGAATCAATCACAGGAGCATACCTTAGCAGACGTATTGTGGTGCCGGTTCCAAAGACCAGAAGAATGCCGGCAGGCTTTATTACGGTGAGGGGCGCAAGAGAGAACAACCTTAAAAACATTGATGTGAATATACCGATTGGAGTATTTACCTGCGTTACCGGAGTGTCCGGCTCAGGCAAAAGCTCACTTATCAACGAGATATTGTACAAATCGCTGGCAAAGAAATTAAACAGGGCGCGAACCATTGCGGGCAGCCATGACGGCATAGACGGTGTATCTGCACTCGATAAGGTCATCTGCATTGACCAGTCGCCGATAGGCAGGACTCCGCGCTCCAATCCCGCAACCTACACGGGCGTATTTGATTTAATCAGGGATTTATTTGCGGCAACCTCCGATGCAAAGGAGAGAGGATATCAGAAGGGTCGCTTCAGCTTCAACGTGAAGGGTGGACGCTGCGAGGCGTGCTCAGGCGACGGTATTATAAAGATAGAAATGCATTTCCTGCCGGACGTATATGTGCCTTGCGAGGTCTGCGGCGGCAAGCGCTACAACAGAGAGACGCTTGAGGTGAAATACAAGGGCAAGAGCATTTATGACGTGCTGAATATGACGGTGGAGGAAGCACTTACATTCTTTGAAAATGTGCCTTCCATCAGAAGAAAAATAGAGACGTTAAATGACGTGGGGCTTTCATATATCAGGCTCGGTCAGCCTTCCACCACGTTGTCGGGCGGTGAGGCACAGCGAATAAAGCTTGCAACGGAGCTCAGCCGCCGCGGCACAGGCAAGACAATTTATATTCTCGACGAGCCTACAACGGGTCTGCATTTTGCGGATGTACACAAGCTTGTTGAGATACTTCACAGACTTTGCGAGGGCGGCAATACAGTCGTGGTAATAGAGCACAATCTTGACGTAATCAAGACTGCCGATTACATTATCGACATGGGACCTGAAGGCGGCAGCGGCGGCGGCACGGTCGTTGCATGCGGCACGCCTGAGGAGATTGCACAGGTGCCACAGTCATACACAGGACAGTTTGTGAAGAAGTACCTTGGGTAGATGAGGCGGCGGCTGCGCCGCCGCGTAAGTGCAGCCCGAAAACATTAAATTATAAAGAAGTATTCTGATTGAGAGGCGCATTTGGCATGTTTGAGATTGACAGTGCAATCGTTAATTGAGTATAATAATATTTACTGATACAGGGTCGAAGTAAATTTGACCATAACATAATATTTATACAATACTTTTATATGTTATGTGCCATCATGGAACTTATTTTTATGATGAGGGCGAAAGTATTATTTTGAAGACATTTGAAATGTGCGGACGCAGACATGGCAGTATAAAACAGACAAGGAGGACCGGTATGGACTTTTTTGATGAATTAGGCGAGAGAATAGCCAGCACAAGCAGGTTTGCAGGCGAGAAGGCGAGAGTTGTTGCGGATGTTGCAAAGCTCAACGCACAGCTTGGCAAGGAGGAGTACAGACTGCGCAAGGCATATTATGCGCTTGGCAAGTTTTATTATGAAAATGCCGATGCTGAGGCAGACGTTATCGAGCCTTACATTGCGGCAATCACAGACAGCAAGGACATTATAGCATCACTGAAGCAGCAGATAGAAGAAGCAAAAAATAAATAAATCGCAGGAGGAATTTCTTCGTGAAAAGAGACATGATTATTGTTCTTGATTTCGGCGGGCAGTACAACCAGCTGATAGCAAGAAGAGTCAGAGAGTGCAACGTATATTGTGAGGTTCACCCTTACACCCTTTCACTGGACAAGATTAAGGAAATGAACCCGAAGGGCATCATTTTTACAGGCGGTCCGAACAGCGTATATGATGAGCAGTCACCTCACATCGGCAAGGAAATATTTGAACTTGGCGTACCTATCTTAGGCATTTGCTACGGCTCACAGCTTATAGCATACACCTTAGGCGGCGATGTTAAGACAGCACCTGTCAGCGAATACGGCAAGACAGAGGTCATTACCGACACATCCACAGTCCTTTTCAAGGATGTATCCGAGAAGACTATCTGCTGGATGAGCCACACAGATTATATTTCAAGAATACCGGAGGGCTTTAAGATTACAGCCCACACAGACGTATGTCCTGTAGCAGCCATGGAATGCCCTGAAAGAAAGCTTTACGCTACCCAGTTCCACCCTGAGGTAATGCACACCAAGGAGGGCGTAAAGATGCTCTCAAGCTTCGTATATGACGTGTGCGGCTGCGCCGGAGACTGGCAGATGGCGTCATTTGTGGAGACCACCATCGAAGAACTCAGAAAGAAAATAGGCAACGGCAAGGTTCTCTGCGCTCTTTCAGGCGGCGTGGATTCATCAGTAGCCGCAGTTCTTTTATCAAAGGCGGTAGGAAAGCAGCTTACCTGCGTATTTGTAGACCAGGGTCTCCTTCGTAAAAATGAAGGCGACGAGGTCGAGGCAGTATTCGGTCCTGACGGCGATTACGACCTCAATTTCATCAGGGTAAATGCTCAGGACAGATTCTATGCAAAGCTTGCAGGCGTAACCGAGCCTGAGGCAAAGCGTAAGATTATCGGCGAAGAATTCATACGTGTGTTTGAAGAAGAAGCAAAGAAAATCGGAGCCGTTGACTTCCTCGTACAGGGTACAATCTACCCTGACGTAATCGAGTCCGGCCTCGGCAAATCAGCAGTCATCAAGTCCCACCACAACGTTGGCGGCCTCCCGGACTGCGTAGATTTTAAGGAAATAATCGAGCCGCTCCGTCTGCTTTTCAAGGACGAAGTCCGCAAAGCCGGCCTTGAGCTCGGTATACCGGAGCACCTCGTATACCGCCAGCCATTCCCTGGCCCGGGCCTCGGTATCCGTATCATCGGCGAAGTAACCGCCGAGAAGGTTAAAATCGTACAGGACGCTGACGCAATCTACCGCGAGGAAATCGCAAAGGCCGGCATCAGCAAGAACCTCGGCCAGTACTTTGCCGCCCTCACAAACATGCGAAGCGTAGGCGTAATGGGCGACTTCAGAACCTATGATTATGCAATCGCACTTAGAGCAGTACTCACTTCAGATTTCATGACAGCAGAGGCTGCCCAGATACCTTGGGAGGTACTGAACACAGTAACCAACAGAATCGTAAACGAAGTCAAGGGCGTAAACCGTGTACTGTATGACTGCACGAGCAAGCCACCGGGAACGATAGAGTTTGAATAATGTACAGGAGCCAAGAAATGCCGAATTTACGGCGTTTCTTGGCTCGTTTTATGTTGAGTGACAATCAAATGACAATAATTTTGGGATTATTACTTGGTTAGTTCAAGTGTGAGCTTATTAACTAAAGCTTCTTGTTGTGTTACTTTTTCTTGATATGTTTCCAGCATTCTTTTTGCTGAGGAATAAGTTTCTTTATTTTTATACGAATGAATCCAGACTTTGAGAGATAAGTCTGGTTTAATCATTTTAATAATAAAAGGAATAATGATAGGTGGTATACTTAGCACATAAGTGATAGGCTCCATAAGATTCCAACCTAAATGTATTATGCAAATAACGATAACAATATAATAAATTACATACAAAGCAATAGTAAAAATGGTTTTTCTTTTTATAGATTTTTTAAGGCGTGTGTTTTCTGTATTATAATTATTGGTGTAATTTGTTAACCATTCCTTTAAATTTTCAAGTTTCGCTTGCTCACTATAAAGAATTCCTTTCTTTTGTTGTATTTCTGTTTGAGATTTCCAATATTCAACATCTTCTTTTACAGAAGCTAATTGTTTTAAAGTGTTTTCATGTTCTTTTTTTAATTCTTCGTGGGCATAATGCGATAGTTCGAAATCTTCTTTAAATTTATTAATGTCTTTTTCACATATCAAAGCTAATGCGTCATCAACTCCCTCTTTTATTATTGATTCAGGTTTGCTTGAATGCCTACGCATACCGAGAATTAAGCTAGCAATTTCGTCTTTGTCTATATTTCCCTTTTTGAATTGTTCCATTAATTTATCATATTCTTCTGTAATAGATTCGTTTACGTATTTTGATAAAACAATTTGTGCACGTATTACAGGAGTCTCTGGAGAAAGAAATTGAAAGTAAGCGAGACGGTTTTAGAAAAGAACAGTCTGAGGCTCAAAAGAAGCTTGACGATACCATAGCCGAAAATCAGAAATTACAGTCAGAAACAACGGATTTACGCTTAAAGAATTCGGAATTACGGCTGGAATATTATGAGAATGTAGATAAGCTCACGGATAAACAGAAGGAAATTGAGGCAGCGCAAAAAGAGGCTGACAAGTGGATGATGATATCGGATACTGCAAAATGGCAGGCTGAGCGGGCTGAATTTGAACTGGAAGAGGCGGAAAGGCTTAAGAAGGAACTGCTTGGTGCGGTCGATGGAGATGATTATCTGAAGGAGCAGGTGATAGAACTGAGGTATCAGAACCAGATATTGCGGGAGGAGAATCGTAGCCTAAAGGACAAGCTGGAGAAGGCGTATGAGTTTATGAAACAGTTTGTGATTGGAGGGATTAGTCTGCTGGAGAAGTTTATGGAGTGGATCGGAGAGAAGGTCAAGGATGTTGGGAGAGGAAGGTGATGTAGAAAGGTTTTAAAAGACACCTTTTTAAAATATAATTTTTTACACACAAAAAAATAGATTTGTTGTTGATTTGTTATATAAAAAGATGTATGATTATTATGGATGAGAATATGTGAGTTTATCAATGAAATGGTGTGTTTATGAAAAAAATAGATATTGCAAAATCAATAATAAAAAATAATGGTGGTATCGCAAAAACAGCGCAATTGAATGAAGTTGGAATACAGAATTCTGAAATAAAAAAAATGTGTGAACGTGGAGAACTTGAGAGGGTCAAACATGGATACTATCAGGTAGCCAGTCAAATGGAAATATCAGAGGAAAAGATGATAGCCACATTCTTGGAAGAGGGAATTGTATGTATGGAATCTGCGTTGTTTTATTATGGGTATAGTGATAAAACACCTTTGGTATGGACGATTGCTGTGCCTAGAAATATTTCCAGATCAAAAATTAGTATTGATAATTTTGCATACAAACTTTATTTTGTGCAACATGACAAATTATCATTAGGAAAGACTACAGGGGAATTTAATGGAATAGAGCTTTCAGTATATGATAGAGAACGCACGATTTGTGACTGCTTTAAGTATAAATCCAAAATGGATAACGAAATGTTTAATAAAGCAATAAACGCATATGTTGCAGACGAAAAAAAGAATTTGAGCAATCTGTCAAAATATGCAAAAGAGATGAGAGTATATAAAAAGGTTACTGAATTGATGGAGGTAATGCTGAATGGGTGATGTAGCGAGTTCAGTACTTGCAAGATTAAAAAATAAAGCAAAAGAAAGTGGTAGGAGTTATCAGTTGTGTCTGCAATTATTTTGCCAAGAGGAATTCTTGAGAAGACTTGAAAAATCAAAATATGTAGATAATCTTGTGTTGAAGGGAGGATTATTTTTATATTCTTTAACGGAATTTGATAGCAGGGTAACGGTTGATGTCGATTTTCTATTGAAGAGAATACCAAATACGCCTGAACAGTTAAGAAAAGTTGTGGAAGAAATTATTGCAGTGGAAACGGGTAATGATTTTGTGACTTTTGAAATAAAAGATGTAGCACCTATAGCGGTTGCAAAAAAGTATGCAGGTATTGGTGTTGCACTGAATGGCAAGATAAAGAATACACGAACACCGTTTAGTATTGATTTTGGTGTGGGAGATGTAATTGTGCCAAAACAGGAAAAGCGTAGAATACCAACACAGTTAGATGATTTTGTGGCACCTGTTATCAATACATATTCCATAGAAACAACAGTGGCTGAGAAGATGGATGCAATACTTTCATTAATGGAGTTCTCCAGCAGAATGAAAGATTATTATGATATTTATTATCTTTCACATAAGTTTGATTTTGAAGGGAAAGTATTGTATGAAGCATTAAGTAAAACCTTTACTAATCGTGAACATAATTTTACAATTGAGCAATTTAAGCAGATTATGACATTTGATTCTGATGATGGAATGCAGAAGAAATGGAAAGCGTTTACGAAAAAGATTGATGTCAAGATGGAAGAGTTTCCGACGATTTTACAAAGTATTAATGAGTTTTTATGGGAACCATATACAGCTGTTATCAAAGAAACAATATTTCAAAAACATTGGGATGCCAATGAATGTAGTTGGAATTAAAGAATTGTAAATTGAAATGGAGAAAACAATGGACAACATGGTTAAAAAGTTTAGATTGGGTGAATTGTTTTGTGGACCGGGAGGCTTAGCGTTAGGTGCGATTCAGGCAAGGATTTCTGATCCCGATTATAGAATTGATGCTACTGTATCTTTACAATGGTAAAAGGGGCGGTGGAAAAATGTCAAAATACGCATTTTATATCCGGCGCATTTAATTGTTATTTGCCTGATTTCTTTAATGATACGTTAAATTCCGGCTTTCAGAGTAAAACCGGTAAAATCAGGCTTCTTATGTTATTAAAAAAGTTGATATTAAAGCAATAGTGCTAAATATTGATATTTGCAAAGGAGTTGGAAATTATGAAAAAAATATCAACAATAAAGAGTTTCTCACATAATTGTTTTACTTCACTTGCACTGTTATTGTGCATTTGCATTTCATTTGCAGGCTGCAAAGCCGGAGGCGATAACGCTTCTAACGACCCGAAACGAGTTGAGAAAATCGTTGAGGAAATGTCGGTTGATTATGGAAGTTATGGCGATGAGGCAAAGGACAGGATTAACACATTGCTGAAAGAGCTTTCGGCTGCGGATAAAACTGCAGGAGCGCGCTGGAACACAATCATGGATATCTGGATGTCTCCTCAGCTCGGACAGCCGCTTAATTATGATGTGCTGCCTGACGGTCTGCCTGATACGGACGAGCTGTGCATCGTTGTGCTTGGCTTCCAGCTCAATCCTGACGGCACGATGAAGGATGAACTTATTGAGCGTTTGAAGGTTGCCTTAAGCAGCGCGAAGAAATATCCGAATGCATATATTGTCTGCACCGGAGGCGGCACCGCTGCTGAAAATGCAGAGGCTTCGGAGGCGGGCGAAATGGCAAAATGGCTTGAAGCGCAGGGCGTTGACAAGAAGCGCATTATCGTTGAGGATAATTCGATAACTACAGCGCAGAATGCGATATTTACATACGATATTCTGACATGCGTTTATCCGTCGGTGAAGAAAATCGCAGTCGTATCAAGCGACTACCACATCGCAACAGGCGAGCTTTTGTTTAAAGCCGAGACGATATTACGCGCAAATGCCCCAGGAAATGAAAAGCTGGAGGTAGTGTCAAATGCCGCGTGGAAGGCACCGTCGGGGACGCTCTCGACTATGTTCCAGGCGGGAGCACTCATTGAACTGTTCGGCGATATTGAAACGGCGTTTGAGATTTATTACGACAACTACGATATTCACGGCCTGCCACCGCTGCATTAGTCAGGAGCCGGCGGTATGGCGGCAGATGTTATAATATTCACGGACTGCCGCCGCTGCATTAAGGGGCGATGGAATAGCAAAAATGTGTTTGTTTCAAAAGATAAATTGGTGCCAGCCGGGCTAAAATGCAGCCTAGCTAAAGTCATTTGCTGAATTTAGAATGATAAAGGAGAAAAGATATATTATGAAATTGTATGATATTTCTCAGGAGGTTTTCGGGTGTGATGTTTTTCCGGGAGATCCAAAGCCTCAAAGGAATCAAATAATGAAAATAAGCAACGGCGAGGTGTGCAATCTTACTGAGTTCAGCATGTGTGCGCACAATGGTACCCATGTAGACGCGCCGTATCATTTTTATGATAATGGAAAGACTGTTGATAAGATTTTGCTGGACAGCTTTATAGGATATGCGTATGTTTCGGAGCGGACCGGCAGTATTACGGCACAGGACGCGAAAGAGATAATCGCTATTGCGAGAAGTTGTGACAGCAGGGCGGCGAAAAGAATACTGATAAAGGGCAAGGCGGTTGTCACAAAAGAGGCGGCAGAAATATTTGCCAGTGAGAAAATCTTGCTGCTCGGAAATGAATCTCAGACTGTCGGACCGGAAAATGCGCCTAAAGAGGTACATCTGATTCTTCTGGGAGCAGATGTTGTACTGCTTGAGGGAATCAGACTGGCAGAGGTTCAAGAAGGAGTGTATTTTTTAAATGCCGCACCGATTAATCTTGGCGGAGCAGACGGTGCTCCATGCAGGGCGGTGTTGATAGAGTGTGGGAAATAAAATCCGCTGTCAGCTTTTATATACAAAATCAGTTGTATTATAATATATACGTAGTAAGATAGAATATATATTGCTTCCTGCAGAATATGCTGCGAAGCATTAAAATGTTGAAAAGAGAACCAATTATGATTAACCACATTATTTTTGACTGCTTTGGCACGCTGATTGACACGGGGACAGGCTCAATTAATGCTGTAAAACAAATACTTTTCAATGTAAATTCAAATGTTGACGCAAAGAGCTTTTATGCTGACTGGAAGAGGCAAAAGAAGGTTTTGATGAATGAGTCATGTTTGACAGGCTTTGCGGATGAAAAGACCTTGTTTAGGTTGAGTCTTGCACAGACATTTGCGGATTATGGAATTGCTGCGGATGCGGGCGTGGAAGTGAAGCCTATGATTGATTCACTGTTTGGCGACAGGCGTTTGTATGATGACGTGAAGGCGGCGTTAAAAATGCTTGACGACAAGGAAATTGAATATGTTATAGGCTCGACCACAGACAATGATTCGCTGATGTATTATTTGGAGCTGAATGATTTGCGTTTTGCTAAAATATTTACGTCAGAGGATATGAAGGTGTACAAGCCGAATCCATTGTTTTATGAAAAGATTTTGAGTGCAAACGGTTGGAGGGCTGGTGAGTGTCTGTTCGTGGGCGACAGCTTAGTTGATGATGTGTGCGGGCCGAAGAGTGTTGGAATGAGGGCTGTGCTGCTGGATAGGAAAGGTACATTTGCAGAAGATGAATCTGACGTTAAGCCGGATTATGTGATTCGCTCGCTTTTGGACCTGGCGGATGTGTTGGCGAAGGATTAGTGAGAAGGAATCTAATGAAATATTAACATGAGGTGGAGACAAGGTATGAGAACACGAATTATTTACTCGGTGCAGTTTAATGCAGGCAGCAGGCTGTATCGAGGTTAATTGCAGTATATTTGCTGTCGCAGGCTGCACCGTTTCGAAAGATTAGATGTGAGATGACTCCCACTTCAAGCACGCATGTGCTAAGTGGTGAGCAGCAAGACTTGCGAGCGAGTCTTGAATTTAATTTGAAAAGGAGCAGACATGAAAGAAAAGAAAACAAACATAAATGAAAATAAAATAAACGTAAAAACTGATGCGCAGATTAAAAAGAATGCACCAAATAAAGCAGAAATGAATACGGACAGAATCAAGGCGTTGAGAAGAGAGTGGGAGGCCGAGGAGAGCATTGCACACATACACGGCTGGGATTTCTCGCACCTTAATGGCAGATACAAGGAAGAGCAGGATTTGCCGTGGGACTACAGGACGATAATTGATGAGTACCGCACAGATGATATGAAGCTTCTGGATTATGACACAGGCGGCGGCGAGTTTTTGCTGTCGCTAAAGCATCCGTTTGAAAACACTGCGGCTACGGAAGGGTATCCGCCGAATGTCACGCTGTGCAGACAGACGCTGCTGCCGCTTGGCATTGATTTTAGGGAGTGTGATGACGCTTCAAGCGTGCCGTTTGAGGACGGGGCATTTGATTTGGTTATCAACAGGCACGGAAGCTTTAATCCTGGGGAGCTTTACAGGCTGTTAAAGCCTGACGGAATGTTTATCACGCAGCAGGTTGGCGAGGACAATGACAGAGACCTCGTGAAAATGGTTTTGCCGGATGTGCCGGTACCGTTCCCGGGCTTGAATTTGGCAACTCATAAAAAACATTTTGAGGCTGAGGGCTTTAAAATCATAAGAGCGGAGGAATGCTACAGACCGATACGCTTTTTTGATGTCGGCGCATTTGTGTGGTTCGCCCGCATCATTGTGTGGGAGTTCCCGGGATTTTCTGTGGACAAATGTTTTGACGCACTTTTAAAAATGCAGGAAATAATAGATGAGAAAGGCTTTGTCGAAGGCACTATTCACAGATACCTCATAGTTGCACAAAAATAGATTCGGGCTGCCTTCGGCAGCCCCATGATGTATACAATGATAAAGTCTGGGCTGCCTTCGGCAGCCCCATGATGTATACAATGATAAAGTTTGGGCTGCCTTCGGCAGCCCTGTGCATATATAATTACGATAATATTTGGACTGCCGAAGGCAGTCCTGTTTACAATGAGTTTTAATTTATGCTTTTGCAGTGACTGATTTTGGAGGATATATGACAAACGATAAGATTAATAAATTATTTGAAAACTGGGATGAGACAATCATTTGGTCCTGTTTGCAGGGAGTGATGGGAGAGGTTTTCGCGAATGCAAAGCTGGATGCAGCGATGGCTATACTGGGCGATTTTGCTTTTTTTGCGGGAGAGCCGGATGAGGAGATGGTGAGATTTAAGCCGCAAAGCTGCAGGCAGAATTTCATTATCATGGTTCCGCAAAATGAGGAGTGGGGCAGGCTTATTGAAAATTGCTACGGTAAAAGAGCAAAAAAGGTTACAAGATATGCAACCAAAAAGGAGAAGGACGTTTTTGATGTGCAAAGGCTTGAACAGGCTGTAAAGACCCTGCCGGCAGGATATGAGCTTAAAATGCTTGAGGAAGCGGAATTTACTTCTTGCAAGGAAAATGCATGGGCAAATGACCTTGTGTCGCAATATGAGGACTATGAGGCTTATAAGAGGCTTGGACTTGGTGCCGTCGTTCTAAAGGATGGTGAGGTGGTGGCGGGTGCGTCGTCCTACAGCAGATACCTTGACGGAATTGAGATTGAAATTGATACCAGAGAGGATATGCGCAGAAAGGGTCTGGCGTATGCGTGCGGTGCGAAGCTGATTCTGGAATGCCTGAAGCGGGGCTGGTATCCGGGCTGGGACGCGCAGAATAGATGGTCACTGGCATTATCAAAAAAGCTTGGATATAATTTCAGCCACGAATACGCAGCCTATGAGATTTTGGATTATTAAAATGAGCTGGAAAAGTCATAAGCCACTGCATGGATAAAAAATGAGCTAGAAAAGTCATAAGCCACCGCGTGGATATTAAAAATGGGATAGAAAAGGCATAAGTCCTCGTAAATTTGAGGATTTATGTGCGTGATAAAGTTCGGGCTGCCTTCGGCAGCCCTGTTTATATTATAAAAGGTCTTTGGCGTTCACGCTAAACAGTCCGTCACGGTTGCAGTAGAAATAGATTTTTTTCACGCCTCTGATTTTCAGGCGGCATTCTGCCGGGCTTTCAGGATACAGTTTTATAAGCTGGACAGCGTTTGGTGAGAGTGCGGCGATAAACGAAATATAGTGTGTTTTGGTCATTTGGTGGGCAAGCTGCACATAATATTCATCTTCAATTCGAGTAATGCTTATGCTGTGGCGCTCGTCCGGCTGCTCCGCCTTCTCAGGCAAAAGCTGCACGCCGTGGCAGGTGATGACCGCCTCGCCCGTGCTGTGAAGCACATTTCCACACACCGGGCAGACATAAAACTGCGAGCGCAGCATATTTGCGGAAACGTTCATATTGGTGACTGCATTTCCCGAAATCAGTTCAGTGATGGAAATACCGAACGCTTTCGCGATTGGCTCCAGCAGCGCAATGTCGGGGTAGCCCTTTGCGGTCTCCCATTTGGAAATGGCCTTGTCCGAAACATTTAGTTTTTCGGCAAGCTCGCCTTGCGTTAATTGATTTTTAATGCGCAGCTGCCTTATAACTGCGCCGGTAACATATTGATTCATGATAACCTCCGTTTCGCCGCCGTTTTGGCGGTGTTTTTCAGACTGCCACAGGCAAAATGTTATTTTGCGAAAAGCTTCCTGTAAGCAAATCTTAATCAAATCACTTCATGCATTTATATTATAACAGATTCACCGGATATTCCACCTACGCAGCGTAGATATTCCCAGAGGTTTAAGTTTACAGAAATAATGAGTTATTATATATTTATAGTATACTTGAAAATGATTGTTCCCCGCTATAGGTGGGGAAGAAGTATATTTTCTGGGGAGGACGATTCCCCATTTATGAGAAGCTTTCGGCAGGCGCCGGGGCGGTTAAGAGAATACGGAGCGTGAAAATATGATTAGAGAAGCAAACAAAAATGATTTAGACGAAATTTTAAACTTGTATTTGTACCTGCACGAGACAAGTGTGCCGGAGGATTCAGAACATTTGCGCAGCACATGGAACACCATCATAAACGATGCGAACCACCACCTGATTGTGTGTGAGATTGACGGCAGGATTGTGGCGTCCTGCGTGTGCGTGATTATACCGAATCTCACAAGAAATGTCCGCCCTTACGCATTTGTTGAAAATGTCGTGACGCACGCAGACTACCGCAAGAGGGGCTATGCGACGGAATGCTTAAACTATGCAAGGCAGATTGCCAGACAGAACAACTGCTATAAAATGATGCTCCTGACCGGCTCAAAGAATGAAAGCACGCTGAATTTCTACAGGAATGCGGGGTACAACAGCACTGATAAGACTGCGTTTGTACAGTGGATGGAGTAGAGACAGAGTAAAAGAATACTTTACTTTCACTCTTAAAAATAATATAATATAAGAGTAAAAGTAAAGAAAGGAGACTGCCGTTATGAAAGAGATTGATTTGCTTGATAAAATTATTGAAGATGAGAATGGCTATTTGATTACTGCGGAGGCTGTTGAGGCAGGATTTACAAAACCATATATTTTAAAATACGCAAGAGAGCACAAGATGGAGAAGGCGGCGCATGGCATATACATTTTAGAGGATGTGTGGCCGGATGAGCTTTTTATTTTGCAGAAGCGAAGCAGATTGATTGTGTACTCGGGCGAGACTGCATTGTATCTGCACGGATTAACGGACAGAGAATATTCTAAGATTTGTTTTACGGTTCCGACAGGTTATAATGCATCGCATATCAAGGTGCAATCAAAAGAAGTGCATTATGCGCGGGAGCATATTTATGAGCTTGGCATTTGCGAACGCCCTTCAAGCAGCGGAAACATGGTGCATGTATACGATATGGAGAGATGTATCTGCGATTTAATTAAGGACAGGAAGAAATATGATGTGCAGCTTTTTCAAACGGCAATTAAAGAATATATGTCGCATATGGAGAAGAATTTGTCAAGACTGATTGAATACGCGCAAAAGCTTGGTGTTCGTGATGAGGTTATGAAGTATGTGGAGGTGTTGGCATGATTTTATCTTGGATATTATTTGTAAATATAGAAAGCGTTTGTATAGCTTTATTTAGGGATAAATTTTTGTATAGCGATATTTAAATTTTGTATTGTGCTATTGAAGCTATAGATGAATTGTTTTTATTACATTAATAAGAAATACATTGATTGTGTCATGGAGGTTATGTGTAATGAGCAAAAGTAAAAGAGACAAAAATAAAAAAGGTAATAAGGAAAAAGAAACTAAGGAAGTAAATTCACAGCGACAAAATGAGCAAAAGCAAACAAATAATATTAATGGAAATAAACAATTAAACAAAATTCAAATTGCTGATGTAATAAATAGTATAATAGCTTTGCTTACTTTTTTTTCAGTGGTTGGTGTCTTTTATACCGTACATGAAATGAAGGTTGAACGAGATACAATGTATAGACCTTCAATAGTTATGAATACAGTACAGATACAATTTGAATGGGATGAAAATGGTATACCAGTGTCAATAAAAAACTCATCTACAGTGAACTATTCTGTTGTTAATATTGGAAATGGAACTGCTAAAAATGTAGTGTTTATGTGGGATGAAAATAATACAAAACGCCTTAATGATTATTTGTTGTCATGCAATCAAAAAAACGACGAGTTCTGTATTATAGGAGAGCAAAGTGATGTGTTTACATACGGCAATGGTTTTGTTCAAATTAACAAGGAAATTCCGACGTCATTAATGTATATGAAAACAGATGATAATCCATATTCATTATATATTCCTCAACAATATGTTTGTTTAATAGAAAAAGCAATTCAACAAGGATATATGGATGGAAATAACAACCCATTATTGTTTTTAAAAGTTAATTGCCAGGATATTCAAGGTAAAACATTATCTGATTACATATATATTAAAATAAATAAAATACTATATGAAGATAATGAAGATGGTTCTGGAAAAGCGATATATCAACTGGTTCCAGTCTTTCCTGAGTAATGTTTATTGATATAATATTGAAAAATGAGCTTGATTGATATTTAAATATAACAATTAATAGTAAAGAATAAAAATGTAAATAAAAATATAACAACGTATTTTATACGTATTTTGAAAGCGATTTAATGAAATTACGAAACAAAATGTTTCACAAATAGAAGAATTAAATTGTATTTTATGATTTCTTGAGATTCTTGCTATATCGTGACTTAAAGTATAAATGAAGAGATTTAACCCTTCAGATACAGGACGAATAGCATGGCACATATCAGATTAAGGCGAAGTAGACAATTCAACAATAGGTCTGTTAGTTAATTACACAGCACAGACTAAAGCCGGACGAAACAAGGCGGTTTATGCTTAATGCCTTCAGAGATGGTGTGCTTAGGACAACCGGTACTGATTTTGACCTGATACTTCCGCCTGCCTCAAGATTCGGCGGCACAAGGGAAAAGGTGAAAACGGATGCTGCCGATAAGCTTAAAGAGTATTTTGATAAGTATTACGGGCTTATAACCGGCGATATGACATTTGATGAGAGTGCTGCCGGCAGCTATGGCGAGAAGATTGAGTATGCTATGGTGGCAGAGAGAAATGAGTATGGGAAGAGTTAAAATATATGTTTTATGACATATAAAAAAGCTGTGCAAACAAAACAGAAATGTTTGCACAGCTTTTTCTTGACAAATCTTTAAATGTGTAATAATCTAGATATAGTTAAACGATAAACTTAAATATTCGCATATAAAACGTTACATTACGCTTGATAATGGCAGAAATTAACGCTTTTATACGCAAAAAAATACTATTAACCTTTTATTAACCACGGTATAAACAACAGAAAGGACATAATTAACCATGAAAAAGCTTATTGCGGTGATGTGTGTTTTAGTATGCCTGGCAGCATGTGCTGCGGGCTGCGGCAAGAAGGAAGAAAGCGCCTCAAAGGTCAGGACAGTGCCTGAGTGGACGAAATCCTCCGCCATGTACGAGGTGAATGTAAGACAGTATACGAAGGAGGGCACGTTTAAT
Source organism: Lachnospiraceae bacterium (assembly GCA_017442865.1). Taxonomy (GTDB): domain Bacteria; phylum Bacillota; class Clostridia; order Lachnospirales; family Lachnospiraceae; genus JAFRXK01. The sequence continues at coordinate 61,421 of JAFRXK010000074.1, read as the reverse complement.
GCTTTTTCGGAGCATCTTGAGGAGATTAAGGAGCTGGGCGTTAGCGTGTTGTGGTTTATGCCGATTCACCCTATTTCGGTGACAAAGCGTTCGGGAGTGCTTGGCTCATATTATTCGATAACTGATTACTGCGAGGTGAATCCTGAGTTCGGAAGCAGGGAGGATTTTAAAAAGCTGGTGGACAAGGCTCATGAGATGGGCTTTAAGGTTATGCTTGACTGGGTAGCGAATCATACAGGCTGGGACTGTGCGTGGATAAAGGAGCATCCAGACTGGTATACGCAGGATGACAAGGGAAACATAGTGTCGCCTGTGGGCATGGGCTGGCCGGATGTTGCCGATTTGAATTATGACAGCAGTGACATGCGTAAAGAGATGATTAAGTGCATGAAATACTGGGTGAAGGAATTTGATATTGACGGCTTCCGCTGCGATTATGCTGACGGCGTGCCGGTTGATTTCTGGGAGGACGCAAGAAAAGAGCTTGAAAAGGTTAAGCCGGTATTCATGCTTGCGGAGGAAGATAAGAAAAAAGAATATCTGGAGTATGCATTTGATATGAATTACAACTGGGGGCTGTACGAGCTGCTGCTTGCGCTTGCGCGTGACTCGAAGAATGCGCAGTATGTCAAGTATTATATACCGGAGGATTATCCTGAAGGAACATTTAAGCTCAATTTCCTTGATAATCATGATAAGAATTCTTATGAGCATACGATTATGGAGGGCTTTGGAGGAGAGGCACTGCCTGAATTCTTTACGCTTATTTATACAATGCCGGGAATGCCGCTTATTTATTCGGGCGACGAGATAGGACTTGACCATGCGATTGCATTTATGGAGAAGGATACTATAGACTGGAGCAGCTCGGATGTGTCATATCGTGAGCTTTTGAAGGAGCTAGCACAGATAAGAAGCGATAACCAGGCTTTATATGCAGGAGCGTATGGCGGAGATATTGAATATTACGATACGGGCGAGAGAAATGTGCTGGCGTTTAGCAGAACAAGGGAAGACAATAAAATCAAGTGCATTTTCAATATGAGCAAGAGAGAAAAAAGCATTTCGGTTTCGGGAATAGCCGATGATAACGATACGGTGTTAATAAACGGTGCTGAGGGCGAGAGCTTTACAGAAGATTGTCCGATAGATGAATATGTTAAGAATCCTGATAATCTGACGCTTAAACCGTGGGGTTATGTGATAATTAAGGATTAATGTGAGTTATCTGCATTGCCATTACTGCTGTGATGCATTACTGCAGCGGATTATTATGTATGATGGGAGTTGAGTGTATGACATTAAAGGATATCGCTGAAATTGCAGGAGTAAGCTCTGTGACGGTTTCAAATGTTATAAACGGGAATTATAATAAGGTGTCAAAGGAGACTGTTCAGAGAATTCAAAAAATCATTGATGAGAACAATTATAAGCCAAATGCGGCGGCGAGGAGTCTTGTATCAAAGGAAAGTAAGATTATAGGTGTTGTGATTCCATACGTTGCTGAGAAGGATGCATTTTCAGCAAGCCCGTACAATACACAGGTGCTTGCGCTGCTTGAACAATATATCAGAACACAGGGGTATTACCTTATGATGCGCAGCGTGCGGCACAGTATTGACGCGCTTCCGTTCTTCTCGACATGGAATGCCGACGGTATAATTTTCCTTGGAACATTTCGTGATGAAGTAGAGGAGATAGAGAAGGAGTTAAAGATTCCGGCTGTTTACGTTGATACCTATGCGGAGGACCTTAATATTGCAAATGTTGGAATAGACGATTACAAGGGCGGCTATCTTGCTGCAAGATATCTGCTTGGCAAGGGACACAGCCAGGTTGCCTTTGTAGGTCCTAGCATTGAAAACTACGGCGTTATTATGGAGAGATATAAGGGCTTTTGCAATGCATTTAAGGAGCGGGGCATTGATATAAAGGCAGAGAATTATTTTAAGGCAGAGACGACCTATGAACAGGGAGTAGAGGTCGGAAAGAAGCTCGCGTTTTCAAGCAGCGGCTTTACGGCGGCAGCGTGTATGTCAGACATACTTGCTTTTGGCGTGATGGACGGATTAAGACTTAGCGGACTCAATGTGCCGGATGATATTTCGGTTGTAGGCTTTGATAATCTTCCGGAGTGCCGCTACTCGAATCCTCAGCTTACAACGGTTTCGCAGAATATTGAGCGAAAAGTGCAGCTGGTCGGTGATTTGCTGTTTGACGCGATTCGTGAGAAGAAGAGAACAACTGCAAATTATAATGTTGATGTTGAGATAGTTGAAAGACAGTCTGTCAAGCAGCTGTTCAGAAACTAAAGATATTTATATGCATGGCATCAAAGGACAGTCTGTAAGGCACTTGTACGGAAATTAAGCTTATAGAGACCGGCAGGCGGTTCGCCGGTGAAGGGACTGCGGCTGTGATTTTGCCGCAAGATTAAGAAATGGAGAATATTATGGAGCAGTGGCTTGAGAGTGTATACAGTGATGGAACGGACGCTTTTGTAAGCAATCCGGAGCCTGAGCTGTTTGAGAAAGTAAAGATAAGTATAAGAATGTATGATGATGCGCCGGTTAAGCATGTGCTGCTTCGCTCAATTCCGAATGGTGCAGAACTGCTGATTCATATGCAGGAGGAAAAAAAGGAAAACGGACTTGTATATTATGCGGCAGAGCTTAAGATTACGGAGAACAGGATGCAGTACCAGTTCTATCTGGTTTGCGAGGACATAATATATTATTATACTCAGAATGGGATTACTACATATATCCCTGACCATACATATGATTTTGTGCTTTTGGCGGATTACAGGCAGCCAAAGTGGGTGAAGGGCTCGGTTTTCTATCAGATATTCCCTGAGAGGTTCTGTAACGGAGATACTGCAAATGATGTGCAGAACGGTGAATACAGCCTGAACGGGCATGAAACCATTCACATGAACTGGGAGGACAGACCGCTGCAATACGAGCAGGGCTTTTGCATGGATTTCTTTGGCGGAGACTTAGAGGGTATACGCAAAAAGATACCATATTTAAAGAAACTGGGCGTTACTGCATTATATTTAAATCCTATTTTCAGGGCACCGTCGGTACACAAATATGACTGCATAGATTATTTCCATGTGGATGAGCATTTCGGCGGTGATGAAGCGCTGGCTTTGCTGTCGAAGGAGCTGCATGAAAATGACATGAAGCTTATTCTGGATATTTCAATAAATCATACCGGCACTGCCCACAGGTGGTTCAACCGGGACGGCCTGTATTTTGATAAATCGGAAGGGGCATACAACAACCCGGATTCTAAGGAAAGAGGCTATTATTTCTTTGAAGAGGGCAGCAACAGGTACCACGGATGGTTTAATATTGCAGACCTTCCGACATTGAATTATACGTCTGAAGCCTTAAGGGATATAATATACCGAAGTCAGGAATCGGTTCTGAAAAAATGGCTTAAGCAGCCGTACAATATTGACGGCTGGAGATTTGATGTTGCGGATGTATTTGCAAGAAACAACGAGGTTCAGCTTGCGCATGAGCTTTGGCCGCAGATAAGAAAGAGCATCCGCGAGGAAAACCCGCAGGCTTATATTCTTGCAGAGGACTGGGGCGACTGCGCCGGATATATGCAGGGGCAGGAGTGGGATTCCCCTATGAATTATTATGGCTGCGGCAGGGTTATAAGACAATTTCTTGGCGAGCCTGATCTGTTCAATGCAAGAAATGAGTTTTTAAGAGATGTTAAATACAAAATGACTGCCGAGGATTTTGTGGGCAGGGTAACGGAGCACCTTTCCAAGCTGCCTTATGTCATGTGGGAAAATCAGTTTAATCTTATAGACAGTCATGATGTGCCGAGGCTGCATAACAATGCTGCTGTTAATTCAGAGGAATACAGGGGTGCTGTAATGCTTCAGTTTATGCTTGTCGGCGCGCCTTCTGTATATTATGGTGATGAGGCGGAGATTGACGGCTGGACGGAGAATAATGAGGGCTGCAGGTTCCCTATGCCGTGGGGCAAAAATATAGAGGAGTGCGAGGCGTATCATTTGTATAGTAAGCTTGCACATCTTAAAACTGAAAGTATGGCGTTGTCAAAGGGCGGTATGAAGTTCTTATATGCAAAGGATTACATACTGTCACTTGCAAGATTTTACGGAAATGAGGCGTATATATCAGTTGTATCTGCGAATCCGTCGGATAAGGAGATTGAGCTTCCGGTAGGTATAATAGGCGCAGCTGCAGACGCAGGCTTTGAAGAGATATCCGGCAGAGCGTTTGAATATGAAAAGAAGGATAACAGAACGATTAAGGTTAACGTAAAGGCACATTGTGCGTATCTGTTAAAATTACGTTAACGCAATAATTATATATATAAATTTAGTTAAACTCTTCACAAATATAACTGTAATTAAGTTTCGTGAAGAGTTTTTTTAACTAATAACAATTTTACTTTATGGTAAAATGTAGGCACTTTTATTAAAAAACAAAGCGTGAATAAAAAAAACTTGTACAAATTTAAAAAAAACTATTGACAACTGAAAAAAACTATTGTACAGTTAAGTTAGTTAATCGATTAACCAATTCGTTAATTGATTGCAGAGAAATAAATTCAGCGTAAGCTGAAATATAATAATATTATTATTAAAATGGAGGAAAATGTTATGAAGTTAAAAAAGGTTTTAGCAATCGCAATGGCAACAGTTATGACAGCTGCAATGCTTGTTGGCTGTGGTTCAAAGGGCGGAAGCAATGAAGGCACAAAGAGTGCTGAGGTTCAGGACGTAGCCCTTAAGGTATGGGTTCCTGAAGAAGAGGTTGAGATTACAAAGAAGATGTGTGATGACTTTGCAAAGGCTCATCCGGAGTACAAGTGTACATTTGATGTTTCAATCGTTGGTATAGACGAGTCAGTTAACTTACTTACAACAGACCCTGATCTTGCAGCAGATGTTATGATTGTTCCATCAGGCTCATTATCACAGGTAGTTGAAGCAGGTTTGATTCTTCCTATAGCATATGATATTGACAATGTTAAGAAGCTTTATGGTGAGGGTGCTTTAGAGGCTTGTACAAGAGATGGCAAGCTTTACGCAGTTCCATCATCACCAAACTCATTCTTTATGTACTACAACAAGAAGTTATTTGATGAGAATGATGTTAAGTCATTAGAGTCAATGATGGCTAAGGATCTTGGAGATGGTATTTCAAACTTCTCATGTACAATATCTAACTCATGGTATATTGAGTCATTCTTCTATGCAGCAGGCTGTACATTATTCGGCGCTGACGGAACAGACCCTACAAACTGCACATGGAACGATGCAAACGGTCTTAAGGCTGGTAAGTACGTTTTAGACCTTGCAAAGAATCCTAAGTATGTTGAGGACTTAGACGGTATTGCAGGTGCTCTTTTCAAGGATGGCAAGTTAGGCGCTCTTTGCTCAGGTACATGGTCATATCCTGAATTACATGACGCTCTCGGCGATGATTTAGGTGCTTGCGCATTACCAACTATTATACTTGATGGCATGAAAGTACAGCTTAGCAACTTCGCAGATTACAAGTGCCATGTTGTAAAGGCAAGCACAAAGGCTCCTTTAGCAGCACAGCAGTTATGTGAGTGGTTTGATAACGAAGCTAACCAGTTAACACGTTACACAGAGTGCAGCGAAACTCCTACATGCCTCTCATTACAGGACAATGAAGAGATTGCAAAGAACGTTGCTGCAGCAGCTCTTATCGCTCAGACAGAATTTGCTACACCACAGCCTTCAATTTCACAGATTGGACAGTACTGGGATCCTGTAAAGGCATTCGGTGATGCAGTTATCAACGGTGACGTTACAGAGGCTAATCTTCAGTCAATGCTTGATTCATTAGTAGACAGCGTTACATCAAAGCTTGTTGAATAATTTGAGACATGAATTTTAAAGATTAATCAATAATTCAATATCGATTAATTTCATAGCTTAAACTTAAGAGGACCGTTTCTATGTAGATCCGTCTATTAGAAGCGGTCCTGTTTTAAAAGATATGCTTTTGCCGGCAGAAAACCACGCGGCGGTTAAGCCTGTGTGTTTGCCGGAGAGTGTATTAGCGGCTTTTGCCAGACATATCAGGGAGGTATCAGGATGAGTTCAAAAGAACAGAAAAAGGATTACTTGTTTCAGAAACCGGGTCCTGTATCGGCATGGAAATACGGAGATATTTTCAGTAAGCTTTCATGCTTTATAATGGGCCTCGGCAATATAGTGAGAGGGCAGGCTGTAAAGGGCGTGCTTTTCCTGCTTATCGAAATTGCATATATTGTTTATATGATTCGTACAGGAGCTTCAAGCATTGCAAAGCTTACGACGCTCGGTACGCAGCAGCAGGGCCTCGTTTATAATGAGGAAATCGGAATCTATGAGATGTCACAGGGCGATAACTCAATGCTTATCCTGCTTTACGGAGTTGTTGCGATTGTAGTCACGGTTTTATTTATAGCATTATGGTATGCATCTGTTGCAGCAGGAGAGGAAGCCAGAATATTAAAGGGCAGAGGCAAAAAGGTTCCTACATTTGCCGAGGATGTTAAGAGTCTTGCCAATGAAAATATTCATAAGCTTTTCCTTGCAATACCTATACTCGGTATTTTGGTATTTACGGTTACACCGCTTATATACATGATACTTATGGCATTTACAAACTACGATGCCAACCACCAGCCTCCGGGAAATCTTTTCACATGGGTTGGTCTTGAGAATTTTAAAAATCTTATGTCTTCGACGGATAAGCTTTCCAGCACATTCTGGCCGGTGCTCGGCTGGACACTTATCTGGGGCGTTGTTGCTACATTTTCATGTTATTTCTGCGGAATCTTTTTAGCAATGCTTATCAATTCCAAGGGAATAGCATTAAAGAAGATGTGGAGAACGATTTTTGTTATAACAATGGCTATACCGGGATTTATTTCACTTCTGGTTGTTTCCACGATGGTAGGAAAGAACGGTATTATCAATGTATTGCTTCAGAACTGGGGCTTTACCACAGAGGCACTTCCATTCCTGTCAAATCCTATGTGGGCAAGATGTACGGTTATAATCGTTAATATGTGGATCGGTATTCCGGTTACAATGTTAATGGTTACAGGTATTCTTATGAATATTCCTGCGGAATTATATGAGAGTGCAAAGATTGACGGCGCAAATGCATTTGTTACCTTCAGAAAGATTACATTCCCATATATGCTGTTTATAACAACGCCGTACCTTATTACAAACTTTATAAGCAATATTAATAACTTTGGTCCTATTTACTTCCTCACAGGAGGCGGACCATTAACTCTTGAATATTATAAGGGTGCCGGAAAGACAGACCTGCTTGTAACATGGCTGTATAAGCTGACAAAGAACAGCAATGACTTCAACCTTGCGGCAACAATCGGTCTTGTCATATTCGTTATTTCAGCAACATTCTCTTTGATTACATACAGACGTTCAAATGCATTAAAGAATGAGGAGGGATTCCAATAATGAAGAAAACAATCATCGGATTAAATTTAAAATATTTATTAGGCGGACTTGTTGCTTCAGTACTGTGCGGTATTTCGGTGTTCCTTCCGTATGTAGCTAATGGAAATGATACAGTGATAGGTGTTTTGGCAGTGGTAAAAACTTTATCCTCAGGAAAAGGTGTTATGCCGATTGTTCTGCTTATCGGAATTGCCGCTTCACTGCTTATGGTGGTGGCAGGTATCATAATGGCAGTAAAGCCGAATATTCCGCTTGCAAGAATCTGGGTTGTAATAGGAATCGTTCAGGCGGCAAGCTATTTCCTGCTTTTATTTGGCAGCAAGTCAATGCTTGATTCATCAGGCATTTTGTCAAAGAGCTTTATGGTTAAGAACTTTGGAGTAGGTTACTGGCTCGCTTTAGCGGCTTCATTTGTGGCATTATTCCTTGTTATGAAGGTGGCAAAGATAAATCCGGGATATATTGTGCTTGTTATATTAAGTATAATCTGGCTTTTCCCGATTCTTTGGATTGTGCTTACCTCGCTTAGAGCTGAGCAGGGTTATTATGTTGGCTATTTCTTACCAAAGGGCTTTACGCTCGGCAATTATCAGAAGCTGTTCTCTGCTGACAGCTCAGTGCCGTTTGGCAGATGGTGGCTTAACACTCTTTTGGTTGCGGTATGTACCTGTATACTTTCTACACTTATAATTCTTGCAACAGCGTATACATTAAGCCGTACAAGATTCAGAAGCAGAAAGGCGTTCATGCAGGCTGTGCTTATTATCGGTATGTTCCCTGGCTTCATGGCTATGGTTGCGGTTTACAACATCTTAAAGGGTCTCGGACTCGCACAGACGCTGGTAGCGCTTATCGTGGTTGCGGCAGCAGGTGCGGCGATGGGATATTATATCTGCAAAGGCTTCTTTGATACGATTCCGAAGTCACTGGATGAGGCAGCGATTATCGACGGAGCAAACAGATGGCAGATATTCACGAAAATAATTGTTCCTTTGTCAAAGCCGATTATTATTTATACAATCATGACCTCATTCCTGGGAGCGTGGTCAGACTATATCTTCCCAAGTATGGTTATGGGCGATAACAAGACATGGTATACGGTAGCGCTTGGACTTTACTGGATGACCGACTTCCGTAGAATAGATGCTTACTATACGCAGTTTGCGGCAGGTGCGGTTCTGGTTGCGATACCTATAGTAGCATTGTTTATCTGGCTGCAGAAGTACTATGTAGAGGGACTTTCAGGAGCAGTCAAGGGTTAAATAAGCACTTCAAAAACAATTTGATGTCAATAGTAAATAAGTTTAAAAAGGCGTTTGCTTTTTTAAATAAATATGTCTGTCTTATGCATTATGCATAAGGCAGCTCCCTGATATAAGAGTGGGCAGTCTGTAAAGCGGACTGTCCATTCTTTAAGTTATGAATCCGGCAGTGCAGACGTTTACCGGTAGAAGTTATGAATCCGGCAGCGCAGACGTTTACCGGGCGAATTTATGAATCCGGCAGCGCAGACGTTTACCGGGCGAATTTATGAATCCGGCAGCGCAGTTTAATTTACCTGAAATGTGTAATGGGTATCAGTGCTTCTTGGAGCAATCACAAGAATGAACCAAGCAAAAAATCCTTGCACAGTCATGGCGGCTGTGTTAGAATATCCACGATGAACAATTTAATATGGTATATGAAAATATGGTTTGAAAAGTTGTTAGCTGAGTAGATTAATAGGGAATCCGGTTTGAATCCGGGACAACCGTCATTACTGTGTTTGCAGGTTAAAGTTAAGATGTAGGCAGGCTGTTTATCAATCTGATTTTATATCTGACAGAACCTATGCATCAGTCAGAATACTGCCATATTTTTGATGGTTATCATTACTTGGACGAGGAAGAAGTGCAGCCGGTTTTATTGGTACAAAGCTTGGGTATTTAAGTCTTGTGCTTTATTGTGAAGATTTTCAGGGATGTGTTTTCACGTGGTCAGGGCTTATTATTTTCCTTGTTTAAAGTAGAATTAATTATAAAATCAGTTGTGCTTTCCTTTTATGGAAGGCACTTTTTTAATGCAGAAAGGCAATCTGTTAAGGATAAATAATATGAAACATGAAGAGAAGAGATTAAGCACTGCCATAACCGCTGACATAAGCAATATGGAACAGGATGAGAAGAAAGTAAGGGCAATATGCATGCTTAAGGAAAAGCACGAGACGCTGGGGAGAAATCCGGTAAGGAGTGATTTCAAACCGGAGGAGGTAAGCTTTATTAAGGCTAAGCTTGGACCGTGGCCGAGGGCATTGGAGGCTGCAGGTCTTAAAGCGCCGGCAAAGAATTTAGACGCTGCCGAAAAAAGCAGACAGAAGCGTGCAAAGGCAAAGAAAAGAATGCGCCGGTTAAAAAATGAACAGGGAGCGCCGGAAGCAAAAACAAGTGGTGAAACATAAAAATGATATATAATGGGTAATACCATTTATATAAATATAAAAACAGAAGCTCGGATAAGAGCTTTTGTACATTAAGGAGGAGCTCAGAATGAAACAGAGAATACTTGCATTATTCCTTGCAATGCTTATGGTTTTAAGCGTTGCACTGCCGAGGGAGGCATCAACCGCAAAGGCGGATGATTTTGACGGTTATGTATATTTTACCGTTGAGAGAATTACCCTGGGACAGGGCTTTGTTATTGAGCCTGTTAAGGCTGGCTTTTATGAGGAGGACACTCTTGCCGATATTACGGAAAGAGTGCTCGGTGATATGAGTACATATGATGGCGATATGGCTTACTATTATCTTGAGGGCGTTGTTGACGGAGGAGAGCCTGAGGGTTGGACTGTAAATGATATTCCGGCGGAGATTGTAAATGCAGCCGGAGGAGTTGACAAGATAACGGGCAGAAGTGTAGAAAATACTCTTTCAAGCTATGATTATTTTGGCATGGCAGGCTGGATAACATCATTAAATGACAATGGCCTGTGGGCAGGCGCAGGAAGCTATAAATACAATGACAGCACTTATGCGTATACAGACGGTGATGTTGTGCGCCTTCAGTTTTCAGTATATGGCTACGGACAGGACACAAACACATGGGACCCTTCATGGGGAAGCGACCCGCTTATAGCATTTCCAAATAAGGACGAGCTTATTAAGGTAGCCGCAGATTATAATGGTGATAAGAGTGATGAGGTATATGTTAATGCAATAAATGTACTGAAGGACTGGGATGCATCTGAGGAAGAAATATCAAATGCGCTTGATGCATTTAATGCTGAGGAGGAGAGCAGCGAGCCGGAAACTGAAACAGAAAGCGAAGAAGAGACCGGCGAGGATTTGCCGCCATACGAAAACACATTATCTGACCAGAGCGAGGATATAAGAACAGCGGTGCTTGCGTATATCAAAAGCGCGGTAAAAGAGCCTGTTATAAGCTATGCGGGCGGAGACTGGGCGGTATTAGACCTTGCGCGCGGCGATGTGGCAGATGAGGACTGGTACACGGTTTACTATGAAAATGCAGTGAAGACTGTTGAGGAAAAGGGCTCGTCAAAGCTTCATAATTCAAGGGGCACGGAAAATTCAAGAGCGGTAATTGCACTTACATCAATAGGCGCAGACCCTGAGAATGTTGCGGGCTACAACCTGCTTGAGCCATTGGGAGACGCTGATTTTGTTGAAAAGCAGGGCTTAAGCGGCGTTATTTATGCACTGATTGCTTTTGATACAAATAACTATGACATTCCACAGAATTCAGACAGCGAGCGTCAGACGACAAGAGAAGGACTTTTAAGCTATATTCTTGCAAATGAGCTTGAAAACGGAGGCTGGACATTGTATGGTTCCGTAGCCGAGCCTGATGTTACTGCCATGGTTATACAGGCGCTTGCACCATATTATAATACTGATGCAGTAGTTAAGGCTGCCGTAGATAAGGCGCTCATTGTTTTATCAGATACACAGGATGGTGACGGAGGATATACAAGCTGGGGAACCTCAAGCTCAGAGAATTGCTCACAGATAGTATGCGCTCTTTGTGCACTTGGAATAAACCCTGATACTGACAGCAGATTTGTAAAGAATGGCAATTCTGTTCTGGATGCATTGTTATCATTTTTTGATGCCTCTACAGGCGCATTCAGACATGCTTTGGATGGTGAAGCAGACCAGATGGCAACAGAGCAGGCTGCTTATGCACTGGATTCATATTTCAGACTTGTAAATAATAAAAACAGGCTTTATGATATGAGTGACAGTGGTGTGCTCTACAGAGTTAATCAGGAAGAATCAAGCGAAGGTGGAGAGCAGACCGCAGAGAGCACAGAGAATACGACTGAGAGTGGAGAACAGCCTACAGAAAAGCAGACTGAAGCGGCAACAGACGGTACAACTGAGGCTGCGGCACCTTCACAGTCAGGCGGCGATGTTAATACAGGAGATTCAAGCAGCACAGCAGTATATATGATTCTTATGATGCTTGCAGGCAGCACAGCATTAGTATTGCTTAATGAAAAAAGAAGAGTAAATAAAAATTAATGATTATGAAATTTGTAAACAAGTATTGGAAAAAAGCCCTTGGTATTCTTGCGGTTGTATCAATTTTAGTATTTGCGTTCTGGTACGGCGGAAATTCCGGCGATTCAAGAGGTTTTAATATTTCGAAAAGCACAGAATACCATAGCCTTCAGGAGAGCCTTACCAAGGATGGTATTGAGGATTATTATCGTGACAGTTCAGGAAGTGCGTCTGATGCCGCGACAGATAAGGACTCAGAGGCATACACTCACCCGGAGCAGGATGGCGCAGATGACTCACCGGATGATGAAAAGCAGCCTGAAACCGAAATGTCCGGGGAAGCAGGGAATCAGTCTGCAGGCGAAGAGACGACCAAGAGCGAAGGGGATGCGCAGAGTGAAAATACAAGCCAGAGCGTAAAGCCTGCGCAGACGACAAAGCCGGCGGAAACGCTTAAGCCTTCGCAGGCGCCAAAACCGGCGGAAACGCTTAAGCCAACGCAGGCGACAAAGCCGGCGGAAACGGTGCAGCCTACGCAGGCGCCAAAGCCTACACAGGCACCGCCTGCAGAGGGTACAAAGCCTGCAGAGGGTACAAAGCCTGTGGAGACACCAAAACGTACAACCTGCACCATATCAATATCCTGTTCAACGATACTTAACAACATGGACAGGCTTGATAAGAGTAAAAGAGATATAATTCCTGCTGACGGCTGGATATTAAGACCGGTGACGGTTGAATTTACCGAAGGCGAAAGCGTGTATGATGTGCTTTTAAGAACGACAAAGGATAACAGAATACATATGGAAAGCACGTATGTGCCGCTGTACGGAAGCGTATATATCGAGGGAATATATAATATATATGAGTTTGACTGCGGTGAGCTTTCGGGCTGGATGTATTCGGTTAATGACGTGTTTATTAATTATGGCTCGTCAAATTATACTGTCAAGGATAAAGATGTTATAAAATTCGTTTACACCTGCAATTTAGGCAATGATGTAGGCGGAGGATATTCGGTAGGTTCATAATTGAGTTTTTCTGATACATATAAAAGCTTTGTGGCAGAGGCTTTCTTACACATGTTAAAGGCTTCATGATAGAAGCCGGCTTATATTTAATTAAAAAGGAGGCGGATGAAAGGTGAGGGATGTGTTTTCTGGGTACCACCCGTTAATTAATTTTATTTTCTTTGCATTCATATTCGGCTTTTCGATGGCGTTTACGAATCCTGTGTGCCTTGCAATAGCATTCCTCACATCATTCGCCTATTCTTTATGCCTGAACGCTGCGGATGGATTAAAGTATATGCTTACATTTTTGCTGCCGGTGGTATTATTTGCTTCGGTTTTTAATCCTCTGTTCAGTCATCCGGGAATGACAATACTCGCTTATTTCCCAAACGGCAACCCGCTTACCTATGAGTCAATAATTTACGGTATAGGCATGGGAATTATGTTTGCGGGATTTTTAGGATGGTTTCACTGCTTTAACAGGGTTGTGACCTCGGATAAGTTTGTGTACCTTTTCGGAAGAGCGATTCCGGCGCTGTCGCTTATACTTTCGATGGCACTGAGGTTTGTGCCGAGGCTTAAGGCACAGCTGAAGGTAATTACAAATGCGCAGAAATGCATAGGCAGGGATGTTTCGAGCGGAAATGTTATAACAAGGGCAAAAAACGGAATTGCGATATTATCAATTCTGGTTACGTGGTCGCTTGAAAATGCAATTGATACGGCTGACAGTATGAGAAGCAGAGGCTACGGACTGAAGGGAAGAACCGCATTTTCAATATACCGCTTTGATAAGCGGGATGCATGCCTGCTTGCGTGGATTTGTGCCTGTGGAATTTATATAATTATAGGGGCGGTCAGGGGTAAAATCTACTGGCAGTACTATCCGATTATAAAAGGGAATGTTACAGGCTGGTATACATGGAGCATATTTATTGTTTATTTTATGCTGTGTATGACGCCTGTTGGAATAGATTTGTACGAGGAAAGACGATGGAGAATTTTGCAATCAGAAATCTGACATTTAAATATCCGGAATGCAAAACGCCTGCTATTGATGGTATTAATCTTACAATAAACCAGGGCGATTTTATTGTATTGTGCGGACCGTCGGGCTGTGGCAAGACCACACTGCTTAGACAGCTAAAAAGTGTGCTTGCACCGTTTGGCGAAAGAAGCGGTGAAATTATTTTTGAGGGGGAGCATCTTGAAAATGTTGATTTAAGAACGCAGTCGTCAAAAATCGGTTTTGTGCTTCAGTCTCCGGAAAATCAGATAGTTACCGATAAGGTATGGCATGAGCTTGCCTTCGGTCTGGAGGGGCTTGGATTTGACACGCAGGTAATCAGAAGGCGCGTGGCAGAGATGGCCTCTTTTTTTGGTATTCAGGATTTGTTCTACAGAAGTGTTAACGAGCTTTCCGGCGGACAAAAGCAGCTTATTAATCTTGCGTCAATTATGGTGATGCATCCGTCGGTGCTTATACTGGACGAGCCGGCAAGCCAGCTTGACCCTATAGCCGCGTCGGACTTTATAGAGGTTGTCGCAAAGATAAACAGGGAGCTGGGGACGACGGTTATTATGACCGAGCACAGGCTTGAGGAGGTATTTCCTATCTGCTCAAGAGCAGTTATTATGGATAAGGGCAGAATAATATGTGATGCCGCACCCGGAAAGGCGGGGGAGTATTTAAAGCAGGCAGGACATCAGATGTTTCTTGCAATGCCTGCTCCGATGCGTGTGTATGCAAGGGTGCCGAACAATCTGGAGTGTCCGTTAAGCGTGCGTGACGGGGTAGTATGGCTGGATAAGTTTCGCAGGGAGCATAAGCTGCGTCCGATAAAAGAAAAAGCAAAGAAGGATTACAGTAAAGAGGAGCCTTCAATAAAGCTTGACGAGGTATGGTTTCGCTATGAAAAGGATGGCGGGGATGTCTTAAAGGGGGTGTCATTTAAGGCATATCCGGGAGAGTTCCTTGCGATTCTGGGCGGAAACGGAACAGGCAAGAGTACGCTGCTTTCAGTAATTGCGGGCGCAAACAGGGCGTATAGAGGAAAAATATTTATAAATGGCATTAATGTTTCAGGTAGAAGGGACTTGTATAATAGCATTTTAGGCATGCTTCCGCAAAATCCAAGGGCACTGTTTGTGAAGAAAACTGTGAGGGAGGATTTGCTTGAGATTTTTAAGGGCAGCAGCCTGACTGAAGATGAGCAGCGTGAAAGACTTGTGAAGACTGTATACGAGTGCAGGATAGATGATTTGCTTGACAGACATCCGTACGATTTATCGGGTGGTGAGCAGCAGCGTGTGGCACTGGCAAAGGTGCTTATTATGTCGCCAAGGCTTTTGCTGTTGGACGAGCCTACAAAGGGACTTGACGCAGGATTTAAGAAGGAGCTTGCCGAAATACTTAAACGTCTTTTGAATAGTGGCGTAACTGTCATAATGGTAAGCCATGATATTGAGTTTTGTGCTGAACACGCCGACAGATGCGGCTTGTTCTTTGATGGAAATATAGCTGCCGAGGAGGATACAGACGAGTTCTTTAAGGGCAACAGCTTTTATACTACGGCTGCAAACCGCATGGCAGCAAATATACTTCCCGATGCAGTTACCGCGGAGGATATTATATGGGCGTGCGGAGTGGACGTTTATGAGGATGATGCAGAAGGCGGCGCGCCGGGCACAGGCAAAGACAGCAGTCAAGCAGAAGGCGGCGCGCCGGGCACAGGCAAAGACAGCGGTCAAGCAGAAGGCGGCGCGCCGGGGCGTGAGGGTGAGAGGACGCTTACTGAATGGAAGGAAAAGGCGGATTATATATATGAGGGTAATGCCGGTGAAAATAAGGCTGATATGCTTCCGGCATGGAGAAAGATAATTGGTGCATTTTCAGGTGCGGCGGCGCTTGCCTTTTTCATAAATATTATTAGGCGAACCGATTTGTCAGAGCTTATAAGTGATATGGGTGCGTCTTTTTATAATTATATGAGCTTTTCTTATGTGGGATTTCTTGTGACACTGATACTATCGATGGCGATGTTCAGCCATAAATCAGGAAATTCAATCGGGGAAGCACGGGTTAGCAGCGACAGGAGGAAGCTTTCAAAGCGAACGCTTATAGCATTGTTTGTGAGCATTATTGCCATTCCGCTTACCATTTTCCTCGGAGTGTGGCTTTTAAATGACAGGAAGTATTATTTTATTTCCCTGCTGGTGATATTAGAGGCGCTGATTCCGTTTGTGTCGGTTTTTGAGGGAAGAAAGCCGCAGGCAAGGGAGCTCGTAATTACCTCTGTGCTGTGCGCACTTGCCGTGGCAGGACGCAGCGCATTTTTCATGTTGCCGGCGTTTAAACCTGTGATTGCGCTTGTAATTATTTCGGGTGTTGCGCTGGGAGGAGAAACCGGCTTTTTGGTAGGAGCTGTATCAATGCTCGTGTCAGACATTATGATGGGACAGGGACCATGGACACCCTGGCAGATGTTTGTTATGGGTCTGATAGGCCTTTTGGCAGGAGTGCTTTTCAGAAAGGGTTTCCTTAAAAGAGACAGAATATCGCTGTGCATATTCGGGGCATTTTCGGCAGTGTTTGTATACGGAGGCATAATGAACCCGGGCTCAATTATCATGTGGGAGCCGCATGTTACAAAGGAAATGATTATTACGGCATATATCACGGGCTTTCCGTATGATTTGGTTCAGGCGGCGGCGACAGTGGTGTTTTTGTGGATTGCTTCAAAGCCTATGCTTGAAAAGCTCGACAGAATAAAGGTGAAATACGGACTTATGAATTCCCACCGGACAGATTTATAGAATAATTATGCCTGAATAAATAGTAACCTGAAGGGTTGAAAAACATATATTATAGTGGAGGAATTCACAATGAATGTTTTGTTTTCAACCTTTTTGGGAACCGGCTTTGCATTTTTAATGACCGCAGCAGGAGCGGGCTGCGTTTTTTTGGTGAAAAATAAAATGAGTGGCAGATTGAAAAGCATTTTTATGGGCGTGGCCGCCGGAATAATGCTTGCGGCGTCAATCTGGTCGCTGCTTATGCCTGCAATAGAACAGGCGGATAATGTTATCCCTGTGGCGGCGGGCTTTGTCACCGGCGTTATTTTAATGATTGTGCTTGATGAAATATTTTTCAGATGCTTTAAAATAAAAAAGAAAAATCTGATGCTTGTAACCTCAGTTACCATTCACAACATACCTGAGGGCATGGCGATAGGCATAGCATTTGCATCAGCGTGGCTAAATGTGGATGAGCCTGCACTTTTTGCCGGCGCGGTGTCGCTGGCAATAGGTATAGCGATACAGAACTTCCCAGAGGGTCTGGCGGTTTCAATGCCGCTAAAGCAGGAAGGAATAAGCACATGTAAAAGCTTTTTACTGGGATGTATGTCGGGAAGTGTCGAGCCTGTGTTCGGTATTGCTGTCTGCCTTCTGGCAGGAAGGGCAAGACTTATAATGCCAGGGCTTTTGTCATTTGCCGCAGGCTGCATGATATTTGTTGTTTTTGAAGAGCTGATGCCGGAAATACACATGGGTGACAATTCAAAAACGGGTACAATAGGCGTAATATCAGGCTTTTTACTGATGATGGTCTTAGACGTTGCATTCGGATGATTATATCATCAAAGTTTGCTAAAACATATTGGCATAAAAAGGTTCAGATGTTAAAATGTTTTATATGATTATATATTTAAGAACGAAAGATATATTTAACAAAGGCGATTAAGAAATATTAATAATGTGAAAGAAGGGAGAATGAGCTTATGGATGCTATGGAATTGATTCGGCACAGAAAAAGTATTCGTACCTATAATGGAGAGGGTTTTCCTTTAAAAGAGCAGGAACGTATTATGAGCTATGCAGCAGAAATCGAAAACCCCTATGGGATACCTGTTGAATACCGAATTCTTAATGCCGATAAGCATGGATTGTCCAGTCCGGTAATCGTTGGCGCAGATACCTATATTGCGGGTAAAATAAAGAGGCTGCCTCACGCGGAGGAGGCATTCGGATATTCCTTTGAAAAGCTGGTGCTTTATGCCGATTCGCTTGGCATCGGAACTGTCTGGATTGGAGGCACAATGAACAGAGATGCCTTTGAACGTGCTATGGATTTGAAAGACGATGAAGTGCTTCCTTGTGTTTCACCGCTTGGCTATAAGGCAGAAAAACAATCGCTGCGTGAAACAATGATGCGCAAGGGAACAGGAGGTGACAGTCGTCTGCCGTCTGAAAAACTGTTTTTTGAACATAATTTTGATACACCGCTGGCTATGGACAAGGCGTCCGATTTGTCAGAGGCTTTTGAGATGGTCAGATGGGCTCCGTCGGCAGTAAATAAACAGCCGTGGCGCATAGTTGTGGATGGAAAAGACGTGCATTTTTATGAAAAGAAAAGTAAAGGCTATGTAAATGCATCGGGCTGGGATATGCAAAAGATTGATATGGGTATTGCAATGTGTCATTTTAGCATCGGCTTGGAGCAAAAAAATATAAAGGCAGATTTCGTGCTAAAGGAGCCGGACATTGAACATTCGGCAAATACAGAGTATATAGCTACCTACTCGATTGCTTTATAGATTTTAGTTGAGAGATAAGAAAAAATATTATAGAATTTATAAGAATAGTTTAGTGGTTTAAGATATTAAGAGAGTATTCGCTGTCTCCATGCATTGGTTGCGGCAAGTGCTTTAATAGCAGAAGGTGCTGTAATGATTTGTGCTTTAATGAAATATATGATAAAATCGTACAATCAAATTGTGTGTTTATAGTTTCATCGCATTACGCTCCTATACCGGCTAAACTAAGCATACTTTTAAAGAAAAATGGAACAAACAGGAAAGCATATTCCCGGTTCAGGAATATGAATGGCAGACCATTATGCTGAAATTAAAAGAATATGTAGAAATTGTGTTACAAGAAGTGCATATTTAAAATTAATTAGAGCATATGCCGATAAAGACTATTTGCATTTTGTGCTTGTTGTTGGTTATGATGAACATATATTGTTGTTGAAGATAAATAATCAATCATGACGATACGAGATAAAACAATAAGGATTTGGAGTTATTTACTCCAAATCCTTATTGTTTTTAGTAGCTTTTTTTGATCATCGTCGCTCAATTTAGAAATTTCGTTCATAAGCTCTCTGTAAGTAGCGGTAGATTCATATGATGGTTCTAGTTGCCCAACTAATGAATCTAGTGAAATGTTCATAAGTTTAGCATAGTAGATTAAAATACGTAGGGACATAGCTGTTCGCCCATTTTCTACGTTGCTTATGTAACCTGGAGTTACTTCTAGTTCTTTAGCAACTTCATTTTGCGTAAGTCCCATTTGAATACGTAAATCTTTTATTTTTGAACTATAATTTTCTGTTGCCTTATCCATAATGAAGCATCCTTTCATATATTATTAAAAGTATTTTTATTATACAATAAGTATTACTTGATTTAAAGTAAAATATTATGTATAATAAAATATACTAATTGTATATAAAATATACTTAAATAGTGAGAGGATAACAATGATGAGTGATATTGAAAAAGATATAATTATTTCTGAAGAGATGCTTAAAGAAAAGATATATGAAATCCGAGGACAGAAGGTTATGCTGGATTTCGAGTTGGCAGAAATTTATGGATATACAACTAAAGCGTTTAATCAGCAGGTCAAAAATAATATTGAGAAATTTGATGAGGATTTTATGTTTAGATTAACAAAAGAAGAGTTGGACGAACTTTCAAGGTCAAATTTTTTGACCTTGAATAGCAGAGCAGGAAGAGGAAGTAATATTAAATATTGTCCATATGCATTTACAGAACAGGGGATTTATATATATAATCAGGCAAAAGATTCTATTTATATAATAGATAACTATATTGGATTAAAAACATTTGAGCTGTTGATTGGCAGTATTCCTGGCGTGAAAATTATTCTTTTTAGTGATAATGTTGGAAACAGTTTGCATAAGAGCATATTTGATGATTTTTGCAAAGAGCATTCTGATATACAGATTCAGTTAAGAAAAACAAATGGCATTTTTCATGATAGATATGTTATTCTTGATTATAATACAGAGAATGAGAAGGTTTTTCTGTGTGGTGGTTCATCAAAGGATGCAGGCGGACGTGTAACAACAATTTCAGAGGTATTTGAAACAAAGATGTTTCATTCACTGATTGATACCATGTTTAACAATCCTATGTTAGAATTAAACTGATATGTGACACACAACGAGCTGAACTTTAAGTATTGCGGTGTATCTGCAGTATAGTTTTGCTTAAAAGAAGAGGGCAATATTTATGAACAACAGAGGAATTTTAGAGATTGCGATGGCGCAGTCGGCAATCGATTTAAATTGTACAGCAGAGGATTTTTTGCCTGATGTAGATGCGCTTAAGGAGCTTTCCTGCGATTATGAACTGAAGGTGCTAAAGCAGGCAGATTTTGCAGAGCTTTACGTTGATAAATGGTCAAATGCACTTTGTGAAGATAGAAAGCAGCTGGATGTATTATGGGTGGGTGCATATGATGGCGATACCTTAGTCGGACTTGCAGGATGTTCGGCAGACTGTGATTCAATGTGGCAGATTGGCGTGGATGTACTGCCGGAATACAGAAGAAAGGGAATTGCATCCGCAATTACAAGCAGACTTGCAATCGAAATATTAAACAGGGGTAAGGTGCATTTCTATTGCTGTGCGTGGTGCAATCTGAAGTCGGCAAGGAATGCAATAAAGAGCGGTTTCAGACCGGCATGGGCAGAGATGACGGTTAAGAGTAAGGAGTTTGTTGATAAGATGAATGCCTTACAGATAAATGAAGAATAAAAACAACCGTTGAAACTCGAAAATTCAGAGAGACTCGTCAACGGTTGTTTTGTCAGATTGATTTTATATTAGATATTTCATATGTACTTATCAGTTTAAAAAGTAGATTGCCAGGTTTAAATAGCCTGCAAAGGTAACCCAAAGCAGATATGGAATCATCAGGTATCCGGCAGCTTTTGAGGATTGGTAGAACAGAATAATCGTTTTCAAAATTAACAGCCACAAAATAACAAGCCAGATAAACGCAAACAGGTACTGCTTCATATTAAAAAATATAATAGACCATGCAAAATTGAAAAAGAGCTGAATAGCATACACGGTCAGAGCGTTGCTGTTTGGCTGGGGTGATGATAATACCAGGTAAGATGCAATACCCATAAGGACATACAGGATAGTCCAGACCACCGGAAACAGCCATCCCGGAGGAGACAGCGGCGGTTGGTTGATTGTGGCAAAAGCCTTCATGCTGCCACGGGTTAAAAGTGCAGAGAGCGCACCGACTGCAAGCGGTATGGCAATACAGGTAGTAAGTTTTTTAAGCTGAACGTTCAAATAATTCACCTCCTGAAATATTTTTATGAATGGATTTGTGGTTTTATTCAGTTATATTCAATTTGTGCGTTGTTTTTTAACTTTTGCTACGCAAAGTAGCCAAAAACATATATAATGAAAACGAAAGTTTCTTGTTTTGCATATTGTTTTTTACTATGCTTGAGCCAGAAAAATCAAAAGGAGGTCATTGATATGACATTTGCGGAAAAGTTAAAGGGATATAGAAAGCAGGCAGGATTGTCTCAGGAAAAGCTGGCGGAGAAGCTTATGGTTTCAAGACAGGCAATTACAAAGTGGGAGACAGGAAGCGGAACGCCGGATATTGAAAATATGATTGCAATATCGGAATTGTTCGGTGTATCGTTAGATGATTTGCTGTCGGGTGAGAAGGCGGAAAAGATTTCAAAGGATTATTTGTTTGAGAGCGTTACCGAATATGATATTGATGCGGTGAAAAGCTATGATATCAAGCTGGGCGGTGCAAATAAGGTGAAGCTTACTGCTTATGACGGCGAAAAGATTATCGTTCGTCTGCTGTCCAATACAATAAGCACCCTTCAAAGCGATTTCAAGGTGAAGATTGATGATATAAAAAATCGCATTGATGTGGAGATGAAGAGATTTGGTGATATGACAGAAGCAATTGCAAAGGATGCACTTTTTGTTGTTATTGTTATTCCACAAAAATATATGTGGAAGGTAGAAGTCAAGGTAAATACAAGAAAATTTGAGGTGTCGGGCATTCAATGTGAGGATATTGAGTTTGACGGAAAGACTGATGAGGTTCTGATTTCTGAGAGCAAGGGAGAGCTGGAGCTTAACTGCAACATAGATATGCTTGTTACCGTAAAATCCTACGAAGGAGCTATAGAGATAAACCAGCTTTCATCAACATCAAGAATCATAGTGCCTGAAGATTACAGGTTCAGCGCCGCAAGAAAAGGCATTGGAACAAGACTTTCCTATGAGCGAAACGGTAAAGGCGTAGAGGATTTTTCAACAGATGATGCCGATAATTATATTGAACTTAATGGAGTAAAGAGCGAACTTGTAATAAGCACTGAAGAATAGAGAAGAAATTATATTTATATGCATTCGACCTGATGAGAGGATTAATAGTTGTAAATATGAATAATAGAGACGAAATTTTTAAGAAAGCAGATGCTTTATATAAGATGTGGAAGAATGGCGAGCTTGGCGGTGAGGTTATGCCGGAAGATGCAAACCCTCATTTTGAGAAATCTTCTAAAGAAAATTATTTGTATTTTACTTTGCCCATGGCACTGAATTACCAAAGAAATTCTTACGCCTTGTGGCAAAGCGCCAACAGAACCTATGAGGATGAGAGCACCAGATTTGTATTTGAGCCTGAAGTTTGTTTGAAAAAGACATTTGAAGAAGTTCAATATGCACTTACAAAATATAAAGTTGCATTGCAGAGACAAAAACAAACTGAGATATGGCTGTCACTATGCAATACATTTGTAGAATTGTATGACGGAGATATACGAAGACTATTTGATTCAATGGATAATGATGTTGATAAAATCAGGGATTATATTCAGAAGACAAACAAGAAGAAGTTCCCTTATTTATCCGGAACAAAAATCTGCAACTATTGGATGTATGTGATTTACCAGTATACAGACAGAGAATATAAAAATGTTGAGCACTTAACCGTAGCCCCTGATACTCATGTGTGCAAGTCAACACATAGGCTGGGACTTATTACAGACGAAGAGTTTGCTTCCTCAAATGTTCAGCAGATAGTTATAGACAGATGGCAGGAGCTGTTTGACAATACAAAATATAAGCCTATCGATATTCATACACCACTTTGGCTGTGGAGTAGAAGCGGATTTAAAGAAATATGATTTGAAAGGTAAAAATGCATGCGAAAACATTATATTGATAATTTGCGTAACTTAAGTATTTTATTATTGTTTCCGGTACATACATTTATGATTTGGAATGATTTTGGCTCAAAGTTTTATATATGGCTGGGTGAAAATAAGCTTTTGAGTACATTAATAGTACTTGTGAATCCGTGGTTTATGCCTATATTATTTGTAATTGCGGGAATGAGTACAAGATATTCATTAGAAAAACGGTCAAATAAAGAATATGTTGTTCAACGAGTTAATAAACTGTTAATTCCTTTTATTTGCGGTATGGTGTTTCTTGTGCCATTTCAAACCCTGTTTGCCAGGAAGTTTTATTATGACTATCAGGAAGGTCTGCTTGCAAACTGGAAATACTTTTTTACGCATTTAACAGATTTTAGCGGTTATGATGGCGCATTTACACCGGGACAGCTATGGTTTATTTTGTTCTTGTTTATTATTTCTATGATTTCTTTAGCGCTATTTAAATTTATTTCTTACCAGAAAGTTGCAAAGAAGATAGAAACGATATCTGCTTGGGGTGTACTGCTCCTTTTTATACCTATATGGCTAATGTATTATCTGGGTAATATCGGTGGATTCAGTATAGGAAAGGATTTGGCACTATATTTGATGGGATATTATGTCTTAAGTAATGATACTGTTTTTAAGACCATTGAAAGAAATATAAAATGGCTGTTGGTTTTGTGGACTGTTGCGACTATAGCACTTGTTGTTTTGTATTATACCTTTTCGTACTATGGTGATTTGTGGATTAATTTTGTGGGGTGGCTCTCAATTTTAGTATTGCTCGTTACAGGAAAGAAATATTTTAACAAGAGGACAAGCTTTACAGACTATTTTAATCGTGCATCTTATCCGATCTACATTTTGCATCAGTCTATTTTGGTGGCATTAGCGTATTATGTTGTATGTACTTTTGATGATTTTATTTTACAGGTATTTTTTATTTGTATTGGAAGCTTCGTATTAACATTATTGGCATATCATTTGATTAAGCTTATACCGTTTGTCAGAAAAATGGTTGGGATAAAATAAATGATATTTTTGACAATAAAACTTTGCAAAAATGTTGACAAGTATACTTGGCGATGATATATTATCTTTGCAAATAAAACTTGGCAAAGAGGTTATATCATGGATAAGAATGAAATTTTGAAAAGAGCCCGGAAAGAGGGCAATGATGAGATGAAGGCGCAGATACAAGATAAGGCTATGAAGTGGTCTTACGCAGCTATGGCTCTGTCAGCAGCATTTTTCTGCTTCATTCGTGCAATGAGGGATTTACCTGTGTCGGATTTGTGGGCCGTTGCATGTATATCGGCGTGTGCAGCGTATACATATAAGTTCATTAAGGGCAAGGAGATGTCTGATTTAATTCTGGGCATATGTATGTTTGTCCCAGCAGTAATAGCCACCGTGAATTTTTTTAGAGGGTACTAAGTATGGAAGAAAAATTAGTACTTAAGAATAATGTGAAGGAAGTCCGCAGTGAAAAGAAGCTTTCACAATCGGCACTTGCTGAAATGGTCGGCGTGTCAAGGAATACTATAAGTTCTATAGAGACAGGGCAGTTTAATCCTACGGCAAAGCTTGCATTGTTACTGTGTATTGCGTTGGATAAGAAGTTTGAAGAGTTGTTTTATTTTTAAGTTAAAAGATGATTTTGCGTTGAACATTGTCTATAAAGAGTTTATAAGTGTAGAGGATTATAATTTATTAAGAGAAGCTGTTGGCTGGGAAAAGATATGCGGAGAACAGGCACAGCAGGGGCTTGATAATTCGGCATATGTTATAGGCTGTTATGAGGATAATAAAATTGTTGGCAGTGCCAGAATTATATGGGACAGAGGTTACATAGCTTATTTGGCTGATGTTATGGTGCTGCCCGAATATCAGGGAAAGGGAATAGGAAGACGAATGGTTGAGAAGTCTATAGCATTTGTAAAAGCACAGCTAAAGGCAGGTTGGAAGATAAAAATAGTAATGGTTTCGGATAAAGGGAAAGAAGAGTATTTTAAATAAAAAGCATACTTATAGAGCAAGGGGGAAAACATTTATGTACAAAATTGACGAAGCTACAGACAAAGAAAAATACATACTGCTGGTTCCTTCTATGCTTGATGCGCATTTTCCACTGTTAAAGTACGCATTTTATTCTAAAAATTACAGGCCCGTGATTCTTGAAAATGAAGAGAATATTACCGATACGGGACTTCACTATGTAAACAATGACATGTGCTATCCGGCTATTTTAAATGTCGGGCAGATGGTTAATGCACTCAAAAGCGGTAAGTATGATTTGAAGCGGACGAGACTTCTTATGCCTACCGCCGGAGATGCGTGCAGAGGCTCAAGCTATTCATGGGCGCTTAGAAGGGCTGTGGAAAATGCGGGCTTTTCAGAGGTCAAGGTGCTTACGCTGAATGTAAAGGGCATTGAAAAGGATGCACAGATGAAATTGGAGCCGGGGATGGTTTTAAGGGCGTTGTTCGGACTTTTCTATGGCGATATTCTGATGCTTCTGGTAAATCAGGTGCGTCCTTATGAGAGAGAACCGGGTGCGGCTGATGCCTGCCGGCAGAGGTGGATTGAGAGACTGTCGGAGGATTTGAAAACCGGTAAGCATTTGACGCTTCATCATATGAAGAAGAATTTTGAACTGATTGCAAAGGATTTTAGCGAGGTGGAGAAGACCGGAGAAGTAAAGCAGCGCGTCGGCATAGTAGGTGAGCTTTACATAAAATACTGCCACATAGGCAACTGGAATGTGATAAAGAAGCTTGAAGCAGAAGGCTGTGAAAGCCACACAAACGGTTTGTCATGGTATGTGATGTACTATATTGATTCACATCTTTCTGAGTCGGGGCTTTTTATGAAGCTGCTCTATACAATTGCAAAAAGCTTTATCGGCCATTTGCAGAAAAACATGATAGCGGTCATGAAAAAATATGGCTTTTATACGCTCGAAAAGTTTAATGTTTTGAAAAAAGAAGCGGCAGGGTATGTCAGCTTTAACAGCAGGGTCGGTGACGGCTGGCTGATTGGTGCCGAAGCAGTAGGTCACTGCCTGCATGACTGCCCAAAGGTCATTGCTATGCAGCCGTTCGGGTGTATGCCTAACCAGATTTGCGGCAGGGGGCTATATCCTTCTATCAACAGAAAGCTGCCGCAGGGACAGATAGTAAGCGTGGATATGGATTCAAGCGGTTCAGAGTTGAACGTATATAACAGAATAAAGATGCTGGTTGATTCATAAATCATTACCGGCGGTTCTTTTGAAAAAGCATAAAAGCATAAAAATACAGGCGGTTCGGGTATAACCTCGTATGCTTGTATTTTTATGCTTTTTTGAAAAGAAAACTGCAAATTAATAAATTTATTTTACGTGAATTGCTACTAAAAAGCAGGGTTAAGTGGTTATTTTACTATGCATAATTACAATAAAAACGTTTTTAGAAAAATAGACATTTTTTTTGAGCATTTATAGTGAAAAAGTACGAAAAAATTAAGTAAAATTGAATTTATATGTACAAAGTGATAATTAACCATTAACTTAATCGATATAGTACAAGGAAAATTCAACAAAATCACGTGTTGAAAAATATTAAAAATGATGATATTGTATATTACATAAGAAATCAACGATTCGTAGGGGGCGAAGCAGTTGTTTTTCTTCATTCAGAAAGGACGGAACGTTATGAAGAGAACAAATTTTAGAAAATGTTTAGCAGTATTTATTGTTATGGCAATGGTAATTTCATTGTTGCCTGCCATTGGAGCTTCAAGGGCTAAAGCGGCATCTTATGTGAGGATAAGAAACGTATGGCAGAATACATATCTCTACCAGAGCGGAGATAAGGTGGTGTATGGCAATCCTGCATCGAATAATACCGCTTCACATTGGGAGTTTGTAAGTGTTTCAGGTGACGTATACAGGATTCGTAATCGTCAGACCGGAGACTATATGCACATTGAGAATCAAAGAGGTTATGTACAGTGCGGATCCATTAATATGGACTGGCATAGTGCAAGATGGAGAAAGCCTGATGCAGGCAACGGTGAAGTGAGAATAAGAAATTACTGGCAGAGTTCACAGTACATTCATGTTGAGAACCTTAATGGCAATGCACAGATAGGCGGCATTTACACTGCGTGGAGCAGTGCTAAGTGGGTGCTTGAAAATGTAACGGAACAGCAGACACAGCCACAGACACAGGCACCACAGACGCAGCCGCAGACACAGGCACCGCAGACACAGCCGGCAAACACACAGCAGACAACCACCTACAACTTTAACAACAATACAAATGTTGGCGGCGGAGCTACAAAGGGCGGAAGCGGCATAGAAAATCTTCATATCGACGGAGCATATGCAGAGTTTTATAATGTAAACGGCGGCAATGGCGGCAACGCAGAGATAACAATTAATTATGCATCAAATGACGGAAGTCCAAAGCTTTCGGTATATGTAAACAATAATTATGTTACTACGGCAAACCTGTCATATACAGGCGGCTGGGGCAACTATTCAGGAAGATATACATTTAATGCAAACTTAAATTCGGGCAACAATACAATTAAGTTTGTACACAACAATCAGGGCGAGAATATTTCAGCAATTGTTGTAAAGACAAATGCATCACAGAGTCAGCAGCCGCAGACACAGGCACCGCAGCCGCAGACACAGGCACCGCAGACTGAGTATGGCAACCCTGACCTTGTAGTTACAGAAGTATTTTGTGATAAGAGTGATGTCAAGACAGGAGACCAGGTTACATTCAAGGCAAAGGTTAAGAATAACGGAACAGCCTCAACACCTGCAGGCGTTATCATAGGCGTTCGTTTCAGTGTTGATTCACTTAATGCAGGAACATATACATGGTCAGATTCAGACACAGCGTCATTAGCTCCGGGACAGACTATTACAGTAACCGCAAACGGCGGTACAAACGGAAGCAAGTGGACAGCAGCATACGGAACACATACAATCCATGCATGGGTTGATGATGTAAACAGAATCAACGAGGGCAATGAAAATAACAATACAGGCACAGGTACTGTAAATGTTACTAATCCTTCATCAGGAAACGGCGGAAATACAGGCGGAAACACGGGAAGCGGTACTGTGGTAGGTTATCCTGTACCGGCAGGAAAGCAGACATCATCAAGCGTTTCAATGACTGCAAACGGAGTAGCAGTTGGCGTATTTGATACAACAGTTAATAATACACATACATGGGTTGATTCATATTATCCTGCACTTTCAACAGCAGAGGTTGGTATGTTTGACTTTAATGGCACAGCTAATGTGGTTATGACAGTTAACTATTATGTAAACAGCGCAACAATAAGACCTGTAGGCAGCGGCGTTACACCTAATATTACACACAACGGCAATACATCATACATTTCATTTACGATAAGAAATGCAGGACAGTATTCAGTAGAGCTTAACAATAACCTTACAGATGCAACACTTATTTTTGCAAGTCCGATTGAGAACGCACCTACAGGCAACGTAATTAAGATTTCGAGGGGTCAGGCTTATTACGGCAATATCAATGTAGGCGGCGGACAGACGCTTTACATCGAAGGCGGCGGCGCTATCTACGGAAGAGTATTCTGTGCAAGCAACAGTAATGTATGCGGACGTGGTATTATCGACCAGAGCAACATGGATACATGGCACGGCTCAAACGGACAGTATCCGATGTCAATCGAGTTTGCAAATAACGTTCATGTAAGCGGCGTTTCGGTTCTTAACTCAAGCTGCTGGAACTATCAGATTTACAACAGCTCGGATGTACATCTTGACAACATTAAGATTGTATCTGCAAGACCGAACGGCGACGGCGTTTCAATCCAGTCATCAGACCATGTATATGTAAATGACAGCTTCATCCGTACATGGGATGACGGTATTGTACTTAAGAATTACTCAAGCAACAATACACATGATATATATGTTGAGAATACAAGACTTTGGACAGACCTTGCACAGTCAATGGAAATCGGCTTTGAGACTAATGCTGGATATGCAGGTTCACCTGCCAACCCGGCAATCTACAATGTAACATTTAACAATGTGACCGTATTCCACGCACTGCACAAGGCACCGATAAGCATCCATAACGGTGACAATGCAAATATTCACCATATCACATGGAGTAACATCACTATTGAGGATTGTAATGTAGGACAGGGTGACGGCTGGTACTTATGGCTTGATTTCACGAATGTAACAGCAGGAACAATTCCTGGAGCATATTACGGCTGGACACACAATTATGCAAGAGGAACTATCCACGACATTACCCTTAACAATATCAATGTACTTTCAAGCTCCACAGGCGATTACAGAGTATGGGCAAACGGCAACGGAGATATTTACAATATCAACTTTAGCAATGCTTACACATTCAGGTAAATAATACGGACGGCAAAAATTATTTACATACTGATGCTTAAGCTGTTAAAGCAGGATATAAAGTGATAAAGTATTCGCTGTAGCAGGCGGAGAAAAGCGCGGGCGGCAGCCGTAAAATGAACGGGGAAAGGCTGCCGCCCGCGGGTCACACAGATGGTTTAAAAATGCACGGAGAAAATAAAAACCACATAAAATATATAATTAATAAAAGGGGGCTTTGTATTATATGACAGAGGCTCCTTTTACGTATATTTTATAATTTATTATCATAATTCATTTGACAAGAATACGTATGTTAAATTAATATAAATAGGACATCAGTTTTTTTAAACTGAAATTTGATAAAGGATTATGGGTGATAAAGGTGAAGAAATTCAAGAAGGTACTGATTTATGTACTGATACTTACAATGGTAGCGGCAGCTTTTGTAGTTGGTGAGCCAAAGAAGGCTAAGGCAGCGGGCTCATATCTGATAAAGGCGGCAGACTCAGATAAGTATCTTTATGCCGCAGGCGGAAAGACGATGGCAGGAAGCCTTGATGAAAGCAACAAGGCGTTTTACTGGACATTGTTAAGCAAGGGCAATAATACTTACTGGATACAGAACAAGGCAGACACAACATATATGTGCCTTGAGAATCAGAAGAATACATCGGGAATTGTTGAGCTTTCGGCTGAGAATTATGACGCATGGGAAAGCAGCAAGTGGGTAGCTGATGTAAATTCAAGCACAACAATAAAGAATGTCTGGAAGGGTAACAATGGATATGTTTCAATTTCAGGTGCGGATGTTGTGTTTGGAAGCAAGCAGCAGAGCTTTAATTTTATAGGAAAGGCTTATGTTTCTGAAGAGTCTGTTTATGTTCCTACCGGAGGCGTTGCTGAGAGTATAAACATTCCGGGACCGGACAGTGATTTAAGCAGTATCGGTGCAACGATGCCTTATATAAGATATGAGTCGGATATAGCCGACCTTGGCGGTGGAGCAGTTATTGCTTCTTCGGCAAATTTTGCGAAGAACAATATTGCCTCACAGGCGTCAAATCAGTCATATATAAGACTTCCACAGGCAGGCTCATACGCTGAGTGGACTGTAGTTGAAGATGCAAATGGCGTTACCATGAGATTTACAATGCCTGATTCAGCGGACGGCATGGGTCTTAAGGGCTCGCTTGATGTATATGTGAATGATACAAAGGTTAAGACTGTAGATTTAACCTCATATTATATGTGGCAATACTTTACGAATAAGGCGCTTGCAGACAAGGCAGGCAGTAATTCAACTGCGTGCTTCGCCTTTGATGAAGTGCATTTCCTGCTTGATACGCCGCTTGCATACGGCGATAAGCTTAAGATAATGAGCACGGGTGCAAACGGACTTGAATACGGCGTGGATTTCCTTGAGCTTGAGAAGGTTGGAGCACCTATTGCAAAGCCTGAAAATGCTTATGACATTACTGATTTCGGCGCAATTCCTAACGATGGAAAGAACGACCTTCCGGCTATCAATTCATGTGTTGCGAAGGCACAGGCTGACGGTAAGGACGTATATATTCCTGCGGGAACATTTAATATCGGCAGAATGTGGAGACTTTCAGCTTCTGACATGAAGATAACGGGAGCAGGCATCTGGTATACAAATATCCAGTTTACAAACTCGGCAAAATCAATGGGTGGTATCTCGGGCAATGTAAGCAATGTTGAGTTCTGCAACATGTACCTGAATTCAAATCTGCGCTCAAGATACAATGAAGCAGCCGTTTACAAGTGCTTCATGGATAACTGGGCAGGAGCTTCATACATACATGATATCTGGGAGGACCATTTTGAGTGCGGCTTCTGGATTGCAGATTACAGCTCACCATTTGATTATTCTGACGGCTTAAAGATTGTAAACTGCCGTATCAGAAATAATCTTGCTGACGGCGTAAACTTCAGCCAGGGAACAAGCCACAGCGTGGTTTACAATTGTGATGTAAGAAACAATGGCGATGACGGACTTGCAATGTATGACAGCAAGGGCAGCGGCTGCAAGGATGAGAATGATAACACCTTCTGCTACAACACCATTGAGTTTAACTGGCGTGCCGGCGGTATTGCCGTATACGGCGGAAATGACCACAAGATTTACAACAATTACATTGCAGATACATTTATGTCTGCAGGTATTCATGCAAATACCGTATTTGAGGGATATAAATTTTTAAATAATGATAATGGCATAGTATTTGAAAATCATATTATCAAGGGCAGCGGTACATCCTCGGATGCATATTCCAGCGACCTTGGCGCTGTGGACATCATGGGTGATGTAAGAAATCTTGAGTTTAATAACACATATATTTATGATTCACAGCATGATGCAGTAAGAATTTCAGGAAACCCTTCGGACGTTGTATTTAATAATCTGCAGGGATACGGCACAGGACTTGACGGTACTACAACAGTAAGAACAAATACCGGAGCACTTGTGAAATTTGATAATACAACTGTTTTGCAGTCAATGAATAATATAAAATATGCCAACATTAAATATCCGGGCATATTCTTTAGAAACCGTAATGCGGCAGCAGTAAAGGGTGAGACGGATCTTGGTTCGGATTATCCTTACAAAGCGCCGATAGGAACTCTTAAGCTTGCACCAAAGCTTGTAATACCGGATGAGCCGGAAACAGAGGAACCTACACAGGAGTCAACAGGCGATAATGAGATTCCGTTTGAGGAAGAGTCATCAGAGCCTGAAACAGAAGCACCGACAGAGCCGGAAACAGAGGAACCAACGGAGCCTGAAACAGAAGCTCCGACAGAGCCGGAAACAGAGGCACCGACAGAGCCTGAGACAGAGGCACCAACAGAGCCGGAAACAGAGGCACCGACAGAGCCTGAAACAGAGGCACCGACAGAGCCTGAGACAGAGGCACCAACAGAGCCGGAGACAGAAGCGCCGACAGAGCCAGAGACAGAGGCACCGACGGAACCTGAGACAGAAGCACCAACAGAGCCGGAAACAGAAGCACCGACAGAACCTGAAACAGAGGCACCGACAGAGCCGGAGACAGAAGCACCAACAGAGCCTGAGACAGAGGCACCGACAGAGCCGGAGACAGAAGCACCGACAGAGCCTGAAACAGAAGCACCGAGCGAGCCTGAAACAGAAGCACCGAGCGAGCCTGAGACAGAGGCACCGAGCGAGCCAGAGACAGAGGCACCGAGCGAGCCTGAGACAGAGGCACCGAGCGAGCCTGAGGCGGAAAGTGAAGGAGAGACACAGACAGAAGTTTCAACGGAAGGTGCTACAGAGGGGGCAACTGCACCACAGACAGTGCCGGAATCTTCATCAGCAGCACCTGTTACACCTTCGACAGGAGATGCGGCACCTGTAACGGTGGCAATTCTTCTCTGTCTGCTTTCGGCGGTAGTGGTATTTACAACATTATTTACAAAAAGAAGGCATTATTAATTGACAGCATAATTAACCGGGGCTGCGTACTTTAGGTACGCAGCCCGTGTTAAACATAAAATATATATTAATTGTGGAGCAGCAGAAATATGAAAGCAATGAATCAGGAAGAAAAGAGAATATATATGACGCAGACACCTGTGCCAAGGCTTATCACCACGCTGGCAGTGCCTACGATAATAAGCATGCTTGTGTCGGCATTTTATAACATGGTTGACACGTTTTTTGTGGGTAAGATTGATACACAATCGACGGCTGCAGTCGGAATAGCATTTTCACTGATGGCAATAATTCAGGCTATAGGCTTTCTGTTCGGTCACGGCTCCGGAAATTATATCGCAAGAAGGCTTGGCAACGGAGAGGTTGAGGATGCTGCAAATATGGCTTCTACAGGCTTTTTCTTTGCTATAGTGTGTGGAATTGTGATAATGATAGTCGGTATTATTTTTGTTGAGCCTCTCGCATATCTGCTTGGCTCGACAGAGACAATTCTGCCATATGCGGTTAAGTTTTTAAGACTGCTGCTTATAGGTGCGCCATTTATGACAGGTGCTTTCACATTAAATAATCACCTGAGATTTCAGGGAAGCGCCTCTTATGGAATGATTGGCGTGGTTTCGGGCGCACTGCTTAATATTGCTCTCGACCCGATATTTATATTTGCGCTGGGAATGGGCGTAGAGGGCGCGGCGCTTGCAACCTCGATAAGCCAGATGGTTTCACTGTTTATGCTTATAATCTGCAGCCGTTTAAGCAGGGGCATAGGCTTTAAATTTTCAAGAATAAAGATTTCGTGGTACTATTTTGCCGAAATATTAAAGGGCGGATTTCCGTCACTGTGCCGTCAGGGACTTGCAAGCATCGCAACCATGCTTTTAAATCATGCGGCGGGCGCATACGGAGACGCTGCGATAGCCGGAATGTCAATAGTCACAAGAATAGTTATGTTTGCAAACTCCGCACTCATAGGCTTCGGACAGGGCTTCCAGCCGGTCTGCGGCTTCAATTACGGCGCAAAGCTTTATTCCAGAGTGCAGGAGGGCTTTAAATTCTGCGTAAAATACAGCGCGGCCTTTCTGGTAATCGTGTCAACTGTTATGTGGATATTTGCTCCGCAGCTTGCCGCCATTTTCAGAAAGGATGATGCGGTAATAGATGTTGCCACAAAGGCGCTTCGCTATCAGCTTGTATTATTTCCTTTAAGCTCCGTGATAGTTATGGGCAATATGATGATGCAGGCGATAGGCAAGGCGGTAAGGGCGTCGATTGTTGCCGCGGCGAGACAGGGCTTGTTTTTTATTCCGCTTATACTCATTCTTCCAAGAATACTGGGGCTGCAGGGAGTGGAAATGTGCCAGATGCTTTCAGATTTGTGTTCATTTTTGCTTACGCTGCCGTTAGCAATAAGCGTCCTGAATGAAATGAAGAGGGAGCAGATGATAAGTGCATAATGAAATGATGCGGGATTAGACAATCACCATTGAATTTTTCAAAAAATGTGGTATGATTATACAAAGAGTATTTGTATTAATTATGTACGGAGTCCGGATATACGGACAACGTTATATCAGAGAGGTATGAGAATGAGAGTTTTGCTTAAATTAAGTGGTGAGGCACTTGCAAAAAAGGATAAGTCAGGCTATGACGAGGCTATTGTTAAGGAGGTTGCAAGACAGGTAAAGATATCTGTTGACGAGGGCACCGAGGTTGGTATTGTTATCGGCGGCGGCAACTACTGGAGAGGCCGCTCAAGCAATGATATCGACAGGACAAAGGCAGACCAGATTGGTATGCTTGCAACGATTATGAATTGCATATATGTATCGGAGATGTTCCGCTCTGCGGGCATGAAGACAGAGATATTCACACCTTTTGCATGCGGTACCATGACGAAGCTTTTTTCAAAGGACGCGGCAAATGAGTGCTTCGCAACCGGCAAGGTAGTATTTTTTGCAGGCGGTACAGGACATCCTTATTTCTCAACAGACACAGGTATTGTGCTCAGGGCAATTGAGATGGATGCAGACATTATACTTCTTGCAAAATCAATCGACGGAGTATATGACAGCGACCCGAAGGTTAATCCGAATGCGAAGAAATATGATGAGGTAAGTATTCAGGAGGTTATCGACAAGAAGCTTGCGGTGGTAGACCTTACCGCTTCAATTATGTGCATGGAGAACAGGCTTCCGATGGCAGTGTTCGGACTTGACGAGGAGAACTCAATTGCAAATGCAATGAAGGGTATCATTACGGGAACAAGGGTTACTGTATAGTATAAGCAGGAAAATTATTGATATGGGAGCGAAGGCTTTTGTATAGAGGTAGGCAGTAATTACTAAAAGCATTATAACAGGAGCAGCATTTACTGCGTGGCAATAAAACAAGTACAGATGGAGGGAATTATATGGAAGAAGAATTATTATTGTATGAAGAGAAGATGGAGAAGACGGTTAACGTATTAAAGAGCGATTTTGTTACAATCCGTGCAGGACGTGCAAATCCGCATGTATTGGACAAAATCAAGGTTGATTATTACGGAGTGCCGACTCCTATCCAGCAGGTAGGCAATTTAAGCGTGCCGGAGCCGAGAATACTTATGATCCAGCCTTGGGATAAGTCGCTTATCAAGCCTATTGAGAAGGCGATACTTACATCAGAGCTTGGAATCAATCCGAACAATGACGGCTCTGTTATCAGACTTATCTTCCCTGAGATGACAGAGGACAGAAGAAAGGAATTGTCAAAGGAAGTTAAGAAGAAGGGTGACAATGCAAAGGTTGCCATCCGTAACATCAGAAGAGATGCAAACGAAGCATTTAAGAAGATGAACAAGAACGGCGATATCACAGAGGATGAGCTTGATGAGGCAGAAGAGGATATCCAGAAGCTCACAGACAAGTATATTGCAATGATTGACAAGGAAGTTGAGAAGAAATCAGCAGATATACTTACTGTTTAATTGCCTGACACAGCGCTTAAGCTGCAGATGACAGTGAAATGCCTAAGCAGCCATAAAGCTGCAGGCGGCAGTTAATGTTGTTTAAGAAACCGGAATGATTTACTTGTAGTTATAATTAAAACATAATCAGATGGCTGTTGTAATATAGATATTTACGAGATTATATCAGTTGCAACAGCCTTAGTATATATTTTTCAGGAGGCATTATGGACGAAAGACTTAATGGCCTTGTGATTCCGAGGCATATATCGGTTATTCTGGATGGCAACGGAAGATGGGCGAAGAAAAGAGGACTTCCGAGGAAGTCAGGACATATAGAGGGCTGTAAGGCACTGGAGCAGATACTTGAGGACGCTGCCAGAATGGGCGTTGGTTATTTCAGCGTGTATGCTTTTTCAACTGAGAACTGGAAACGTTCAGAGGATGAGGTAACTGCACTTATGAATCTGTTCAGATACTATGGCAAGAAGCTTTTAAAGGTTGCCACAGCGAACAATATACGTGTGCTTATGATTGGCGATAAGAGCAGATTTGCAAAGGATATTATCGAGTCTATTGAAAGATTGATAGATTCGACAAAGGACAATACCGGCATGACATTTATTATGGCAGCGAATTACGGCAGCCGTGATGAGATAGTCAGAGGTACAAAAAAGCTTCTTGAGGATTACAAGGCAGGAAAATTTGAGATAGACGAGTTGAGCGAGGATATGATTTCATCATATCTTGATACTGCGGGCATACCTGACCCTGACCTTCTTATCAGGACAAGCGGAGAGCAGAGACTTTCAAACTTCCTCTTATGGCAGCTTGCATATAGCGAGTTTTATTTCCCGGAGGTGCTCTGGCCTGATTTTAATAAGGATGAGCTTATAAAGGCGATTCAGCAGTACAACAAAAGAGACAGAAGATTCGGAGGAGTTAAATAAATGTTTAAGACAAGACTTATCAGTGGAATAGCGCTGATTATTATATTGGGACTGCTGTTGTACTTCGGCGGCACCGTGCTTTTGTGCGGACTTGCTGCAGTATCTCTTATAGGAGTATATGAGTTAAACAAAATCGTGGGCTGCGAAAAAAATGCGCTTGGACTGGTTTCGTATATATTTACGATTGCCTATTATGTAATTGTGTATTTTGCAAGGGACAGCAGGGCAGACGTGATACCGGCGGCGTTTTTTGTGGCATATCTTATGCTGCTTATGATTATTTATGTTGTGACATTTCCGAAGCTTAATTCAAAGCAGGTGACGATGGTATTCTTCGGACTTATATATGTAAGCGTCATGCTTTCCTATATTTTCAGGATAAGAATGCTTGATAACGGTTTTCTTGTGTGGCTGGTGTTCTTAGCTTCATGGGGCTGCGATACCTGCGCCTATGCAGTGGGAGTGCTTATTGGAAAGCACAAGATGTCGCCAAAACTTAGCCCGAAAAAGTCAATTGAGGGTGCTGTCGGCGGAGTTGTCGGTTCGGCGCTTTTAGGCGTTATATTTGCACTTGTATTCAAGTCACACCTTACGCAGGTGCTTCCGAACCCTGTGCTTGGCTGCGCAGTTATCTGCGTGGTAGGCTCGCTTATTTCAATGATAGGCGACCTTGCTGCATCAGCGATAAAGCGTAACAATGATATCAAGGATTACGGAAAGCTTATACCGGGACACGGCGGCATACTCGACAGATTTGACAGTGTTATATTTGTTGCACCGGGAATATTTTATACTATACTGTTTTTAATGAACGGATTAGACGTATTTAAGCTTTTTAACCTGCATCTGTAGAATGATTTTGTGCCGCCGAAGGCGGCAGGATGGAGACTTATGCAGAGAATGTGTATTGTGCCGACAAAGGCGACACAGATGAAAATGATAAAGTAAGGTACATGATTTTGTGCCGCCGAAGGCGGCAGGATGGAGTTTATAATGAAGAGAATATCCATTTTAGGCTCGACAGGCTCGATAGGCACACAGACCCTTGAGGTTGTAAGAAACAATAATGATATCAAGGTCAGCGCTTTAGCTGCCGGAAGCAGCATAAAGAAGCTTGAGGAGCAGATAAGAGAGTTTTCGCCTGAGGTTGTGGCGGTCTGGGACGACGATAAGGCAAAGGAGCTTAAGGTTCTGGTTTCGGATATGCCGGTCAGGATAGTATCGGGCATGGACGGACTTATTGAGGCTGCGACGATTCCGGACGCTGATATAGTCGTGACAGCCATTGTCGGCATGATAGGAATAAGACCTACAATAGCAGCGATGGAGGCAGGCAAGGACATTGCCCTTGCAAACAAGGAGACCCTTGTTACGGCAGGACATATTATTATGCCGCTGGCGAAAAAATGCGGCGTGAAGATACTGCCGGTTGACAGCGAACACAGTGCCATTTTCCAATCGTTAAACGGTGAGCATGGTAATGAGATAGAAAAGATTCTTCTTACTGCTTCGGGAGGTCCGTTCAGGGGACGTACCGTTGAGCAGATGAAGGAAATTAAGGTTGAGGATGCATTAAAGCACCCGAACTGGGCTATGGGCAGGAAGATAACAATTGATTCTTCCACTATGGCAAACAAGGGACTTGAGGTAATTGAGGCAAAATGGCTTTTTGACGTTGATGTAGATAAGGTGCAGGTAGTGGTGCAGCCTCAGAGCATTATACATTCTATGGTGCAGTTTACTGATGGCGCAGTCATTGCGCAGCTTGGCACGCCGGACATGAAGATACCTATACAGTATGCTCTGTATTATCCGGAAAGAAGGCATCTGCCGGATGACAGGCTTGATTTCTTCGCATTAAAGAGCATAACCTTTGAAGCACCTGATATGGTCAACTTCCCGGCATTAAGGCTCGCGTATGAAGCCGGAAGGACGGGCGGCTCACTGCCGACAGTCTTCAATGCGGCAAATGAATGGGCGGTAGCAAAATTCCTTGACAGGAAGATTGGATATCTGGATATTGCTGCGCTTATAGAAGAGGCAATGGCAAATCATAAGCTGATTGCTTCGCCAAATGTTGAAGAGATTCTTATGACAGAGGCTTCAACATATGAATTTTTAGAAAACAGGTAAAATAGTATGAGGGTGTGACCTTCATAGCTATTTATGCCGCCTGCCAAAGGCGGCGGAATGGAGATTAGAATGAGTATTATTTACACGCTTCTTATACTTGGCGTACTTGTAACTGTACATGAATTTGGACATTTTATTGTAGCTAAAAAATGCGGAATCGGAGTTATAGAATTTTCAATCGGCATGGGTCCGAGACTGTTCAGCTTTGATAAGAATGGTACGAAGTATTCATTAAAGCTTATACCGTTTGGCGGCTCCTGCGCAATGGTCGGCGAGGACGAGGACAATGACGCAGAAAATGCATTTAACAACAAGTCTCCGTGGGCAAGGCTTGCGGTAGTATTTGCGGGACCGTTCTTCAATTTCCTGCTGGCATTCGTGGTTGCTGCAATAATTATTGCATTTATGGGTATTAACCCACCGAAGGTAAATTATGTATACGAGGGTTACGGTGCAGCCGAAGCAGGTATACAGGAAGGCGACTTGATAAAATCAATTAACGGTAAGAAAATGGTGCTCGGCAAGGATATTTCGCTGTACGAGGTTGTAAATGAACTGCCGGATGAGGTCGAAATCGTATTTGAAAGAGACGGCAAAAGACAGACGGCGGTTTATAACACTGAATATGAAAGATACCAGATGGGTATTTCGTATATGAATCAGGGCGATGCACCGGCGCTTACAGAGGTATATCCGGGAACGCCTGCAGAAAGTGCAGGCTTGAAGGCCGGCGATATTATCGTGTCAATCAACGGTACAGATGTATCCTCTGGCACAGAGGTTTATAACTACTTCAGAGATAATGAAATCGGAAGCGCAGCCGTGGATTTCGTAGTAAAACGAGACGGTGAGCAGGTGGCTGTCACGGTAACGCCTGCTCTTATCAAGGATAAAACCCTTGGATTTATTGCATCATATGCAAGAGAGAAGGCAGGGCTGTTTTCAACATTAAGAAATGCATTATCTGAGGTGCGCTTTTCAATTTCAAATGTTATTTATTCGATAAAAATGCTGATTACAGGCAGGGCAAATGTATCTGATGTTGCAGGACCTGTAGGCATGGTGTCAATCGTCGGTGATGTGGTTGAACAGAGCAGCCAGGACGGAGCAATCTATGTAATCATGAATCTGCTCAATCTTGTGGTGCTGTTAAGCGCAAACCTTGGCGTCATGAACCTGCTTCCGATACCGGCACTCGACGGCGGAAGAATAATGCTGACATTATTCGAGATTATCAGAAGAAAACCGCTTGACAGGGAAAAAGAAGGTATGGTGAATGGAATAGGATTCATCATATTGTTTGCGCTGATGATTCTTGTAATGTTTAACGATATTTTTAAATTGCTGAGGTAATGTTTTTGAAGTTACTTTTATAAAATTGAATGAATATTTTATCAACGCAAGCTTCGTTCAGGCATAAATGCCTTCAAGGCGCTTGCTTAGGATAAAAATATTCATTCAATTGCGAAAGTGATTTAAAAAAAATTACATAAGCAATTAAAAAGATGATAAGGAATATAAGAATCTATTAATCAGAGCAAACAGTGGTTTTGCTGGTATAGAGATAAATGCCGGTGGGGTGCTTGGTTGCCATAGCGTGCAGAAAAGCTGCCGGTGGCAGGTTTTCTGTAAAGGATAAAAATATTCATTCAATTGCGAAAGTGATTTAAAATCATTACATAAGCAATTATTACTATGATAATGATTACAAGGAAATTTTATCACCGCAAGCAACGCTTCAGGCGGCGCTGCCGCCTTCAAGGCGCTTGCTCAGGATAAAAATATTCATTCAATTGCGAAAGTTGTTTAAAATCATTACATAAGCAATTAAAAAGATGATAATGAATACAAGAATCTTTTAATCATTGCAAACAATGGTTTTTGGTGATTCAGGCATAAATGCCGGTGGGCGCTTGGTCGCCATAGCGTGCAGAAAAGCTGCCGGTGGCAGGTTTTCTGTAAAGGATAAAAATATTCATTCAATTGTGAATGTTATTTGGGAAGGATTTTGACGGAGGAAAGGTATGTACAGGGATAATACGAAGGTGATACGCATTGGGGACAGGGTTATAGGCGGAGGTAATGATATTCTGATTCAGTCTATGACTAATACTAAAACTGAAGATGTAGAAGCAACGGTTGCCCAGATTCTCAGACTTGAAGAGGCGGGCTGTGAGATTATCAGGTGTACTGTGCCGACTCCGGAGGCGGCTCAGGCGATAAAAAAGATTAAGGCGCAGATTCATATTCCTTTGGTTGCGGATATACATTTTGATTACAGGATGGCGATTGCGGCTATTGAAAATGGCGCGGATAAGATTAGAATTAATCCGGGCAACATAGGTTCGGAGGACAGAGTGAGGGCGGTTGTTGAGAAAGCGAAGGAGTATGGCGTGCCTATCCGCGTGGGCGTAAACAGCGGTTCTCTGGAAAAGGAGCTTGTAAGCAGGTACGGAGGCGTGACCGCAGAGGGTATTGTTGAAAGTGCGCTCGGTAAGGTGAAAATGCTTGAGAATATGGACTTTAATGATATTGTTATCAGTATTAAGTCGTCGGACGTTTTGATGTGTGCGAGGGCGCATGAGCTTATCGCTGACAAGACGCCATATCCGCTGCATGTCGGCATAACGGAATCGGGCACATTGTTTTCGGGAAATATTAAGTCAGCTGTCGGCTTAGGCATTATACTCAGTAAGGGTATTGGAGATACAATAAGGGTATCTCTTACGGGCGACCCTGTAGAGGAGATAAAGTCCGCAAAGCTTATTTTGAAGACACTTGGTCTTAGGAAGGGCGGCATAGAGGTTGTATCATGTCCGACCTGCGGAAGAACTAAGATTGACCTTATAAAGCTTGCAAATGAGGTTGAGACTATGGTTTCGGGCTACGACCTTGATATTAAGGTGGCTGTTATGGGCTGCGTGGTAAACGGTCCGGGCGAGGCAAAAGAGGCTGACATCGGCATTGCCGGCGGAGACGGCGAAGGGCTGCTTATCAGAAAGGGAGAAATCGTTAAGAAGGTTCCTGAAAGCGAGCTGCTCGCTGTATTAAAGTACGAGCTTGACAATTGGAAGAAGTAAGGCTGCTGACTATACAGAAGGAACGCTTACGCTGTCAGCGGGAGTAGTATGAGCCTGACAACCGGAAGAAGTAAGGCTCTAAGGCTTACAATAGAAAACAAATCAGGCTCATATTATAGAGATATGAGTCTGAAAACATGAATAGAAGGGCGTGGATTATAAAATTAGCCCTGCAACGAGAAGAAGCAGTTGGGAGTGCGGTTAAAATGTTAAAGAGTTTCTGGGAGGTGCTTCCCGCATTTAACGCAGATGATGATTTAAGAGAGCTTTTAGACCATGTTGCCGTCGATAAGGTGGTATCATCAAGGGATAGAAGCTCTATTCGTATTTATATAATTTGTGAAAGGCTGGTTCCGAAAAGATTAATTTACAGGCTTGAGGCAAATATTAAAAAGCAGTTCTTCCCGGACAGAAAAACGCAGATTAGGATAATTGAGCGGTTTAAGCTTTCGGAGCTTTATACGCCGAGGCTTATATTTGAAAACTATTCTGACAGTATTGAGCTGGAGCTTAAGACCTATAGCCTTGTGGTTTATAATATTTTCAGTAAGGCGGATGTGGAGTTTTCGGACGGAATAGTTACGTTCAGACTTGAGGAAGATATTGTATCCAAAAGCAGGGCAGAGGAGATAAAAGAATATTTCGATAAAATTTTAAATGATAGATGCGGATTGAATACTGAGGTCCGATATACCTTTAAGGGTCGCGGACATTCATATATTGCCGAAAGCGAGATGTTGATTTCAAGGCAGGCGGCGGATGTGGTGTC
Organism: Lachnospiraceae bacterium; assembly: GCA_017442865.1. Classification (GTDB taxonomy): domain Bacteria; phylum Bacillota; class Clostridia; order Lachnospirales; family Lachnospiraceae; genus JAFRXK01. The sequence goes on along the minus strand of JAFRXK010000074.1, from coordinate 18,330 downwards.
GGCAAGCGCAATAAGTAAGCCTGAGTCTGATGTGGCAGGTGATTTATCGCTTAAAAGCAAAAAAGCCAAGGCGGCCGGAGCCGGAAACGGCAAGGCGGCAGCATTTCAGGCAGGCGATAACGGCAAGGCGTGGGACGGCAGGATAAAGCGTAAGTTTACAAAGCATGATGATGTCCTTTTCGGAAATGATTTTGAGGATGATGATATAACAAAGATTGAGCAGATAACAGGTGAGATGGGAGAGGTAATTGTCTGCGGAAAGGTTATCAGCCTTGAGACCAGAGTGATTAAAAGCGGCTCTTCAATATTTATTTTCAGTGTGACGGACTTTACCGACACAATAGTTGTGAAAATGTTTGTCAATCCTGAGGATGTAGATGCGGCAAATGAGGCTGTAAAGCCGGGTACATTTATCAAGCTCAAGGGCTTGACGACAATTGACAGATTTGACGGCGAGCTTACCATTTCGTCCATTAGAGGCATCAGAAGGGCGGCTGATTTTACAACAAAGCGAATGGATAACAGCATTGAGAAGAGAGTCGAGCTGCACTGTCATACAAAGATGAGCGATATGGACGGCGTCACTGATATTAAGGACATTATAAAGCGTGCAAAGGCGTGGGGACATACAAGCATTGCGGTGACAGACCACGGCTGTGTGCAGGCATTCCCTGACGCAGCGCATGCATTAGATAAAAATGATGATTTCAAAATGATTTACGGAGTCGAAGGATATCTGGTGGACGATTTGAAGGATATCGTCACAAGGAGCGCAGGACAGTCGCTCAAATCCAGATACGTGGTGTTTGATATTGAGACTACAGGACTTAGCTCCGTAAAGAATAAAATTATAGAAATTGGCGCGGTGAAGGTTGAGGAAGGAAAAATCGTGGACAGATATTCTGTTTTCGTAAATCCGAACGAGCCTATACCGTACAACATTGAGAAGCTGACCGGAATCAATGACTCAATGGTTATCGACGCTCCTCCGATAGAGACGATACTGCCTGAATTTCTGGAGTTTTCTAAGGATTCAGTTATGGTTGCCCACAATGCGGACTTTGATATGGGCTTTATAGAGCATAATGCGAAGGCTATGGGCATTGATTTTGAGCCATCGTATGTCGATACCGTTGCGCTTTCAAGAGTGCTGCTTCCAGAATTAAATAAGTACAAGCTTGATGTTGTTGCAAAGGCGCTGGGGGTATCTCTTGAGAACCACCACAGGGCGGTGCACGACGCTGAGGCAACGGCGCACATTTTTACAAAGCTGCTCGAAAAGCTCGATAAGATGAAGATAACAAATCTTGACGAGGTCAATTCACTCAGTGATACTGACAGCGAGGCAATAAAAAAGATGCCTACATATCACATCATTATTCTTGCAAAGAATGAGATGGGCAGGGTGAACCTTTATAATCTGGTGTCAAAGTCGCATATGGAGTATTTTGCTAAGGTGCCGAGAATACCTAAGAGCGTGCTGCAGAAATACCGCGACGGACTTATTATAGGCTCTGCCTGCGAGGCGGGAGAGCTGTTCCAGGCGATTATAAGGGAGGCATCTGACGCCGATATATCGCGAATAGTACGCTTTTACGATTATCTTGAGGTGCAGCCTGTCGGCAACAACCAATTTATGATTAACAGTGACAGATACGTCTACAATTCGATAGAGGATTTGCAGAATTTAAACAGAAGGGTAGTGGAGCTTGGCGAGCAGTTCAAAAAGCCTGTTGTTGCCACCTGCGACGTGCATTTCCTTGACCCTGAGGATGAGGTGTACAGAAGAATTATCATGGCGGGCAAGGGCTTTAAGGATGCGGACGAGCAGCCGCCGCTTTACCTGCACACTACAGAGGAAATGCTTGAGGAATTTGAATATCTGGGCAGGGAAAAGGCGAAGGAAATAGTAATCACAAATTCAAACCTTATTGCCGACATGTGCGACCGCGTGGCGCCTGTGCGCCCGGACAAATGTCCGCCTGTCATTGAAAACTCTGATAAGGATTTAAGGGATATGTGCTACAAAAGAGCGCATGAAATATACGGCGAGGAGCTGCCTGAGGTAGTAACGGCAAGACTTGAGAGAGAGTTAAATTCAATCATAAGCAACGGTTTTGCGGTTATGTACATAATCGCGCAGAAGCTTGTAAGCAAGTCTATGGAGGACGGCTATCTGGTAGGATCCAGAGGCTCGGTAGGCTCATCCTTTGTTGCCACAATGTCCGGAATAACCGAGGTGAATCCATTGAGTCCTCATTACTACTGCAGCGAGTGCCACTACTACGATTTTGACTCGGAGGATGTTAAGAAATACGCAGGCGGCGCGGGCTGCGATATGCCTGACAAGATCTGCCCGGTGTGCGGCGCAAAGCTTAAAAAGGACGGCTTTGACATACCGTTTGAGACATTCCTTGGATTTAAGGGAAATAAGGAGCCGGATATCGACCTTAACTTCTCCGGCGAATATCAGGCAAAGGCGCACGCGTACACTGAAGTAATATTCGGCAAGGGACACACATTTAAGGCTGGCACCATAGGTACGCTTGCCGACAAGACCGCCTACGGCTTTATAAAAAATTATTACGAGGAGCGCGGCATCAGAAAGCGCGCCTGCGAGATAAACCGAATCGTCGAGGGCTGCGTCGGAGTCAGACGAACCACCGGACAGCATCCGGGCGGCATAGTCGTACTTCCTCACGGCGAGAAGATTTACTCATTTACCCCGATCCAGCATCCGGCAAATGACGTAAGCAGCCCGATTATCACCACGCATTTTGATTACCACAAGATAGACCACAACCTGTTAAAGCTTGATATTCTCGGCCATGATGATCCAACCATGATAAAGAGACTTGAGGAGCTTACAGGCATCAATATGCGTGCCATACCGTTTGACAACAAGGAGGTAATGAGCCTGTTTAAGGACACCTCTGCCCTTGGAATCACGCCGGAGGACATCGGAGGCTGCAAGCTCGGCGCGCTCGGAATACCTGAGTTCGGTACCGATTTTGCCATGCAGATGTTAATTGACGCGAAGCCTCAGTGCTTCTCTGACCTTGTCAGAATAGCCGGACTTTCGCACGGAACCGACGTATGGCTGGGCAATGCAAAGGATCTTATCATGGATGGCGTTGCCACGATTCAGACCGCAATATGCACCCGTGATGACATTATGCTCTACCTTATCAGCAAGGGCATGGACAAAGGCTTATCCTTTGATATCATGGAGAAGGTGCGTAAGGGCAAGGGCCTGCGCCCGGAGTGGGAGGAGGAGATGGCAAACCACGACGTTCCGCAGTGGTACATTGACTCCTGCAACAAGATTAAATATATGTTCCCGAAGGCGCACGCCGCCGCATACGTAATGATGGCGTGGCGAATCGCCTACTGTAAGGTGTTCTACCCACTCGCCTATTACACGGCGTATTTCAGCATCAGGGCGACCGGCTTTTCCTACGAGCTGATGTGCCGCGGACGCGACAAGCTGGAATACTACATCGCAGACTACAAGCGCCGCAAGGACACCCTGTCAAACAAGGAGCAGGACGAGCTTAAGGACATGCGTATCGTTCAGGAAATGTACGCCAGAGGCTTTGAATTCCTCCCAATCGACATCTACCGGGCAAAGGCAGACCGTTTCCAGATAATCGACGGCAAGATAATGCCTTCTCTCGTCTCAATAGACGGCATGGGCATCAAGAACGCCGAGGGCGTGGAGCAGGCCGCCTCAGGCGGCAAATACCTCTCCGTCGAGGACTTCATGCAAAGAACCAAGGTTGGAAAGTCCACCGCAGACCTTATGAGCGACTTGGGACTGCTCGGCGATTTGCCACAGTCAAACCAGATGTCGCTGTTTGATTTGGACTTTTTGAGTGTGGAGTAGAGGGGGAGGATTGATATTTGATTTTGGCTTTTTGAGTGTGTAACAGGAATGGCTTAAAAAAGCGATAAATAATACAAATGTAAAAAAATAAAGAATGATTCTTGCAGGATTTTATGCCTGTATATGAAGTAAAAAATAATATAGCCTCACAGACTGTGGAAAGATGCGGCACCTGTTTTATAGACTAGGGAGTATGTCGGAGCAGTTTGTGAGGCTTTTTTGTGTGACTGGAGTTGATGCACAGAATTTTAAATTGCGTATAAATATTTATATAATGAGATTAGAAATAAACAAAATGGCAAAAAATTGCGCAAAAACAATAGAATATTCTTGAAAAATGGAAATAAATATTGTAAAATAAAAAAGAAAAGAATTCAAATCAAAAAATATTGTGAATAAATCAATGAATAATTGAATAGAAGACAATTATGAATACTATTAAACAAAAACATATTAATTAATTTTTTACAGACAAATATTAATAAGAAATTTATCAGATAGAAGAGGAATCAATATGAATATAAAACCTAGAAAAGCATTTACGCATGGTGGTATATTTCATGCAGATGATGTATTTGGAGCTGCTCTTTTGAAAATATTGTATCCCGACATAATAATAGAAAGAGGAATGATTGCACCAAAAGAATATGATGGAATTGTATTTGATATTGGAATGGGAAAGTATGATCATCATATGCAGAATAATAAGGTAAGAGATAATGGTGTGCCATACGCATCATTTGGACTATTATGGGAAGAATTTGGAACTGAAATATTAAGCATTGATGATGCTAAAGAGTTTGATCAAGAATTTGTTCAGATAATAGATTTGACTGATAATACAGGTGAAAAGAATACAATGTCAACTTGCATTTCTGATATGAATCCTCGTTGGGATATGAAAGAACAAAATTCAGATTTGCTTTTTTCGAATGCTGTTGATTTTGCGAAAGGAATTTTAGAGAGACATTTCGAATCAATTAATTCGAGACATAAAGCATATGATATAGTAACAAAAATGATTGAACAAAATAGTGACAATATACTTGTAATGAAAGAAATGATTCCTTGGAAAGATGCAGTAAAGGGAACAAAAATTTTGTACGTTGTTTTTCCTTCTGTACGAGGTGGTTATATAGTTCAAGCAGTTCCGACTGAAGAAAATTCAATGATTCCTAAAAAAGCATTTCCAAAAGAGTGGAGAGGCGCAGATGTTGACACATTATTTTCATTAACGTCGATTAAAACATTTCAATTTTGCCATAAATCAGGTCATTTATGTGCTGTAGGAGAGTTAAATGATGCAATTAGATTAGCATATATGGCGTTAAAATGACAATCTTAGGTTAGGGAGATATTTAAAATGAGTAATGAATGGATAAAGGATGCATTAAATATTCGTTATGTTAAATTACACTTTGAGATTAAATTTCTAGAAGATACAATTATGCCGAAAAACAAGACCTCTGCTTTACGTGGTGGGATGGGAGAAATGTTGTTGCAGGCTAATTGTATAATGGATAGAGACTGTGAGCATTGTGATTTTGATAATGAATGTATTGTAAGAAGAATAATGTATTCGCAATTTAAGATTAAACCCAAGTTTGTTACAACTGGTGAGAGCATAGGATATGTTCTTGAATGTGAGGACTTTAGAGAAAAATTTGCGTGTGGAGATATTTTGAAATTTAATATTATTATTTTTGGAAAAACAATAGTTTATCTAAATCAGATAATGCAAGCTTTATTTATGCTAGGGCAGTCAGGCTTGGGAAAGAATCATTCTAGATTTTTGATTATAAGGGTAACAAATACAAAACGAGAAACACTTATGGAAGATGGACAAATTTATAAATCAAGGTATGAAGTAGGAACAGTTTTTGAATATGTTGAAAATCGAATGAAAAATGATGAAATATCAAATATGATGTTGTGGAACGCACCAGCAACAATAAAATATGATGGAAAGTTAATAGAAAGATTTAGTTCTGAAGCTATATTCGCAGCAATCGAAAGAAGAATATATATGTTAGATTGTTTTGAGGGGATTGATATTAAAAGGAAAGAACCATTAAAAAACATTCCACAGATTAAAAATCAGAACTCAAATACAATATCGGTAAGAAGGTACTCATCTACACATAATGGAGGAATATATTTGACAGGACTCAAGGGTATTGTAGAGTTTGATAATATAGACGAATATATATATATGCTTTTATTGGCAGGAGAATTGATACATATCGGTAAGAATACAAGTTTTGGGTTTGGAAGATATACGATGATAAAATAATTATATTAATATAAAATGCATAGGAGGACGTAGTATGAGTGTATTGACTATTTTAGAGGTTTCGCAGAAGCAGGCTTTTATCTTTAAGAGTAAAAAGCTTAAGGATAATGTAGATAATTCTTGCTTAATTGCATGGATTATGAGTCCAAAGTTTTTTGAGAAAACGATAAATGATGAGAGCATTTTTTCAGAGAAAGACAACCTAGTATATTCTGGCGGTGGACATGTTGTATTAGAGTTTGAAGATAAGGATAAATCGTATAGTTTTATAAAGATAATTACATCCGAGATTTATAAAAAACATACAGATATACTTGTTTTTGCAACATCAATAGAATATAAAGATACAATGACACCTGGGGAAAACTTAAAAGAATTAACAAAAAAACTTGAAGATAAAAAAGCAAAAAGAAAAGCTGCATTTCATCAGGGAAGCTTTGGCGTAGAAAAGATTAATAGTGAAACACTAAAGCCTGTTATGAAACAGAATGATGAAAAAGATGATTGTTTTAATAATTATATGCATTAAATTGAAAACAATCTAACACCTCAAAACTATAAAAATGTATATGAATTAAAAAATTTGGGTGGAAGTAAAAATGAATCTAATTTTATTGCAGTTGTTCATATTGACGGAAACGCAATGGGTAAGAGAGTTGAAAATCTTTATGATGAAACACTGCGCAATATGAAATGGCCAGAATTCAAATGTAAAATTAAAGAATTCAGCCAGTCTATTGATGAGGCCTTTAAACAGGCATATTTTAATACTGTGTGCAGTGTTGTAAAGAATATTGAAGAAGGTAATTTGAAAGACCTTGAATTAGACAAAGGATTTTTGCCAATACGTAGAATAATAACAGAGGGTGATGATATTTGTTTTGTTACGGAAGGAAGAATCGGAGTTGAGTGTGCTGCGATTTTTATTAAAGAATTGAGCAAAGCAGAGGTGAAAAATAGCGTTGATGGTAAAGGTTATGCTGCATGTGCAGGTGTCGCTATTGTGCATCAAAAATACCCGTTTTACAAGGCGTATGAGCTTGCAGAAAGCTTGTGTTCAAACGCAAAGAGATTCGGAGCAGAGTTAAGTAAAGATGGTTCAGGAAGCGATATATCAGCTATTGACTGGCATATAGAGTATGGCGAAATAAAGGATACGTTAGAGGAAATTCGTTTAAACTACACAACAAAAGATGGAAACAGACTGGAGATGAGACCATATATTGTTAGTTCTGCTGATGAAATCATGACCAAAGAAAAAATACGTCAATACGAAAAGTTTAGAAAATTAATTTCCGGTTTTATTGATGAAGATATGGATTATGCTAGAGGAAAACTTAAATCGTTGAGGGGTATTTTGAAAGAAGGAGAAGATGCAGCAAAACATTTTCTTGTGTTTAATAAAATAGAGGATGTAACGCTTGATAGTTATCAGGGAATATTTGTTGATGTTGATACTGATAAAATTGGAAGCGGAAAAGGACTGGATAGAAAAGTGTTTGTTGAAACTAGTGATAAGATAAAAAGATCTGTATTATTTGATGCAATTGAATTAAGTGATACTTTCATAAAATTAGATTACTAAGGGGGGATTTATTTTGAAGATTAAGATGGAATTATTATCTGATGTAGTATTTGGAAATGGAACAAGTATACCTGGAGGAGAAGATATATCGGTCCTTTGTGATAAATATGGATTCCCATATTATAAGGGGGGAACATTCAAAGGAATTTTTCGTGAAGAACTAACCAGATATTTAACATGGAAGGGAATTGATAATATTGATGCTGAAGTCAAAAGATTATTAGGCGAAAAAGGTGAAAGTAGTACAGATGAATCAGGTAAACTCGTATTTTCAGATTTTCAATTAACAGATTACGTAAAGAAAGTTGTTATGGAAGAAATACAGGATGATCCTAGTGAAATAACGAATTCGCTAACCAATATTAGAACGTTTACAAAAATAGATGAAGATGGCATGACTAAAAAAGGTTCATTAAGATATTGCAGATGTGTTAATAAAGGACTTGTTTTTTTTAGTGAAATAAAATGCGATGAAAAAGATAAGGAACTGATTAAAGATGTGATGTTACTAATAAAATGGATAGGAACGATGCGTAATAGAGGTTTTGGTAAAGTAAAAATTAGTGAAGTTAAGGAGGTATAAGAGTAATGATAAAATATTTAAAATATGAAATAAGAAATATAGAGCCGCTTAGAATTGCAGACGATAGCACAAGTCAAAGTGGACAGACGATTACATTACGCTATATCCCTGGAAGTACCATAAGAGGTTATGTTATTAGTCAATTAGCCAATATTAACAAAAAGCTGTTTGAGGATAATAAAAAAGAGCTGTTTTCCAACAAAATCAAATTCTTAAATGCATATCTGACAATTGAAAATGAAGGTGGAAAACATGTGTTGATGCCTTCACCAAAGGGTTTTTATGAAGATAAGAGAATTGAGAAAGGAAAAAAAGAAATTCAAAATGTTGTGGTGGCAGGAGATTTCTCTGAAGGATATAAAAGGGCAGCATTAGGTAGATATTGCTATTTTGAAAATGACGATTGTATTTATTATTATAATGTTGATATTAATTCAGATATGAAAATAAAAATTAATATTGATAAGAGTGAAAAACAAAACGTATTTAGAAATGAATACATACAAGAAAATCACTTATTTACAGGATATATAGCTATTGAAAGTGAAAATATAGAGCTTAAAGATGAGATAAAAAAAACATTGAAGGATATAGTGACGATTGGAAATGCACGCTCTGCCGGTTTTGGAAAATGTGAAGTCGTTTCATGTGATTATGTTAATAGTATCCCATATGAACAATATCTTCCTGCTGAAAATGTAAATAAAGAATGTTATATGATGCTGCTTTCTAATACCGTTATGAGAAATGAATTAGGTGAATTATGTGGTATAGATGTTCATGAGCTTGAAAAACAGATGGAAGTTGATAATCTGGATATTAAATATTGTTCAACATCGACTGTTGATGTAAAAGGCTATAACCGTACTTGGAAGACTAAAATTCCTTCAATGCTGATGTTTGAACAGGGAAGCGTTTTTCACTTAACATTTGATGGAGAATTTAAATATGAAAATATCTTAAAAATAGTCAATAATGGTATAGGTGAACGTAAGAATGAAGGTTTTGGTAGAGTCGTTTTTATCAATCATTATGGTGATATAAAATACAAATGTCCGGGAGATTGCAAGAAATATTCTATATCAGAATTTAAAGAAAGTGATGACGATATGGCAACAATTAATATTATTGCGCAATCTTACTATAGAAGACTAATAGAAAAGGTTGCACAAGTGTATATTGTAACAAATTCATTCGCTAAGGGAGATGCAAGCAATAGCCAGCTTGGAAATATTGAAGCGATAGCGGTAGCAAATAAATATAATCCTAAAAGAGCATTTGAATTAATTAATGCATATATGAATCACACAGAAGACAAAGAAGATTCAAGCAATGTTCAGAAAAAAAGAAGAAGTATTAAAAAGGCATTTAGTTTTATTAGAAAAATAATTAATAGTGATTTAATAGATATTATTGATGCCGATAGAAAAATTATTCGAGAAAAGATAATGAACATTGATAGAAATAATATTTTAGATGATGATGCAGTTGATAGAATTAAACTTGATTTTTTGATAAATCTTATTCGTTTTGATAATAAGGAAGGAGGTAATTAAATGTCTGCTAATATTCAATACAACACTATTGTAAAGTATTTAGTTACTGCTGTATGTAAAGAACCAATGCATGTGGGAAGTGGACTAGGAGATAAAGAAAATGTATTAGTTCATCCTGTAGATAATATGCCGTTTATTCAGGCTACTAGCATTGCTGGATTATTTGGTCAGTATTATAAAAACAATTATATAGATAGTTATGATGATCTTTTTGGAAAAAGCGAGTTTGCAGAAAATGAAAATTCATCAGATTATTGCAGCAGAATTAAGTTTGGCGATGGAATTTTTGTGAAGGATGAATCGTTAAAATTGGAGTTGCGTCCGCGAGTAAGTATTAATCCTAAAACGGGTTCTTGCGCAGAAAGCATAGTAAAGGGAACAGATAAAAACGCAGGACATAAATTTAATATGGAATACATTGGCGTAGGCTCAAAGTTCAATTTCCCTATATATATTTATACAAATAAAAAAGGTGACAAGATAGATTATATAGATGAATTTGAAACAGTTTTTCCAGCTGTAAATGCCGGTCAAGTGCAGTTTGGGGGTCAAAAGAGCAATGGCTGTGGTTACATTAAAATTGAAAAGCTGCGTTGTAAAATTTTTGACATGAATAAAGATGAAGACAGAAAAATGTGGTTTAAAGAAGATGAGATTGATGAATATATTGAAAAAGATATCTTGGAGTGTTCTAATACATATAATGCCTATGACATAATTGTTGAAGGACATACAGAAGGGGATTTGCTTGTAAAAGGTATTTCATCAGCATCAAATGAAAGCGGTAAGAAGGCTCCGGATTGTGAGAATATAAAAAATGCAAATGATGACTATATTATACCGGGAAGCTCATTTAAAGGAGCTATAAGAAATCAGATGCAGAATATAGCTTCATATTTAGAAAGTAAAGGTGTTAAGGCTGAAGACATTATTGGTAAAACATTTGGCGTAAAATCTAGTAAGGATGCTAAAGGTAATTTAGGCAATATACGATTCTATGATACCATAGTAGGTAATAAAAAAGAAAATGATGAGATAAGATTGTCGCATAGAATACATATTGATAAGTTTACCGGTGGTGTAATTAATGGAAGTTTGTTTACGGAGAAAAATGTGTTTGGAGATGTGAGGCTGCACATCACTGTTCTGAATTATAATGCTCCGGAAAGAACATGTGGATTATTACTAATGGCATTGAGGGATCTGGCTATAGGAACAATGAACTTAGGTGGAGGATATAATGTTGGAAAGGGCTTTGTAATTGTTGATAAGATGGAGATAAAAAAATCACAGGGCATTGCAACAATAGACTTTAGCAGCGGCAAGATTGAAGATAAAGACAAAATAATATCACATTGTATTGATTCGGTAATAAGGGGGACAAAACAATGAAATATAAAAAAATAAGCGATACAGCAGGGCTTTTTGCTAATATTGATGAATATGAATATGCATTAATCTATCTGTTAAGTGAAATACGTTTGTTGAAGGTTTGCGAATTAACAGATATAAATTGGGATGAATGTTATGAGGCTCGTTTTTTTTCACAAAACAAAGAACGGCATGTATTCACAATAGATGGAGTATTGCAGGCAATAGATGTTGAAGATGATGATATTGAAGAGAATATTGTTATAAAGAAATATGAATTAAACAAAGGAGATAAATACCTAATTGTTCAGGAATATCTTGAATATGATGAGGATGGACAAGTCAAAGTTAAACTTACAAGACTAAGAGGTGTAGAAAATAGGAGGTAAGTGTTATGGGAATAGATATAAGTAATCTGTCAAATATGATGATGGGTGGAGGTTTTAAAGAGAAGAAATTCAAAGATAGTTATTCAAATAATAAAAAAAATATCAAAAGTAATAATGGTGGTAATAATAACAATAGTGAGTCATCAAAATATGTTGGAGCACCATATAACTTTATTTCATTCACAGATAAGGTGTTTAAATATCCAAAAGATAAGTTGGTTGCACGAAATGATTCATCAGATGAGTTATTTACCGGAGAAATCTCATATACGATTACTGCTAAAGGACCAATTATAGTTGATGATGGTAATAAGCAGTTTTGTAAAAATGCATATGGAAAATATGCAATTCCGGGAAGCACAATGAGAGGCCTTATAAGGAATAATGTTCAGATATTAGGATTGTCAAGCATTTTTGATGATATTGGTGACTACGCATTGATGTATAGAAATGTTGCAAATGGCGTGGAGAGAGGAAGATATAATGAAATACTTGGAGCTCCAAATCCAAATAAGAATAAGAAAGAAATCAATGCATTAAAACATGTTAAAGCCGGATATATTAAGAACGAAGATGGAAAATATGTAATATATAAGACAGATGTGGATGTTATTAATTCAGAGTACGGAGAAATGAATTATTATGTTATAAGTGAAAGAAAAATTATAGACGAATTTCTTCATAACAAGCCATTTAAATATGATTTCTTTGTTAGTAAAAACCATAATATTCTACAGCATGAGGCAAAAGAATTTAAAAAAGGTCAGGATAGTAAGGGAAAGACTGTGTATAAGGGCGTTCCGAACGAGTCTTACAAACCTTATTATAAAGAAATTAGCTATGAAATTTCTAACTTAAAAAATGTAACAGCAGTTGGCGTCAAAGGTAGATATTCTAAAGATGGATGGGTTATAAGCTCCGGAAAAATGAACGATAAAAAAGCTGTATACATCATTCCGAAAATTAACAAGGAGAAAGAAAGGATAGAAATTCCTGATAAAGATGTGGCAGCGTTCAAAACGGATATTGAAAAGAGAAGCAATACTCTAAAACAATTTGGCGGAAGAGAATTTTTCGATTTGCCTGAAAGAGGTGAAACAAAACCGGTTTTTTACATTGAACTTGACAGATTATATTTCGGTTTTACTCCAAGATTAAGACTGTTTTATGATAATACAATAAAAGTCGGTTTGAATGCAAGTCATAAGCCGGGAATCATTGATTATAGCAAAGCAATGTTTGGCTACAGCAATGAGTCTGGAAGCTATAAATCAAGAATTTCATTTTCGGATGCTGTTGAAGTAAATGTTAATAAATATGATAAAGAGGAATCCATGATTTTATCTGAGCCAAAGCCAACAAGTTATCTTGATTATTTAATTCAGAATGACCCAAATAAAGCGGTGACATATAATACAGATGGTTTTAAACTTAGAGGAGTAAAACAATATTGGCTTCACAATACAATTATTCCTGGTGAAGTTACAGATAAGCAAGAAAATGTTGCGACGTCATTTACTCCTTTGGATGAAGGAACTGTATTTAAGGGTAAAGTGCGTTTTCAGAATCTTTCTGAGGATGAGCTTGGTTTATTGTTGTGGAGCATAAAGTTAAGCGATGATTCATGGATGAATGTTGGAAAAGCGAAGCCGTATGGATATGGAAAAATATCTTTGGCTATAGATTATGCAAAATCGATTGATAAAAAAGAAGCTTATAATTCTGAATTCAATCTGGATCCGTTTGAGTATATAGATATTGATGCGAAAATTAATGCTTATAAAAAATCAATCAATAAACATTTATCTGGCAGGAAAATTGAAGAGTTAGATGAAATCAAGCAATTCTTTGAAATGAAGAACAGTAAAACTATTCCTGATAATGAAGATATTAGATATATGACACTGGATGATTTTAGAGCGCGCAAATCACCTGTTAAGGATGAACATAAAAAAGCATTACCAAGTATTAAAAAAATAATCAGTAAAAAAAATAACAAAGAATGATTTCTGGTTAATATTGAGGCGATGAACGGAGAAAAACAATGAGTCGGTGTGAAAGAATATTGATTTTGTCATTGGGAACAGGAACATATATAGATTTTAGAGATAAATTAAAATCTGGTGATAATATAACTAAAAATTCTTTGACATTACAAGAAAAAGAACAAAGAATACTTGATACATATAATGATAAAAGTTTCAATTATAGAGAAACGGCATATAACATAAATAATCAGACAACAGAAAGAGTTGCATTTGTTGCCTATCCATTAATCAAGGACAATATGCCTGACAAGGTCATTATAATTGGGACAGTAAAATCTTCATGGTCAGGTTTTTATAACTTCTTTTCAAATGAAAACTATAATAATTTTAAAGATTATAAAACCTTGTACGATATTGAAACAACATATGGCAGAGATACTGCAGGTGAAGAATTAAAGCAATGCAATTCAACTATTCAAAATATCTTTGAAAAATCAAAAATGTTTGATTGTATAAAACCCGGTATAGATGTTCGGGTTATACTCGTGAGATATGGAATAGATTCAGAGCAACTGCTTGAAAATTACGAAATAATATCTGGTATTGAAAGTATGTTTGAAAAAGGCATACATTATGAAGTTTCATTTGATATAACACATTCATTCCGTTCATTGCCTTTGTATAATCTGATTGTATTAAATTATCTTAAAAACACAACTGAATATGATATAGCAATTGAGCATGTATATTATGGTAATCTAGAAGTTTGCAGTGAGAATAAAGATGTTGCGCCTGTTGTTGATTTGAAAGAGCTTATCAATGTTTTGAATTTGACGAATGGTGTAAGCGAATTTAAAAATACTGGTAATTCAGTTTCTATATTAAATCAAATGTCAGACGAAAATCCACTTAAACAGATATTAGCTTCGTTTGACTGGGCAACGCAGATAAATGATTTTGATGGAATTGTAAAGTCGTTAAGTTCATTAATGGTATATTTAAATGAAAAAGATAAATTAAAGAGCATAGGCGGATATGCTGATTTGGAAGCAATGCTTAAAAGAGTGCTTTCAGAGAATCTGCTTGATTGTGTTGACGAAGCAAATATAAAAATATTCAATAATATGACGCCGAAAAATATGGCTGAAATGCAGTATCTTCTTGGAAACTGGTATATACGGCAAAATCGATATGGCCAGGCTATAGCAACTGCGTTAGAGGCATTGCGCAGTTACTTAGTAGTTATGTATTTAGAGTACAAAGGACTCGAGTGTACAATGGAAAACTGTTGTGATGAAAACAATAGAAAAGCATCATTAGATAGGCTTAAGCTTATTGATGTGAACAGTACAGATGAGAATTCCAGACTTCTTTTAGAAATAGAATATTTAAGAGAAAGAGTTAAAAAGATAAGAGATATGTTTGCTCATGTTTTTTCTTTGAATAATAATACTAAATATGCTGATATTAACAGAATAGATGAAAGCTTGGATGCCTTGTTGTTGAATAAAAACAAAAAAGATATTGATGATTTCATGAATTGTTTAAGTAATCTGAGACATAAAATTAATTCTGATACCAAAAAAGAAATTTATAATATTTATGCTTTTTCGGACAAGCAGGCTGATATTGTAAAGTCGAATAAAGATATTAGATTTATTGTGTCAAATGATACATCTGATATATATATTAAGAGATGTAGGAGCAATTATTTGCAGTCAAAATCAAGTAAAAAGACTTATGATGTATATTTATTGCCTGATGAATTTGCCAAAAAAATAAAAAATGAATGCAAAAATAATGTTATTACAAATGCTATTCTTTTGTCAGAATACATTAAGAAGTATTTTACTGTAAATAGAGTGCATGTTATTATGGAGAACAATCTGAAGTTAAGCCAACTCATACAATATTCAGAGATTTTAAGGGATAAATGCATTGAGAATATTGAAAGAGTTACAGATGATGGAACAGTGGTTCAGTTAAGCAAATTAGAATTAGAAGTTATATATGACGAATCAAAATATACTGAAACAGAAAAAACAATGGCAATATTGAATTTGAAACCAATCAAAATATAAATGTGTAAACAGGAGGAATGTTCAGTGGTAAAAACATATATAAGTGCCGTATCATTACAAGGCAAGAATGATTTGTTGAAAGTTATTTATAATCCTGTAGGATTTGAACTATTAAACAATAGGAAAACATCATTTCCAATAATTCCGGTTATCGCAGACAGCTATAGTAAAGGTGATGATGTTAAAGTTATTGTGGTGAGAACGGATAATCAGGATACACCTGATAATTATGAAATTTTGGTACAGGAGCTTGAGAATCTTGGAGTAAACAAAAAGGATATAAAAGAGCTCATAATAGAAAGCAGTCAGAGTAAAAGTATAGGAATTAATCTGCTTATGAATTTGCTTGATGAAATTCCTGATGATTCACTAGTATACGCAGATATTACGTTTGGAACAAAGCCAATGTCTGCAATGTTACTTTATGCCATGAATTTTATTGAGAAAATAAAGGATAGTGAAGTTGAAGGAGTATATTATGGTGAAATACCAAGAGTAAATGGTAAGCCAATATATGAAGAAGCAAAAATTTATGATTTAACGGAATTTAAAAATCTTTCAGATCTAATAGACGTATTGAAGGGACTTGATGTATCAGATATAAGAAAATCAATTAATGAATTATTTAATATTTAAAATTGTAATTACTTAAAAGGAGGCGATATATTTGACAAAGGAAGATAAAAGAGAAGAGAGATTAAAGGCAGGTAAAGATTTTGAAGAGAAGTATGAAGATGTATTGAATACGATTAAGTTAATGCCGAAAAAGACCTTGGAAGATAAAGAAGCAAGATATAGTTATATAAAAAGCAACAAATGTTATGATAGTTTTGTTGTTGACCTTTTTAAAGCGTACAGTCCTAAAGAATACACCAAATTAACAACATATTTATCTGAACAAAATAAAAATGTGGAGTATGACTCAAATATTGCTTTTCAAAAACAGAAAAAAAATACTATTGATACATTAGTGTTTATGGAAACATTTATGGAAACCATAAAAGGGTATACTGGAGAAGATTCAAAAGGAAGAAAAGTTTTGTTTTTACAAAACTTCGGTATTAAATATAGACAGAAAGCGGATATAGCATCAGCTGAAAACGAGATGGCCAAAAATGGAGTCAGTATTGACAGACCTTCAAAAAATAAGGTTAAAATCATGAAACTTGTCAAAATAATAAAAAAAAGCAAGGATATAAATAATAAGAGCGTTGTAGATGCTATAGATGAAGCACTAAAAAGTGATTCTGTTAGTGTTACAAAAAGAGATATAGAGGTAGCTATTTGTATTGTTGAGAGCCTTGATTTTACCAGTAGTTTGTCAAAGCCAATAAATGAAGAGGGAAATGTTACACAGGGTGACATTATTTCAAATGAGTTTGATGTATATGAGCAATTTGATTCATACGGCGACAGAACGTACGGAGAAGTTGTAAGCGGTTTTTTTAATAAGTTTTTAGATGATTTTGATACAGAATGGGAACAAGTAAAAATAGCATCAAGTAAGCCAAATAGAAATATATTGCAGCTTTTTTTGACAAAAGATTTATTGATTTTGCTAAAACTTAAATCCGTAAATGCAACAAATAGTAAAATTGATAAATTTGAAAAAAATCTTGGTAGTAAATATAAGAATGAGGAGGATAGAGGGATATATTACATTCGGTATAAAAAGGAACCGGCAGGAAATAGAGATGTCTATACTATGCTACAACCTAGTGCAATAAAATTATGTAACAATATTTTTAATTTGGATTATGTAAATCGTGCAATTTCTAATCTAGATAATAATTTATTAGAGAAAGACATTTTTTATTCAATGTATTATAATCTCCTAAAAAAGGATTTTAAGTTTAGTGATGAAATAATTGCGGAGATATTAAACAAGAACAAAACTATAGTATCAAGAGCAAGAAATAAGTATGAAAAATTTATTGAGGAGTTATATTATTTATATTTTGGCAGTGCAACTTAAAATAATTAGCGAAACAAAAAATGGAATGATTAAGTAGTAAAGTATTATAAACTTTATAAATAATGATAAGCTGATAAGGCTGACTTTATATAGAGTATGATGACAAAATATCGTCATAAAAAATCGTAATAACTGATAATAAAACTGGTATGCAACCAGAAGATGTGGTATAATATTAAAGCGAAGGTTAGAAAAGTGTATGGCTATTTAAGCAAAATAGGGCATAAACTGTAATACAATAAAAGGATGTATTTTACATATATTACCCTGAAAATTTAAAAAACAAAAAATGACCATAAAAAACCTCGTTTTCAGAATTTTCAGACAAATACCTGCAAAAAAGAGCCCAAAAACCCGCTAAAATAAAGGCTCTCTGAGAGGCAGGGTAGAAATGAAGTGCGCCCGTTTAGGGCATTGACACACACATCAGTGGGTTTAGGCCTCTCAACATAGTAGCGGTAGAAATGAAGTGCGCCCGTTTAGGGCATTGACACAGATATCTTTTGCCCACATCAGTGGGTTTAGGCCGTAGAAATGAAGTGCGCCCGTTTAGGGCATTGACACACTTTTGCTACACCTTCGTTGAAAGTTATTTTCCACCGTAGAAATGAAGTGCGCCCGTT
>JAFRXK010000073.1 GCA_017442865.1 Lachnospiraceae bacterium | reverse complement strand
AGATAGGCGGATGAATACGGCATCAATGGAAAAGTATACAGATACGCCAGTATGGGATTCTCGCCGAAATAAGATGTTTTGGAAAGCTTATTTAAAGGAATATACAAATGAGCAAATAAAGTATGCGTCGCCGATGGAAGCAGAATCTTTAGCGGGTTTTCCTAATACATATATAGAGGTTGCTGAATTTGATTGTTTACATGATGAAGGAATTGAATTTACTAATCGTTTAGAGAATGAAAATGTTGATGTAGTGCTTTATGAAGTAGAGGGGGCATGTCACGGTTTTGAAGACGTGCTAAATAGCGATCTTTTACATAAATGCATTGATCGTCGAGTAAGATGGATTAAAGAACAATTTTCATAGCACAAATTCAAGTTTTCAGAAATCTTTAACTTTGAATATATCGCTCTATAGGAGCATTGTTTTGAGGGAGGATAAAAAATGTCTTTTGATAAAGCAGAATGGCAGTATGACTCGGCAAGAGAGAGTTATTGTGAAAAATTTAATAAGAATCCCAACTCATTAACGGATGAAGATGAGGAAATGATTTGGGGATTTGCTGGAAATCATATTGCGTTTTTTATTACATGGCTGATCAGGCATGATTTTTTAGGAGATTTGCATCATGAAGATGATTTCGAAGGAAATGATCTTGAAGCCGTTAAGAAACAAGAGAAGACGGGGATGGATATATTCGGACAGTACTGTGATATGACATTTACGGATGAAGATGTTTCTGATGAAATTGCGCCCTTTGTAGAGGAATACTACGATAAAGATTATTTGCAGGACTATATTGATGGCATAGGAAAAGAAAAAGTATTGTCAACCACATTTTTATGGGAAGATTATTTTAAAGTTGAACCGAGTATAGATAACGCATATAAGAAATTTTTGGGAAGTGAATAAAATTTTAATTATATGTGCTAAGGCTTAAATAGGATTTTTAGAGGCAACAGGTAATGATATGAAAAAAATAATTGAAAAATACGGATTAATTAATTGCACAATTGTTTTAATATGCACAATTGTTTTGTTATTGAATTCAGTAATTGTGGAAAAACAGGCTATTTTAGAAATATCAGATAATGTGGTAGTGGCTTATATTCTTAATTTCCTTGCTGGATGTCAAGGGATGCTAGGAAAGTTTGGAAGTATGTCTTATGAAAAGGTGTTTTTGAATAGACAGTTCTGGAGATGTATAACACACATATATCTTCATGCGGGTGCGATTCATATGGTTATGAATATGGCTGCACTATTGGTAGCAGGAAAATATATCGAGAAAAAATATGGAAGCTTATGGTATTTGGTGTTCTTTCATATGATTGCAATAGTAGACGCAATTATTGTGTCGCTAATTTTTTCGGGTGAGTCAGTTGGGGCATCAGCAGGCATATTTGCTACGATTGGCGTATTAGTTATTCTTTTGTATAAGAAACAGATTTCCATAAAGAAACCAGAAATTATTTATTTGATAGCATTTTTTGTTGTGTCGCTAGTGCTTGGTATAGAGAGTTTGGTGGTGCATTTAATTGCATTGGCTATGGGGCTGTTGCTTGGATTTTTTTTAAATAAGGTGACCGTATGTCGAAATAAGGTTTAGACTTTTAGTTCGCAATATAAACGAGAACCGTATTCGATAAGGGCATTTTCCCCTTTCTCCGAACAGTAAAATATCCTGATTCCATCTGAATTCTCCGGTTAAGGGATTGTATATTGTGATATATGAAAATATGCTGTAATCATCAAAAAAAGGATGATCTAGCTATGAATCAAATCGACATTGGTAATTTTATAGCAAGAAAAAGAAAAGAGAAGAATTTAACACAAGCTGATCCAGCAGAAAAAAAGGTGTATCCAACTCATCTTTTTGCGGTCTGCCATACCATTCTGTCAGCAGACTCTTAATAACCTGATACATCCGGTCAACAATAATATCTCCAGACTCTGTATTTACCCATCTGAAATGAATCATTTTCATTTATCACAGCAGCAGCACTTCTTTTCCTAGCAGCGCATAGTACATCTGCCCGGTTTTTGTTATACCGGCCTTCGCATTCACTGCCTCTGTTATCTTGTTTATAATTCTTTCGGTGTCCTCAAGCGGCACCATAATCGTCATAACCACCTTATCGGTATAGACTGTGTCCAGCACAGTAATGCCATCCGTGGCGGTAAGATACTGAAGCTTGCCGATGAGAGTATAATCACACTCTATTTCAATCCTCTCAGCCGGAATCTTCTCTATAATGTCGCAGTTTGCAAGTCCCTCCTGCACTGCCTTCGAATACGCACGCACAAGCCCGCCAGTGCCAAGCAGGGTTCCTCCGAAATATCTTGTTACCACGACGCACACATTCCTGACCTCTGAACCGATAAGCACATCAAGCATCGGGCGTCCGGCAGTCTGTGCAGGCTCGCCGTCGTCGCTGCAGCGCATCACCTCATTGTTAAGCCCAAGCACATACGCCGAGCAGTTATGCGTTGCGTTCCAGTACTTCTTCTTCATCTCATCTATAAATGCGACAGCCTCCTCCTCGCTCTCTACTGCCCTGACCGTAGCAATAAACCTTGATTTCTTTTCAACTATCTCACCCTCGCCGCCGTTGTATATAACCTTGTGTCTCTTCAATATTCTCCTCCAAAATAAAGACCTGTTCCGTTCCGTCGTAATCATATGATCTGTCGAAGCACTTGATTTTTCCTGCAAAATAAAGACTTAATCTGCTCCATCATTATTATCAAGTATATCAGAATTTTTTAAAAAAGTGAATGAAAAGCAAAATAAATGAGAAAAATTATTATAATTTTAAACATAATGTAATAGATTTAATTCTTTAATAACTTTATTTATATTGCCGGTTCTGTTATAATACGTCATAGTATGAATATGTTTCATTTTGATTTTCAGGAGGTTTTTTTAATGAATTACGGAGCAGAGGGTACAAGGAAACAAATTGATTCTCTTTCCTCTAAGAATAAGAAAAACAAAAAAAAGGCATCTGTCTTTTCATTTAAAATATTTCTGGCAATATGCTTTTGTGTCATTGCCGTCATTGCCTGCATAGCTCTTGGCATGCTGAACGGTATTCTGGATAAAGCACCGGATATA
Organism: Lachnospiraceae bacterium; assembly: GCA_017442865.1. Lineage (GTDB taxonomy): Bacteria > Bacillota > Clostridia > Lachnospirales > Lachnospiraceae > JAFRXK01. The sequence goes on along the minus strand of JAFRXK010000073.1, from coordinate 13,957 downwards.
AAGAGCATTAATTTCTCGCCATCAAACACTGCCACTACCATATATGATGTTGATGGCAATGTCATTGAGACTCTTATAACCGCAGGCTCAAACCGAAAGGTTGTCGAGTATTCGCAGATGCCGAAAAATCTTGTTAATGCTTTTATTGCTATCGAAGACGAGCGCTTCTGGAAGCACAAGGGTATTGATATGAGAGGAATCGCAAGAGCAATTTATTCCGGAATAACCAGCAGAAATCTTGATGAGGGTGCCAGCACTATTACACAGCAGCTTATTAAAAATGTCAAATTTGACGGCGGCGCTGAATCCAGCTTTGGTGCCAGACTTGAGCGAAAGATTCAGGAGCAGTATCTTGCAATCCAGCTTGAGAAAATAACTGACAAGACTATTATCCTGCAGAACTATTTGAATACTATAAATTTAGGCAGCAATACGCTGGGGGTTGAGGCCGCCTCAGAAAGATATTTTAACAAGAAGGTATCAGAGCTTACTCTTTCGGAATGTGCGGTCATTGCTTCAATAACCCAGAATCCTTCAAGATACAATCCTATAACGCATCCGGATAACAACAAGGAGCGTCGTGAGCTTGTGCTTGACTACATGGAGAGGCAGGGCATGATTTCTTCAACCGAAAAAATTGCGGCTCTTGCCGACACCAAAGATGTCTATGAGCGCATTGCAATAGTAAATGAGCAGCTTAAGGGTCAGGACCATGTATACAGTTATTTTACTGACGCACTGATTAAAAATGTAACTGATGACCTTATTAAGAGCGGTTTAACTGAGGCGGAAGCATACAACAAGCTTTACACCGGTGGTTTGCAGATATATTCAACGCAGAACAGCCAAATCCAGGCTATAGTCGATGAAGAAATCAACAACCCGGCAAATTACGGCAGTATGGTTTATTATTCATTCACATACAGCCTGACCGTAACACACAGTGACAAAACTACAACAACCTATACACAGTCAGACGTAAAGAGCTTTCTCCAGAATCAGCAGCCTACCGCAAGACTTATCTTCGGCAGTGAAGAAGAGATTGATACCTGCCTGAGGGATTTTAAGGCTTATGTAGTAAAATCTGATGACAAAATCACAAGCGAGGTGCTTTACAAGAATCTTCAGCCTCAGGCTTCATTTGTGATTATGGACCAGCATACAGGATATGTGTCAGCAATAAGCGGCGGCCGCGGTGAAAAGCTTGCAAGCTTAAGCTTGAACCGTGCTACAGGCACGCTCAGGCAGCCCGGCTCCACCTTTAAGGTACTTGCCGCATTCGCGCCTGCACTTGATGCCTGCGGTTCATCACTTGCTTCTGTATATTATGACGAGGCATATACTGTAGGCGACAAAACTTATTCAAACTGGTGGAATTCAGGCTATGTCGGCTATGCAAATATACGTCAGGGCATCACCTATTCCATGAATATAATAGCGCTTAAGGCTATGGCCGAGACAGTATCCCCGCAGCTTGGCTTTGAATATGTTAAAGAGTTCGGCATTACATCTCTTGTTGAGAACAGGGAAAATGCTGACGGCACCAAGCTTACCGACGTCGGACAGCCGCTTTGCCTCGGCGCTCTTACCGACGGCGTAAGCAATCTTGAGCTTACCGCCGCTTATGCAGCAATAGCAAACCACGGAGTTTACACCAAGCCGTTATTATATACAAAGGTACTTGATTCTTCAGGCAAGATGCTTATCAACAATCAGACTGATACACATACCGTAATCAAGGAATCCACCGCATTTCTGCTTACAAATGCAATGCAGGACGTTGTTTCAAACTCTGTGCTTTATGATACCGGAATCCATGCAACATCACCTGAATGCAGGATACAGGGCATGTCAACTGCCGGCAAGAGCGGTACAACCACAAACAACAATGATGTATGGTTCTCAGGCTTTACGCCTTATTATACTGCAAGCATATGGGAGGGCTACGACGCAAACTATCCTATAGAGGAAACAGCGAATATAAAAACCATATGGAATAAGATTATGACAAGAGTGCACGAGGGTCTGCCTGACCCGGGCTTCGGGCCGGTTCCAAGCGGCGTTGAGCTTGTAACCATCTGCTCAAAATGCGGCAGGCTTGCAATAGAAAATGTCTGCTCGCAGGACCCGAGAGGCGACCTGACCTATAAAGAATATTTTGCAAAGGGCACCAAGCCTACAGAATACTGTACATGCCACAAATCTGTTGAAATATGTACATCCTCCGGACTTCCGGCATCAGAATACTGTCCGGATTCACTTGTAAGAAACCATGTATATATGCTTCTGCCATCTGAGGTGACAAGCGATACCGCCGACACGCCTTACGCCCTGACTGATGACATTTTAAACAGCGTATGCAATATTCACTATGAGGGAAGCGACAGCACGGCATTTACCCTGCCGTCCACTGAAGAAAGCTCTGAGGAATCAACCCAGTCAAACGATACTGATTTCAACTGGAATCCTTGGGATGAAGAGCCTGAATCAGACCCTGAGGACTTTTGGAGCGACTGGTATAATACGCCGGACGAATCCGATCCGGGCTTCAACGACTTGTTTGATTTTCTGTTTAATTAAAATATATGTATTATGATGTACAGGCGGCCGAAGGCCGCCTGATGCATTCTGCTTTTATATGTTCACAGACTATTACTGATAAACCTTGCGGGGCGGATAATGAATTATCCGCCCCGCAATATATCTTACATATTAAATTTTAAATACTATCAATAGCTTTTTAACCGCCTGTTAGTTTGATGACGGATGAGGAATATACTCATAAATCTGCATAGCAGTCTTCTGAATCGGCATCGTCTGAAGAATAATGTGTCCCGGTCCGTTAACAACTGTATTGAACAGACCCTCGCCGCCAAAGAGCACGTTCTTTACGCCCTTTACCGTACGTGTATCAATAGTACAGCTTCCATCCATTGCCGCAAGATAGCCTGTATCAATAATCTTCTTATCTCCTGCCGCAATATCATACTCAATGGCTGAACCATCGATTTCAACAAATACGACACCTGTACCCTCAAACTTCTGCATCAGAAAGCCCTCGCCGCCAAAGAAGCCTACCTTAGCCTTCTTCTGGAAGAAAACAGATGTAGTAATATCTCCGTAAAATGCTAAAAATGCACCCTTTTGAGCGATAACAGGCTTATCCGGTCTAACCTCCATAGCCCTTATAGAGCCCGGGAATGAAGAAGCAAATGCTATCTCTCCTGCTTTCTTAGCAATATACTTGTTCTGGAACAGGTTTTCACCCGTAAACATCCTGCCAAACATCTTGCCGATACCACCGCCATGTGTCTCCATCTCAATCTCGTCGTCCATCCATGACATTGATGAAGCCTCACAAACCATTGATTCTCCTGCCTCTAACTGACAAAGTAATACAGGAAGATTTCCACCTTCAATCTTATAATTCATACTCCACACTCCTTCTCTGTTATAATAAATAAAAAACAATTTATTTATAAACATTATACAATAAATCAGACAATATAGCAAATAAAACTTATTATTACCTTTCCACCTTCCCCCTTGACATATTTACATATTCATGATATTCTAATTTGCGAATAATTCGCAAATTAACATGGAGGCTGTTATGTCAAAATATATTACAAAGCAGAGGAAAAATCTTATAGATTTTCTTTCAGCACATTCTGACGAAAGCTTTTCGGCAAAGCAGATTTCCCTTGAGCTTTCGGAAGACAATATAAGTATAAGCGCGGTATACCGCAATTTATCGGAGCTTGAGGCTGAGGGCAAGGTAAGAAGGGTATCTCAGGGAAACGGACGCGAGATATACTATCAGTATACCGACTCTGATTGCTGCAAGGGCTGTCTTCACCTTATATGTAACAAATGTAAGAAAACATATCATATGAATACAAAGGATGCAGATATATTAATTTACACACTGGCACAAAATCAACATTTTCAGATTGACAGAAAAAGCACCGTTTTATATGGGATTTGCGCTGCCTGCCATATATAATTATTGAATCCTTAATGGATTTTTGTGAACTGCCTAAAGCATGCCGATTGACTAGGCACAAAAATTTTTATTAATCTAATTCGGAGAGAACCATGAAGAAAATATTTTCACTTTTTATTTGCATTATTACTGCTGCCGTCATGCTTTCAGGCTGCTCGACGCCTTCTATTGATACCGGCAGCAAAAAAATAAATATTGTTGCGACCATTTTCCCTGAGTATGACTGGGTAAGGGAAATCGTCGGTGACGAATCCGGACATGTAAATCTCACTCTGCTTTTGGACAATGGCGTGGATTTGCACAGCTACCAGCCTACCGCTGACGATATCATTAAAATATCGACCTGCGATATGTTTATATATGTAGGCGGGGAGTCCGACAAGTGGGCTTTGGGTGCCTTAAAGGAAGCCACAAACAAGGATATGACTGTTATCAGCCTTCTGGATGTGCTGGGTGATATGGCAAAGGCTGAAGAGGTTGTCGAAGGCATGCAGGATGATGAGCACGAGGATGAACATGATGAGCATGAAATCGAATACGACGAGCATGTCTGGCTCTCTTTAAAAAATGCTGCTGCCCTGTGCAGTTATATTTGTGATGAGCTGTGCAGGCTTGATGCCGAGCACAAGGATGCTTACACCGCAAATACTGCCGCATACCTAAGCAGGCTTAACGCCCTTGATGAAGAATACAAGTCGGCTGTTGATACCGCCCCTGTGAAGACTGTTTTGTTCGGCGGACGCTTCCCGTTCCGCTATATGACTGACGATTACGGCCTTGATTATTATGCAGCATTTACAGGCTGCTCTGCCGAGACAGAGGCAAGCTTCGAGACAATTATCTTCCTTGCAGACAAGGTGGACGAGCTCGGACTGCATTCTATTTTGCAGATTGAGAGTGCCGACGGCACTATAGCAAATACCATTAAGGATAATACTGCTGCAAAGAACCAGACAATACTTACAATGGATTCCCTGCAGTCAGCCACTTCTGCAGATATTAAAAGCGGAAAAACCTATTTATCAGTTATGCAGCAAAATCTTGATATACTAAAGGATGCCTTAAAATAGGCAAAACGGACGCATTTTATGGGTTTCAATGATATTTTATGAGGAGAATGCGATATGACGCAGCTTAAATGTGAGAATTTATCACTTGGTTATGACGGAAAAGAAATTCTGTCAGATTTAAATTTTAATGTAAATGCAGGTGACTATCTTTGCATTGTCGGAGAAAACGGCTCCGGAAAGACTACACTTATGAAGACGATTCTCGGACTTCAGCCGCCTGTAAGCGGAAAGATATCTGCCTGTGGCGGTCTTAAGCAGAATGAAATAGGCTATCTGCCGCAGCAGACGCTTGTCCAGAGGGATTTCCCGGCTTCTGTCTGGGAAATTGTACTGTCAGGCTGTCAGGGACGCTGCGGACTTCGTCCATTCTACAGCAGGGATGACAAGGAGCTTGCAAAAAATAATATTGAAAAATTAGGGCTGACACCGCTTATGAAACGCTGCTACCGCGAGCTTTCAGGCGGACAGCAGCAGAGAGTTCTGCTTGCCCGCGCACTCTGTGCGACAAAGAGAATGCTGTTACTCGACGAGCCTGTTTCGGGACTTGACCCGAAGGTTACACAGGAAATGTACAGCCTGATAAGCGATTTAAACAAAAAAGACAAGCTTACAATTATTATGATTTCGCACGATATTGAGGCGGCGCTTTCCTATGCTACGCACATACTGCATATAGGCAAGTCCGTTTTCTTCGGCACAAAGGAAGCATACCTTGAAAGCGATGCTTCAGCAGTTTTTTCAAAGGGAGGGCTTAAAGATGTCGGAATTAATTAATACGCTTTCGCTGTATTTAAAGTATCCTTTTGTGCGCTATGCGCTTATTGTAGGCGTGCTCGTCGCTTTATGCTCCTCGCTGTTCGGAGTCACACTTGTACTGAAAAGATTTTCATTTATCGGCGACGGACTTTCACATGTCGCCTTTGGTGCAATGGCAATCGCAGCAATATTTAACCTCACAAACGACATGCCTCTGGTACTGGCGATAACAGTTATAAGTGCAATACTGCTGCTTCGTACAGGTCAGAACACGAAGATAAAGGGTGACGCCGCCATAGCCATGATTTCCGTAGGTGCGCTTGCAATAGGCTATCTGCTCATGAATATTTTTTCCACCTCAAGTAATCTGTCAGGTGATGTGTGTACAACCCTGTTCGGTTCAACCTCCATCCTGACGCTTACAAAAACCGAGGTTTGGCTGTGCATCATTTTATCAATAATAGTTGTTGCAATATTTATTATATTCTACAACAAAATTTTCTCCGTTACATTCGATGAGAATTTTGCAAAAGCAACCGGTACAAGGGCAAATTTATATAACCTGTTGATTGCAGTTGTTATTGCGGTCATTATAGTGCTTGCAATGAACCTTGTAGGCTCGCTGCTGATTTCGGCACTTGTAATATTCCCGGCGCTTTCAGCCATGCGAATTTTTAAGAGCTTCAAATCCGTCACCGTCTGCTCTGCAATAGTTTCGGTTTTTTGCTCACTGCTCGGCATACTGATATCGATTCTGGCAAGCACGCCTGTAGGCTCAACTATTGTTGCCGTAGATATAGTGGTATTTTTAATATTCGCATTTATCGGTACTATTGCCGGAAGAATGTCGTAAAAATCTTAATATGAGGTGTAAATCTATGAAAAAGCACTTATTATTATCAATCTGCCTGATTTTATCATTTTTATTTAGTGCATGCGGCGGCTCATCTGCCCGCCCACAAAACGCAAATCAGGCTCCGAATGTAGCCGACATAATGCAAAATGCTACAGTAAATGACACTGAAAATGCCTCTGAAGGCAAAAGCGTTGACAGCTCTGACACTGCAAAGGAAACATCCTCAGGCAGCCTGTATGATGATTTCTTTGCCGACTATTCAGACGAAGAAGAGACAACCGACCCAAATCAGGACGAGTTTGGACGCCCTATTCCACAGGCATCTGATTTAAGCAAGCAGATTGAGGGTGATTTTGATGTTGACCTTACAACCTTAAGCGGCACTATGGTTTATTCAGAAGTATACAACATGATGAACAATCCTACAGAGTATCTCGGCAAAACCGTAAAAATGGAAGGCACATTTGCCGTATACGAGGGCAACTACAGAAATTATTACGCCTGCGTTGTCGCTGATGCGCTCGCATGCTGCTCACAGGGAATTGAATTTTTACTGGACGAAGAACACGTATATCCTGATGATTATCCTGAGCTTGGTACAAATATCATCGTAACCGGTGTATTTGATATGTATAGCGAGGATGATTATACCTACTTCCAGTTAATAAATGCAAAGATGTATTATTAATTACTGAATTATAAATACTAAAAACAATCGGCGAAAATGCTTTGCATTTTCGCCGGTTTAATCTTCGTATACTTTTCTCATGGCTTATCCGCCTGGTTAATTTCCGAATAGTTTTTACGCCTTCATCTTCGGCTTGAAAATCAATGAACCGATATATCCGAAAATCATCGCCGCCGCAATTCCTGCAGCACATGCGCCAAGACCGCCTGTGAATATTCCAAGGAAGCCGTCCTTTTCTATGCCCTCCTTAACGCCCTTCCAGAGCGAATTGCCAAAGCCAAGAAGCGGAAGCGACGCTCCCTCTCCCGCCCAGTCGATAAACGGCTGATATACTCCAACCGCTCCAAGCACACAGCCCAGACACACAAGCAGTACCATAACACGTCCCGGCATCATCTTTGTCTTCTCCATAAGCAGCTGTGACAACGCACAGATAATACCTCCCACAACAAATGCTTTTATAAAAATCATACCTGCCTCCTGTTTATATTGATTTATTTCCGGTGCCTGTATTACAAACTTTTTATTAAATTGAGTATATATTTTGTCACAGTCACCATTTATACTTTTCAATATAAGTATGTGGCAGATTTTGATTTTTATCCATTGCGATGTTTTTTATGATTATGAATTAACGCCCTCTGTGAATTAATTCATCGGGAATTGTTGCCTGCCTACTATTTTATCTCGTTATCTTTTTCACTTTTTTTAAACAGTCTGCCTAAAAATATCTGCATCTTACGGTTGTAGACTATCAGCTTGCCTGTAATATAATTTATCGCCACAATTATCGGGAACTCGACATAATTCGCCACAATTCTGTCGATGCCGAGCACCTGCACGAAGAAAATGAGCAGAAAATAATCAAGCACCATTATCGCCGCTCTCGTAATTATAAACAACGCTATCTCTATAACATTTTCATGTTTTTTATTTTCTGTTGTCTTAAATACGCCGAATTTATTGCATACATAGGACAGTATCTTTGAAAATATCATCTGGATAATCTTCGCATATTTATAACCAAAAAGGTTCAGCAAAACAAGCACATGATAAAATATCAGTCCGATAAGCGTCGTTATGACGCCCCAGAACACAAAAAGCGCTGACTCCATAAACGGTTCTATCCTGACGTACAGCTTCTCCGGGAGCAGCCTTTTTAACACCCCCTCTATATCAAATATTTTATTTATGAGACCTTTTTCGTTCTTAGCATTGTTATCGTTATTCTTCAAATTTGTTCCCTCTGTTTTTTATAATTATATTAATTCTATCATTAATACTATTCTTATTCAACCGCAGGCAATAATTAATTATTATTCATTCTTATTGAATGATATAATTCTATGTGCTAATATATATGATATCATATTCTTACAGAAATATTTTAAGCGGTGAAAAGAAGGCTTTTGCAGTTCATTTTTGCGGCATGCCTGTTGATTAAACCGCTGAACAGTAATACAAAAGGAGATTAGAAGATGAAGCTTAAAGAACGTTTTGCAGGCGGAAAGCTCTCACTTTCATTTGAGGTTTTCCCTCCTAAAACAACTGATAAATACGAAAGCGTTAAATTTGCTGCTGAAGAGATTGCAAAGCTTCAGCCGTCATACATGAGCGTAACCTACGGAGCAGGAGGCGGCACAAGCGCCTACACTGTATCCATTGCCTCCGACATTCAGAAGAATTTCGGTGTTACTTCACTTGCGCACATTACATGCATATCCTCAACAAAGGATACTGTCAGAAACCAGCTTGAGGCAATTCATAATGCGGGCATTGAAAATATTCTGGCGCTTAGAGGCGACAAGCCGGCAGGTGTAGAGCTTCCACCCGACAGGGACTACCACTACGCCAGCGAGCTTATCGAGGATATTAAGTCCTACGGCTATGATTTCTGCATCGGTGCAGCCTGCTATCCCGAAAAGCATGTCGAGTCCGAAAATGTCAAGGAGGACATTAAAAATCTTAAGAAGAAGGTGGACGCCGGCTGCGATTTCCTGACCACGCAGATGTTTTTTGACAACAACATTTTCTACACATTTTTATATAAAATCCGAGAGGCAGGAATATATATTCCAGTGATTCCGGGCATTATGCCTGTTACAAACGCAAAGCAGATTATACGCTCCTGCCAGCTTTCGGGTGCGGAGCTTCCGGCGCGCTTTAAGCAGATTGCAGACCGCTTCGGCACTGATGATGCCGCAATGAAGCAGGCAGGCATTGCTTATGCAACCGAACAGGTCATCGACCTGTTTGCCAATGGAATTAATAATGTACACATTTATTCGATGAACAAGCCTGATGTGGCAGCAAAGATTTTTGAAAATGTTTCAGATTTATTAGGAAAATAGTATGTCCGGCTGCGGCTCTTATTTTGATATAAAGGGTGGGATATTTTATGGACAACATAGTAAGCGTATTCAGGGCTGGCACTGATACTGTGGAAATAGCACATTCCGAAATACTGCGTTACATGCAGTATCGCAGTGGCAGCATTTCCTCTGATATTGATGAGCTTATCGGGGACTGTCTAAAAGAATTTAATACATCAGTTGAATATAAGGCCTGCTATTCGAAATATCCCATAGATATTTCCGGGGATGCCTGCATTGATTTTGGATTTATGCAGGTACAAAGCCGTTTTCTTGCACGCAATCTCAAGGATTGTCATGAAGTATATGCTTTTGCGGCAACCACCGGCATCCGCTTAGAGCGGCTGCTTGGCAAATATATGCGTATCTCTCCGGGACGCGCCTTTATTTTTGATGCTATCGGAAGTGCAGCAATTGAAGCCTTCTGCGACTATCTCAATGCATTTCTCAGGGAAGAGGCTGCCGCCCGCGGTCAGTTTTTAAGACCAAGATTCAGCCCCGGCTACGGAGATTTTCCGCTGGAGCACCAGCCCGCGCTGCTTCGGGCACTCGATACATCACGAAAAATAAATCTTGTCCTGACCGACAGCTTCCTGATGGTTCCTACCAAATCAGTCACAGCAGTCATCGGTATTTCCGATACTCAGGGCAAATGCAGCACACATTCCTGCGATACGTGCAGACAACGTGACTGCATGTACAGAATATAATCTTTACTTTGGTTGCGTAAACGCAGCCGGACTTTTGATATAAAATGGAGGTTGATTTCCATGAACATAAAAGAATTATTAAAGGACGGACTTGTATATTTTGACGGAGGTACAGGTACTATCCTGCAGTCACAGGGACTTGCTCCGGGTGAGCTTCCTGAGAGCTGGAATATAAAATATCCTGAGCGGATTACTGCTCTGCACAAAAGCTATTTTGAGGCAGGCGCAAACATCATCAAGACAAATACATTTGGTGCAAACCGTCTGAAATTTGACGGTAAGGACGGACGTGCTGATTTAAAAACTATTGTTACTGCTGCCCTTAACAATGCAAAAAAGGCCGTAGAAGAAACCGCTTATATGAACAGACCGCATTTTATTGCGCTGGATATAGGCCCTACAGGCAAGCTTTTAAAGCCTCTGGGCGATTTGGATTTTGAGGATGCGATAGACATTTTTGCCGAGGTGGTAAGATGCGGCAGCGAATGCGGCGCAGATTTGATTCTTATAGAGACGATGAACGATTCCTACGAGACAAAGGCGGCTGTCCTTGCCGCAAAGGAAAACTCCTCTCTGCCTGTGTTCGTTACGACAGTTTATGACCAGAACGCAAAGCTTATGACGGGTGCTGACCCGGCGGCAATGATTGCCCTGCTTGAGGGTCTTAAGGTTGACGCGCTTGGCATGAACTGCAGCCTTGGTCCGAAGCAGATGAAAAATATTGTGCCTCTGCTTGCTAATTATTCTTCAACGCCTATTATTGTTAATCCTAACGCCGGGCTTCCGCGCTCCGAAAACGGACGCACGGTATATGACGTTACGCCGGAGGAATTTGCAGACGAAATGCTCGACATTATAAACTCTGGCGCATGTATCGTAGGTGGCTGCTGCGGCACCACTCCTGCCCATATAAGGGCACTTGTTGAAAAAACCGCCGGCATAAAGCCTGTTATCCCTGATTTTAAGGATTTTACTCTTGTATCCTCATACACAAATGCTGTTGAAATCGGCAAAAAGCCTGTACTTATCGGCGAGCGAATCAATCCTACCGGCAAGCCACGCATGAAGGCTGCTCTTAAGGAAAACAATATGGACTACCTTTTAAACGAGGCATTAGCACAGCAGGAAAAGGGAGTGCACATTCTTGATGTCAATGTCGGTCTGCCTGACATTGACGAGGTAGCAATGCTTTCAAATGCAGTGTCTGAAATTCAGGCCGTTACCTCCCTGCCGCTCCAGCTTGACACCTCAAATCCGGAGGCGATGGAAAAGGCACTCAGACTTTACAACGGCAAGCCTATGATTAACTCAGTAAACGGCAAGGCCGAGGTTATGGAGGCAATCTTCCCTCTCGCCGCAAAATACGGCGGCGTCATTGTCGCGCTTACCCTTGATGAGGATGGTATTCCTGCCACGAGCGAGGGCAGAATTGCCATTGCCGAGAGAATCTACAGAACCGCCGCCACTTACGGTATTCCTGCGAGGGAAATAGTCGTAGACCCGCTTGCCCTTACGGTAAGCTCCGACAGCCAGGCTGCCCTTGCAACCCTCGAAGCAATAAAAATATTAAAGGAAAAGTACAATGGAAGGACAAGCCTCGGCGTATCAAACATTTCCTTTGGACTTCCGAACAGAGACTTTGTAAACTCAACCTTTTACGCAATGGCGCTGCACAACGGTTTAAGCGCCGCCATCATGAATCCGTATTCTCTTGACATGATGAAAACATACCACGCATTTTTGGCGCTGTCCGGTCAGGACGCAAACTGTGTGGACTATATTGATTTTGCCACGAACGGCGTAAATGGTTACACAATAAATGTCCCTGCAGGCGTCAGCGTCGCAGGCGCTTCCGGCGGTGCAAAAACTTCAGGCGGTAATAACGCTTCTGGCGGCGCAAATGCTTCCGGCGGTGCAAACACTTCCGGCGGTGCAAATGCTTCAGGTGCTTCTGGCAGTGCGAATACTCCCGGCGGTGCAGGCTCTTCGGGACAATATCCGCCTTTGCAATATGCAATCATAAAAGGACTTAAGGACAACGCCGCAAAACTTGCCGACGAAATGCTTTGTAACAACACAGACCCCCTTGAAATTATCAACGGACAGATTATCCCTGCCCTTGATGTGTGTGGCAAGGGCTTTGAAAAGGGCACAATATTCCTGCCACAGCTTCTTATGAGCGCCGAGGCATCAAAAGCCGCCTTTGACATAATCAAGGCAAAGCTGCCTACAAAGAAAAATGACGAAGCTTCAAAGTACGTCATTGTGGCAACCGTTAAAAATGATATTCACGACATTGGCAAAAACATTGTAAAGGTGCTGCTGGAGAATTACGGCTTTGACGTTATAGACCTAGGCAAGGATGTGGAGCCAGAGCTTATCGTAAAGACTGCAATCGAAAAACACGTTCAGCTTGTGGGCTTAAGCGCACTTATGACCACCACCGTGCCATCCATGGAAGCAACAATAAAGCTTCTTCGCGAAAACGCCCCTTGGGTCAAGGTCATGGTCGGAGGAGCGGTGCTCAATCAGGAGTACGCCGATATGATAGGCGCAGACTTCTATGGAAAAGATGCAATGGAAAGCGTAAGATATGCTGAGAAGGTTTTTGCATAATCGCTTTATTTAAATTATTAATATATAGAAACAAATAACCCCATCCCTAGCAGCTTAAATGTAAGAGTTGCTTTTGTACTTCTCACATTCAAGCTGTGTAGAGATGAGATTAAAAAAACATCTGCTGTTAAACACATATCGCACTTATCTTTTTTTAATACTTGCGAATGACAGCCCCCTTGTTTCATCCGTTTCGTCTATCATTTTAATAATTTTCCGAAATAGTTTCCCTGCATACATTTTAAAGACAAGTGAACAGATAAATAAAGCCACCAATACTGCAAGTATAAGAAAAAATAACAGCCACAAAAAATCAGAAAAACTAATACTTAAATTGATTATAATAGTTATTATATTTAAGCCATCTGCAAAAACGCCCTTTAACAAGCTTGTAAAAATGCCAAGAAACACAATAACAAATGGCATTAATAATAGCATTAATCCAACTACTTTTACACCTTTTAACGGTGAGCAATTAACATTTATACGAGAGCCTTCATCCACTTCAAAAATATCAACTTTGGCAGTCGGAATAAATGAATTATAATACAAAGACATCTCTGTTTTAGGCTTAAGCACAATTGTGTCACACGTCTCATTACTGCTGTGAGCTTTCATATATTTGAAGGCACTGATTTCTATATCTTTTATTAAAATAATATCTCTAACCTCGTCCTTGTGCTTTGGGCTCTCAAACGTAAATTCATGTTTAAAAAGCATATTTTCATTCTCCATAGTTAAGCTTTATTTGTAAACAATTTATTCTGCAGTTTTTTCACTTGAGCACCTGCTGTAATAAAAAATAATATAATAATGAGTGGTATAAATACTTTAACAAAATATAAGTTTAATGGTATCCTGTATACCACTTCTCCATCATTTT
>JAFRXK010000072.1 GCA_017442865.1 Lachnospiraceae bacterium | reverse complement strand
TTTTTCAATTCGATTTTGGATTGATTTGGGGATTATAACTGTTGTTATATTGGCAATAATACGTGGTCTGATGTGGTTAAGATATCCAGATTTGTCTGTGCGTCAAGTACTTGGGCGTTGGTTTCGTTTGATTAGATGGTCAGATTTGTTGAATCCTAAATTAATATTAATAATTGGCGGTACAATACTTTTTTCATTGGTGCTAACTGGTACTTGTTTTGGAGTATATTATTTGTTCCGTGAACTTAAACGATATTTTAGATATTAATTTTAACGTAAAATAATCGCCCCGGTCTGGAAAACTTGGCGATTATTTTAGCACATTAATATAAAATTATAAGTTTTGGTGTTAAATCAAACACACCTGTATTTTTAAGATATCATGTTTTTTAATACGTGTAAATAGATTGAGGTGAAAAAATGAAGAAGAAAATAACGATTTGTATTACTATTGTATTAGTTGTGGCAATATTAATCGCCGGCTGCAACAGAAATAAATCAGATACTGCCGAAACAGATACGTCACAATCTGTGACATCTGCAGCGGATGAATCGACTGATGGCAGCATCGAGGACAGCACGGATGCAGCGGATGAATTAACTGATGGTAGCATCGAGGACAGCACAGATGCCACGGATGAAGAGTCATCTGGCGAAGTCACGACAGAAGCTATAACTAAAGCTGAGGAATCCGGCGAAGCTGCAACCGAAAAAGAGACAGATGCCAGGGAAGCAGCAGCTCCGGCAACAACTAAGGCAGTCACAGCAACAACTAAGGCGGCCACACAACCGGCGACAACTAAGGCAGCTCAGCCTCAGACACAGGCTCCTGAAACTAAGCCTGTAATTCAACCGGCAACTCAGGCACCGAAGCCGACACAGCCACAGACACAAGCACCGAAGCCGACACAGCCACAGACACAAGCACCGAAGCCGACACAGCCACAGACACAAGCACCTAAACCGACACAACCAGCAACAAAAGCCCCAGTATGGCACGAGCCGGAATACCGAACTGAGCAGGTATGGGTGGTTGACAAGGCAGCATGGACGGAGGAAGTGAAGACGCCTAAACAGGTGCCAGTGTATGATTGGGTTGGATATTATGAGTGTACTTGTGGATTTGAAACCAAAGATGATGACGAGTTTGAAAATCATTTTAGGAATCATATGTTTAATGAAGAACCAGCAGCATATAGAATCAATGATAGATGGGAAGTTGTTGGTTCAAAAACCGAATACGATATAACATACATCGAGCACCCAGCTGAAGGGCACCATGAAACCAAGCAGGTGCTTGTACGTGAAGGCTACTGGGAGTAGCAAATATAAATTTAATAAATGAAACAATAAATCCTTTTGATTAATTCAAGAGGATTTTTTGTTGCACAAAAACAATGACAGGCAATCCTTGTAGATTGTCTGTTTTTATATATAGAAAATCAAAATAAAGGAGGTTTACTTAACATGAATAAGTTAAGTATTAAAGCAGGAAGAATCCTGTCAGTATTAATGGCAACAGTATTGATGCTGTCAAGCATGTTGATTGCACTGCCGGCAGATACAGTTGCTTTTGCAGCTGCCGGAAGCATAACAGGCAAAGCAGCTACACCGGATAATCCGAACAGCCCACATTACATGGGAAGCGAGCCGGTATTTACGGTAACTGATACCAAGGGTACTCACACCGCACTGTGCATTAACTATTCCGCATCAACGCCAAAGGTCGGGGATGTCACAGGTGAACCAACACTTTCCGACAACCAGCAGCTAAGAATAGTAATGTACTACGGCTATGGCGGTCCAGGCTATCAGTCATCATGGTACGAAAGCAGGGGACTTGGCTGGAGCGTAACAGCGATGACTGCATCAGCGGTTAATGGTGATACTGCTGGCGGCAAGTCTACTAACTTTTATCAGCAGTTTTTCGGTCAATATAATTTGGCTGCTCCGCCTTCCAGTTTCAAGGTGTACACTGTATCAACAAAGTCAGACTATCAAAATCTTGCGTACTGGGTTGTTGAGCAACCTAAGTACGGAGCTGTAGAGGTTTACAAGAAAAGTGCAAATGAATCAATAACTAATGGTAATGCCTGCTACAGCCTTGAAGGCTGTGTCATAGGCTTGTATAAGCATGGCAGCACTGCTGAAATCGGTCGCTTTACAACCAATGCAGCCGGTTATGGCGGAAAGATTGGCAACTTAGAGCCTGGGCAGTATGACCTTAAAGAGCTTCAGGCTCCCAAGGGGCTTATCCTTGACCAGACGATAGTAACAGTAACGGTCGAAGCCGATAAGGTCACAACATATACGATGAAAGACCAGCCTGCTAATGACCCTGTAGGACTTCTCCTTCAGAAAGTTGATGCTGAAGGTAATGCTGCAGTAGTTGAGGCAGGAATATTTAAGGGTGCACAATACACCTTTGAATATTTCGATGGGCAGTATACTGAGGCAGAACTTGCTGGAAAGCCACCAGTAAGGACATGGGTATTGGCAGTTGATGAATATGGTCAGATATATTTTAACAATGCAAATAAAGTTTCAGGTGATGAATTCTATATTAGTTCATCTGGTAAGCCTGTAATGCCAGTCGGCACATTGAGAGTACACGAAACAAAGGCGGTCAAGGGTTATCTGCTTGACCCTACAGTTTATGTGATTAATATCGTTCCAGAAGAATTTACCGGCAGACTGATTAAGAGCTATCAGCCTGTCACCTCCCCTGAGCAGATAATCCGTGGCGGTGTTGAGCTTAACAAGGTTGACAGCCGCACAGGTCAACCGTTGGAAGGTGTTGAGTTTGCCGTAAAGGATGCTACTGGAGCTATAGTTGCAACACTAATAACTGATTCCAATGGTTACGCTGCCACTGCTAATAATGCGTTGATATATGGCAACTATACACTTGAAGAGACTAAAGCAAAGACAGGCTACTCACTGGATGCAACGCCAAAGCCATTTGAAATTATAGAGAATGGCAAGATGGTATCATTTACTGGAGACAGCTCGATACCTAATACTGAGCAGCCGGGATTCATTGAAATCATCAAGACAGATGAAAAGTCTGGCAAGTCTATTGAAGGCGTTGAATTTGGTATCTACAGTGATAAGGAATGCACCAAGCTTGTGCAGACAATTATTACAGACGCAGTCGGAAAGGCAAAGTCTAAGGCATTGACAGTCGGAACATATTATGTTAAGGAGACAAAGGCTAAAGAAGGTTATATATTACCGACAGAAGTTTATGAGAGCAAAGTTACAGCAGCAAAGACTACAACCATTAAGATTACTAATAATCTTATTAGAGGCGGCGTAAGAATCGAAAAGACGGATGCTATATCAGGCAGTACACCTCAAGGGGCATCATCTTTTGAAGGTGTTGAGTTTACGATTTGTAAAATCACACACACGGAAAAAGGAGTATACTCTGAAGAAGTAATGACTATTGTTACAGATAAAACTGGCATTGCTCAGACAGATGCGGATGCACTTGAATATGGCAGCTACATGATTTATGAATCAAAGGTTTCAAAGGGACTTAAAATTAATGACAAGCCAATAAGCTTTAAAATAACCAAATCGGGATATGTAGACCTTACAGGCAGTAGGGGCATTGCGGACGAGGTTATCCGTGGCGATATTAAGGGCATTAAATCGGCATCAGATGGAGTAAAACTTGCCGGAGTGCCGTTTAAGATTACATCATTAACAACCGGAGAGAGCCATGTGATTGTGACTGATGCAAATGGTGAGTTTGATACATCATCATCAAGCAGACCTCATACAGGTAATACTAACAGGGGCGAATCTGCAGAGGATGGTGTATGGTTCGGTGCAGGAGAGCCTGATGATAAGCTCGGTGCTCTGCCATATGACACTTATATCATCGAGGAGCTTCCATGCGAAGCTAATGAGTACATGATACTCATAGAGTCATTTAAAACTGTAGTGGCAAAAGATGCCGTAACCGTTGAGCTGGAGCCGATTATCAATGAGTATCGTCCTGTTCCGACAATACATACTGTAGCGACTGTCGTTGATACAGATGGCAGCCATTATGCACCGACAGAAGGTGAGGTTACAATTAAGGAGACTGCTTATATTGATAAGCTTGTGCTGGGATGGACTTATGACTTGTTAGCAATCGGTAGAGACTGCAATACAGCAGATAAGATTGTTATTGATGGCAAGGAGTTAAGCAACACAAAGCAGTTTACAGCAGATGCCGAAAAAATGACTATAGACTTTTATTTTACAATAAAAGATGCATCACAGCTTAAAGAACATGTTGTTGTATTCTGCGAATATCTATCAAGAAAGGGCAAGCTTCTTGCAGACCATGAAAACATGGAGGACTTAGGGCAGTCAATCTATTTCCCAGAGCTGCATACTACAGCGATTGATAATTCTACCGGAAGTCACGTATCTAATCCTGAAGGCAAGGTAACACATACCGATAGGATATACTATAACGGAGCACAGCCTGGTAAGGAAGTACCTATTAAGGCATATCCGGTGTTTAAGGATAATGGTGAGGAAGTATTAAATGATGGACAGCCTGTTATAATTGAGACTACTTTTGTTCCTGATGCAGTCTCAGGCTTTATCGATTTAACATTTACATTTGATGCATCCCAGCTTGCAGGCAGGGCAATAGTATACTGTGAAGGATGGTATGAAGATGACAGACTGATAACATTACATGCTAACCTCGATGATGAAGACCAGTCAATCTACTTCCCGGCTATCCACACTACTGCAACCGGCAAAGATGGCAGCAAGACCATTACTGCTGATGGAACGCAGACAATCACAGATAAGATTGACTACATTAACTTTACTGATAGAAAATACAGAGCTGTTACATCAGCAATGATACTTGATGATAAAGGCAATGTAACTGAACTTAAGGTTAATGGAAAGCCTGTAATCAGTGAAACATGGTTTAATGCTACTGGTTTAAATGGCAGTGTTAATGTTGAATTGAAATTTAATGCAGCCGGTATTGTTGGCAAGGTTGTTATATACGAAAAGGTATATGATGAAGCCGGAAATCTTGTAACTAGACATGAAAATCCGAAGGATGAGGGACAGACGGTAACTATTGTTCCACCGCCTGAAACACCAAAGACGGGCGATAATGCGTGGATGCAGGCTGCTGCATTGATTGCATTATGTCTTGCAACATTGGCAACCGCTGCAATCCTTGCTTTTAGAAGGAGAAAGGCTGTATAAAAGTTTTTAAATGTATTGCTGTTGTAAGTACAATATGATATAATATATTTAGTAAATATTATATCAAAAGAGGTGTTTTTTATGGCAGCTAAAACAGCTAACTTGTACGCAAGAATAGAACCGGATATCAAAGAACAGGCAGAAAGCATACTTGCAGAGCTTGGTGTTCCGGCATCAAATGCAATTAATATGTTTTATAAACAGATAATTTTGCAGAAGGGACTGCCTTTTGCGGTAAAGCTTCCGTCAGCAAAGCCTTTGGCAGTTGGAGCACTTACTAAAGCAGAGCTTGAAACGGAATTAGAAAAAGGATATGATGATATGCTTGCAGGCAGGACAGAATCTGCAGCAAAAGTATTCTCTGATATCAGAAGGGATTATAACTTATGAAATATGTTGTTGATATCAGTTCCCGTGCAGACAGAGATCTTCGTGAAATATATGAATATATAGCATTTGAACTTCTTGCTCCAGAAAATGCAGCCGGGCAGCTTAAAAGACTTGAATCGGCTATTATGAGGCTTGATTCAATGCCTTTAAGGCATAAGAAATATGATTCAATATCAAGAAAATTAAGTAATCTGTATATGATGCCTGTGGATAATTTTATTGTGTTTTATGTCCCGGATGAAGAAGCACATACTGTAACCATAATCCGTGTCATGTATGGTGGAAGAGATATTGATGAACAGTTAAACAACTAAATATTGTAGTAAAGAAGGCAGTCTGAATTACAGGCTGCTTTTATATTATCAAAACTCAGGCGGGACTATTAAAGTTCTGCCTTAATAAATATAAGGAGGATTTTAATATTATGAAATTGAAGTATGTAGTTCCTAATATGGAAGAAACTTTTGGTAAGCTTTTCTTTGGTGGTGAAAAGGAAGTCACAAGCCGCAGGGTTAATGGAGTGAGCAGGGTTGTAAACCGTACTTATGAGCTGTTTTCCAGCAAGCAGAGAAAGGAATCCGTGTTGGTTGAACTTCCGGCATCTGCTGGTGAGAAGAAATTTGTTTTTGATGAGGATATTGTTGAGTTAGTTAATCCGAGGATTACTGTTGAAGGCCGCAATATTAACGGCAGGGGAATAACCAATTATACACTTTATGCAGATGATATGAAGAAAGTTAATTAATACAGGAGGTAATTAAGATGAGATTATATGAGGGATTAGTTATTGATGCTAAAGCTACTTTTGGTGAACTTAAGTTTAGTGAGATGATTCGTGAGGTTTATGCAACAGATGAGGAAGGTAAAGTTACTAATGAGCTGCAGAGGCGAGTTTATAATCTTAAGAGCCGTACACAGGAATGTATGATTCAGGTATCGGTTCCTGCAGAGGTTGACGAAAAAAAGTTTGACTATAATACAAAGGTTGAACTTGTCAATCCTGAAGTCGGTGCAGTAGCAAATGCTACGTTTAATGGTGCTACTGTTGAATGGTTTTTAAGAGCAGATGATATTGTTCTTAAGGGACAGCAGCCGCAGCCACGTCCAGCGCAGCCGCAGCAGCTACAGAATAATCAGAATAATGCTGATAAGAAGTAGGTGTTTATATGGAAGATGTAAGATTTACACCAGAGTGTAAGGCTGCAGGTGAACTTGCGTGTCGTTCATTATCTTCAAAAGCATATAGTTTTTACTGTAATACAGCCCCTTTAGCAGTTTATGAGGTTGGTTTACGTTGGAAGCATTATTATATAAGAGGCGTAATTAATAAGGATTATATAAGTTTTGAGGAGATGCAGGA
The DNA here is from genome assembly GCA_017442865.1 of Lachnospiraceae bacterium. Classification (GTDB taxonomy): domain Bacteria; phylum Bacillota; class Clostridia; order Lachnospirales; family Lachnospiraceae; genus JAFRXK01. The sequence goes on along the minus strand of JAFRXK010000072.1, from coordinate 18,387 downwards.
GCTATTTGAGGAGCTTGCTGATGACTGTGGTTTGTCAGAGGAGTCAGGAGTGATATAAAGTTGAGTATTTATTTATGTGAGGATTTTACTAAGGAAGAACTTTGTAATGGTGCTCATGATGTTATTTTTATGTCTTATATGGCTTATAAATTTTATATTACCCGTGAGACGATTTATATATATAAACGTGATGGGAAGTATTACGTCAGAGGTTTTTACGGTGATTATAATGATTTGAGTTTTGAAGAGGTGGAAAGACTTTTTGAAAGATTTGCAGATGGTGTTTGTTAATTTTGGAGCAGCGTATGCCGCTCCTTTAGTTTGGGAGGCGGGTTATGTATAAAAGGGGAAAGAAAATAAGAGCCGGTGATAGGTCGCTTGTTACAAAGTGGACTGTGTCAAAGTTTTTAACATTGTTTTTATTATTATCTGCCATATTTAATGTATGGCAGATTTTTGTTGCTGACTGGTCCAGTTACAGCTTGGGATTGAATTTTATTACTGTATATACCGGTGCATCTATTATTATTTCTCTGGTTTTGGCTGCTGCAGCGATTATTGTATACCGCAAGAAGTTTTATGATAAGCTCAGGCAGCTTTATCATCGCCAGAAAATAGCCAGGATGGTTTATGAAAACGGCTGGTATGAGAAGACAATTAAGAAATCTGTATCGTCAGCAGGCCGCTCATCCAGTCGGGACAGTATCAGCTGGTGGCCTAGGATGTATTACCGGATGGATAAGGGACGGCTGTATATACTCGTGGAAATATCCATGGGCAAGTATCAGAAGCAGCTGCTACATCTAGAGGAGAAGCTTGAATCCGGGCTTTTCTGTGAGCTCGAGGAGAAAGAGCTATTTGAGGATTTTGTGCAGTATGTGCTGCTCTATGACAACATAGCTAATCGAATTACTATTGATGAAGTCATAGCTGCTGAAGGCAGGCTGAAGCTTATGGCTAATGTTTGGTGGGAATATGACAAGCTTCCTCACATGCTTATTGCCGGAGGTACAGGCGGCGGCAAGACATATTTTATTCTTACTCTTATTCAGGCATTGCTTAAATCCGGTGCTGTAATGGATATTCTTGATCCAAAGAACGCCGATCTTGCGGATTTATCTGCAGTAATGCCTAGAGTTTATCACACAAAGGATGATATATCTGATGCAGTTGATCGTTTTTATAATGAGATGATGCAGCGTTCCGAATCCATGAAAAAAATGCCTGGATATAAGACAGGTGAGAATTATGCCTATATAGGATTAGAGCCTCACTTTCTTATTTTCGATGAATATGTGGCCTATATGGAAATGCTGGGTACCCGTGAGAGCATGGATGTGTTGAATAAGCTCAAGCAGATTGTCATGCTCGGCCGTCAGGCAGGATTCTTTATTATACTTGCCTGTCAGCGTCCTGATGCAAAGTATCTTGGTGACGGTATTCGTGATCAGTTCAATTTCCGTGTTGCCCTGGGTAAGATGTCGGAGCTGGGCTATTCCATGATGTTCGGTGAAACCAATAAAGATTTTTTTTTGAAGAATATCCGGGGGCGCGGCTATCTTGATTCCGGTAAAAATGTCATAACGGAGTTTTATACTCCGCTTGTTCCAAAGGGATATGATTTTCTTGATGAGATAGGCAGGGCTGCATCGGCTAATAATTTTGTGCTGCAGTACAGTAGTGTTAAGCCAGAGGTGAAGAATGGTCCGCTGGATGTAGTAGATGATTATAATGATTTTTAGGAGGAATTTTTTATGAAATTTAATATCGAAAGAGTTGTTGAGACTAAAGGGTTAGATGAAAACCATATCAGCAGAGTTGTATTTCCTTGTAATCTTGAGGAACTTGTAGCTGAAATGCAGGTTAATACAGCTGATGATCTGGTTTTTGTTGATAAGGATGCTGACAGATACAGCGTCAAACAGTTTAATTATATTATGCGTGATGCAGATGCCAGGGCACAGAAGATTATTGAAGAAATCAATGCTACCGTGCGTTTTCTGCAGCAGCGCATGGAGAAGAATCCTAATTATAAGGGAACCAGTGATAACCTTGCGTTAAGTCAGGATGACCTTGTTGTGTGGAATTACTGTATGAAAGATGACTATAAGCATCCTGATGAGAAGGTTGCCGTATGGGCTTACCGTGGCTCGCTTACCGTTTTTTATGGTGAAAAGAAAGGTTAATTATCCAATGCTGTTTCAGAACATAACAGGACAGGATATGTTTTCTTCCGCCGTCTGCCGCAGTATTGTGGAGTGCTGTGGGTAACCTGCTCGCTTTTGGAGCTTGTGGGTAAGCTGTGGGTAAGCTGTGGGTAAGGTGTTGGCAATCCATTGTCAATGCCTTATCCATAGCTTATCCATAACTTATCCATAAGCGTAAAGCAGGTTATCCATAGAATCCACAATTTAATCAAGGAGGATATTTGATGACTTATGATGAATTAAAGCAGCGGCTCAATGAGCTTTTGGATGAAAGTGCAGCCGGAACCCTTGAACGGCCAAGGCTTCATGCTTTCATGAACGAAATACAGGAAAGCTCGGACAGTCGTGATATATCTGCCGTGGAAGCAGGGAAGCTGCTGCAGCAGGTGTGCTGCCTTAAGTGCAAGGGATAGATGCCGGCCATATGCCGGGCTTATAAGAGGCGCAAAACAGGCAGTGAGCGGCGGCGTACAGCGTGAAAGCCGCAGTGAAACTGCCTGAAAAAGCGCCTGCCGGGGCGTAAGCCCCGGCGTTGTATCCCCCCCCCATCTAACAGGGGGGTACAAAATCACGTCAAACCCTTATTCCCGGGGGCAGAAAACCCGCTTAAAATAAGGCTTTTTTGATGATTTTTAGACTGTATTACAAATGTGACATCGGGGCAAAAATGTCACATCTTTTTTTTGAGCGTTTTTTCTGTGAAAACTGTATTTTGTAATTATATGGATTGTCGCTCTTACGAGTTGACAAATAAGCTTTGAAAAGGGGTGAGGCTGTTGGATGAAGCTCCATTTTCGGAGATTTTAAAACGTAAACGAGCTGAATATTTCGTATCACAGAATGAAGTTGCTGCTGCATCCGGAATATCCCGTGAATATCTGAACAGGATTGAATCCGGCAGGCTTAATCCCAGTGATGATGTCAAGACTAAGATACTTGATGCGCTGGAAAGGTTTAATCCAGAAGATGCACTGACTCTTTTAATCGATTATGTCAGAATACGTTTTGTAACTGATGATCCTGAGTATGTCATCTGTAATATCCTGCAGTTAAAATCTGATTTCTTCAATCATGAAGATTACGGATTTTACTCCTATGCAGAGCATTATTATTTCGGTGATATATTCGTGCTATCTTCACCTGACATTGAGAAGGGTGTCCTGCTTGAACTTAAAGGCCGTGGATGCCGGCAGTTTGAATCATATTTGACAGCACAAAGCCGATCCTGGTATGACTTCTTTATGGACTGTCTTGATGAGGGTGCATTTATAAAGCGTCTTGACCTGGCTATTAATGACATGCACGGTCTGCTTGATATTCCCGAGCTTACTCGCAAATGCGAACGTGAGGAATGCGTATCGGTATTCCGCAGCTTTAAATCATACCGTGCCGGTGAACTCGTAAAAAAGGATGAGAAGGATGGCATGGGCAATACGCTGTACATCGGCTCAATGAGTTCTGACGTATATTTCTGCATATACGAGAAGGACTATGAGCAGATGATTAAGCTTGGGATTCCGATTGACGAGAATCCCATAAAGAACCGTTTTGAGATACGTTTAAGAAACGACCGTGCAAAGATGGCTCTTATTGACCTGCTTACATTCCATGACGTTGATGTAACAGCATTTGGGATTATTAACCGGTATATCAGATTTGCAGACAGGGATGACAGTCTGCGGCGCTGTGAATGGCCGACAAGCGAATGCTGGAACTGGTTTGTCAAAGACAGAAGGGACAAGCTGAAGCTTACCATGCAGCCGATGCCCTATTCCATTGAGCGCACCAAGCACTGGATTGAGCATCAGGTCGCCCCGACGCTTAAGATGCTGCAGCGTATTGATACCATTCAGGATTCAAGGGAGCTTGATGGAATGATTGACCGCGCAGAGCTTTCTGATAAGCAGAAAAAGATATTAAAACAGGTGCAGTCACGGGCATCTGATATTGTATGCGAAAAGGGTTATATCCGGGGCTTTGAGCGTACAGCTGATGGTGAAACGCCATTTATTAATTAAAAAATATTAAGGAGGTATTTATTATGAATTTTGGAGAGAACTTATATAACTGGCTGCAGGTCAATATGCAGCCGTTGGTACTTATTGCTTTGCTTGTAACCGGGGTTGTACTTCTTTTCAAAAAGGAGTATTCAAAACTTATTCCATTTGCCATTGTTGCAGTTATTGCAGTAGGCTTGACTTTCAATACAGCAGGTTCTAAGGATTTTCTGCTTCAGCTTTTCAACAAAATTATAGGCGGCGGAGCCCAGTAAAGGAGGGTGATATTATGGATAACATACGAGTATATATTGTTAATCTCAGAAAGTATAACGAAAATGAACCAACCGGTGCATGGTTTTCTCTTCCTGTAGATTTTGAGGAAGTTAAGGAAAAGCTCGGTCTTGATGCAGAACATGAAGAGTATGCAATACATGATTATGACAACTGGCCGTTAAGCAGGACTCCTGAATATGCTTCTCTTGATGAGCTTAACCATGCAGCAGATCTTATTGATGCACTTGATGATAAATACATTGATATTTTGTCTGAGCTTGTATCTTATTACGGCAGTCTTGAAGAGGCGTGTGAGTCATGTGAGGATGATGTAGAGTTTTATAACGGCTGTGACACTATGGCTGATGTAGCCTGTGAGTATGCAAGTGAAAATGGTTTACTTGACGGTGTGCCTGAAAACTTAAGGGATTATTTTGATTATGACAAATACGGTAATGATTTGGAAGCAGAATGGTATTGTATCAAAACATCAGACGGCTATGCCTGCATTATTGGATAATTTATAAACAGGGCAGCCATAGCAGCTGCCCTTATGATTAAGGAGCGAGTATATGAAATTTAAAAGTTATTCAAACATATGGAAGGTTGAGAAGATGCTTTATTCTCTTGATACAATCAATCTTCCGTTCCCGGTAAGCTTCAGCCAGTGTGCATGGTTTGTATTAACGCTTCTTGCGGTCATCATGTTCGATGACATCCCGCCACTGTCTTTTACGGATAACGTTATTATCAAATATATAGCCATTCCTGTTTTTATGGCATGGTTCATGAATAAAAAGAGTTTTGACGGCAAAAAACCGTATAAATTTATATATACAGCAGCAATGTATTTATTCCGTCCAAAGACATCCTATGCAGGCAGGACGGTAAAACTGAAAAAAGAAAAGCCGGATATAAACATTACGGCAGTCAGGAGTGATTATTATGAAGTTTCCGGTTAAATACATAGAGAACAATCTGGTGCTTAATACAGATGGTGAATGGTATGCTTATTTTGAGATTAATCCTTACAGTTATTCTTTTCTTTCAGACGAAAAAAAAGAACAGACTGCAGAAATGATAAAGAGTATTATTGCTGCTGCAGGTGAAGGCAGCATGCAGCTGCTTATGGTTGCCGGAGAAAGCAGCATAAGCAATGTCCAGGAATCCGGCAAGACATATATAACGGGGCCGTTGGCTGATGCAGCCATGCAGCGTATTGATGAACAGACAGATGCCCTTACAGAGATGGTAGGCAGCAATCAGACCGATTACCGGTTTTATGCCGGATTCAGGCTTATATCCGATGCACCGGCTGACATTAAGAATATAATCCGCCAGGCAGTTGAAGGACTTGTAAACTGGTATTACAGTGCAAACGAGAAGCTTGCCGGTGATTTTACTTCCGTAAGCAGTTTGGAGGTAAGGCGTTATGAAGCACTTGCCTATAACATCGAAAAGAAACTGTCAAGACTCTGCAGCATCAGGTCCTGCAGTACAAGTGATACAGGCTATATTATAGAGCATATATATGGCTGCACCGGCACGGCATATGAGGATTATCATTATGAGCCTAAGCTTAAGCAGCTTAAGCAGAATACACTTGTAAAGAAATATGACATAATCCGCCTTACCGGATGCGCGATAACAGAGCACGGCAGGTATCTGGAGATTGACAGAGACCATGACAAGCAGTATGTATCTTATCTGACCATTAACGAGATTACTGACGAGCTGGATTTTCCGGGCAACGAGATTTTATACTACGGTCAGGAGCATTTTGATTTTCCGGTAAGCGTTTCAATGAACATTGAAGCCGTGCCAAATATGGAATCCAAGAGTATCATCCGCAAAAAGAAGGCTGAGCTTGATGACCTTGACAATAATGCATACAGCAGCGGACACAGAGGCAGCGGCAGCCTTCAGGCAGCACTTGATGATGCGGATGAGCTTGCGGATTATCTTGATAAGTCAAAGGACTGTGTATATAAGCTCAGTTATATAGTCCGTGTATCGGCAGCTTCCCTTGATGAGCTTAACAGCCGCTGCGACATAATAACTGATTATTACAGCACCATAAAGCTTGTACGTCCTTATGGGGACCAGCTGGGGCTTCACGGTGAGTTTATTCCATCATCAAAGAGATATATCAATGATTATATCCAGTATGTCAAGTCAGATTCCGTTGCAAGCCTCGGATTCGGTGCATCGCATCAGCTCGGTGAGCCTGACGGTATATATATAGGCTATAACATTGATACTGACAGGAATGTATACATTAAGCCGTGGCTTGCAGCCCAGGGTGTTAAAGGCAGCATTACAAATGCATTGAGTGCAGCATTCTTAGGTTCCCTTGGAGGAGGCAAGTCATTTTCAAATAATCTATTAGTATATTATTCAGTTTTGTTCGGTGCAAGAGCCGTAATCCTTGATCCTAAATCGGAGCGTGGCGGATGGAAGGACAGGCTTACTGACATATCAGATAATATCAATATAGTCAACATAACAAATGAGGATATGAACAGGGGAATGCTTGACCCATATGTAATAATGCCGGATGTCAAGGATGCGGAAGCACTTGCCCTTGACATACTTACATATCTTACAGGAATAACGATACGTGACAGCGACAGATTTACAAGGCTGAGGAACGCAGTAAAAACAGTTTCCGGCATGGATGCAAGAGGGCTTTTAAAAGTTATTGATGTACTTAGAATCGATGCAGAGCCTGCAGCAAAAGCCATAGCTGACCATATAGAAGCTTTTGCAGACTACGACATTGCACATTTGCTTTTTTCTGACGGTTCTGCAGTCAGGACTATAGATTTAGCCGGAGAGCTTAACATCATTCAGGTTGCAGATTTAATACTTCCTGACAAGGGAACATCCCCGGAAAACTATACTGCAGTTGAAATGATATCCGTAGCAGTGCTGATGACGCTCAGCTCCTTCTGTCTTGAATTTATCAAATCCGACAGGGAGATTTTTAAAATCGTTGACATCGATGAGGCATGGAGCTATCTGCAGGTCGCACAGGGCAGGGCACTGGCAAACAAGCTTGTACGTGCAGGACGAGCAATGAATGCAGGCATATATTTCTGTACGCAGAATGCAGCGGATTTAGGCGGTGAGGACATAAGAAATAATATCGGTCTTAAATTTGCTTTCCGCTCCACTGACATTGAAGAGATTAAAAACACTCTTGAGTTCTTCGGCCTTGATCCAGATGACGAAGGCTGCCAGAAACGTCTTAAATCCCTTGAAAACGGACAGTGCCTCATGCAGGATATATATGGTCATACCGGAGTGCTGCAGTTCCATCCTGTATTTGCTGATTTGTTCGATGCGTTCGACACACGTCCGCCAGTTAAGCAGGGAGGCTGATATACATGGCAAAAAAAATATTATTAATGATTATGACTGTAATTACTGCCTTTACCTTTATCTTTTCATCTTTCACTGCTTATGCAGCTTCAGAAGATAGCGATGAGGAATACAGCGAGCGTGAGAACGGATGGTATGAGGACATATCTGCAGAAAAGAGATTCTATTATGCCGATTACAGCGTCGATGCCTACAGGCTTGATTATTACAATGATGACAGCGTTCTTAGTCCCCTTAAGATGTGGAATTTCAAGAATGCATTAACATATTCAGCTCTTTTCTATTGTTTCCACGTAATGACGAGCTGTGCCTGGTATGCAAATATCAGCGTAAGCAGTCTTGTACGATATGTTGTCAGTGAAGCATTCCGTTTCGATTTTTTGTCTGATGTATCCGATATGATAGGCAGCAATCTTCAGACGCTTGCCGGAATAAGTCCTTCAGGCTTTAGCCGCGGTGGTTTTTATCCGGGGTTTATTATGCTGCTTGTTCTTATGCTTGGAAGTTATGTGGCGTATACAGGAGCTCTTAAGCATGAAACCAGCAAGGCTGTTTCTGCAGTAATTGATTTTATTATGATATTTGTACTGTCCGCATCTTTTATTGCATATTCGCCGCAGATTATCAACAAGGTCAATGATTTTTCAAAGGACATAAGCAGTTCCGCCCTGCTGCTCGGCACAAAGATAGTAATGCCGGGCATGGATGAGAAGCCTGAAGGACATATATCGAGTATATTGTTCGGCATTCAGGTATACCGTCCGTGGCTGTATTTAGAGTTCGGCACTACTGATACCGATGCGATAGGCGAGGATAAAATAATGTCATATCTTGAAGCCGGATATGGCAGTGATGCACGTTATGATCTTGTTGAGTCCGAAGTAAAGAACGGAAATACCATTATGACAATGCGTGGCGCTGTAAGCAGGCTTGTCATGACGGTATTTATTACGATAATCAACGCAATAATATCATTTTATGTACTTCTTATGATGGGCAGTCTGATATTTTCACAGCTGTTATTTATTATATATGTGCTGTTTCTGCCGCTGAGTTTTCTATATTCAATGATTCCTGGCAAAAGCAGCAACATCAAAAGAGTAGTTGAAAAGCTCTTTGGCATAATCCTGATGAGAGCCGGGCTTGTGATACTGGCTGTCGTAACATTCTGCATATCCTCAATGCTCTGGACACTGTCTGCCGGTTATCCGGTGCTTGTAATCGGCCTGCTGCAGCTTATGGTGTACGTCGGCGTATATTACAAGCGCAATGACATACTCGGCATGATTGGTCTTAACGGCAGTGAAAGTGAGCAGTATGCAGGACGTCTGGCAAGAAGGCCTGTGATGTGGGTGCGTCATATCGCATTTATGGCAAAGAGCAAAACGACAGGCAGCATCCGGCAGGCGATACATGAGGATAAGGCTGTACGAAATGCCAACAGGCAGGCGAAGCGTGATGCAAAACAGCGTGATAAAGGCAGCCGTAATAATACTGTACAGCCTGCACTTAATGCATTTTCCCATTCATCCGGCACAGCAGCAGAAAGCCGCAGCGCACCAAAAGCGCAGCGTAGCAGTACAAGTATTTCTGCAGAAAGCCGCAGCGCACAAAAAACGCAGCATGACAGTACAAGCCATTCTGCAGAAAGCCGCAGCACACAAAAAACGCAGCGTGAAAATACAAACAGGAATAATACCATGCAGCCTGCATCTGATGTATCTTCCCATTCATCTGTCACAGCAACAGAAAGCCGCAGCGCACAAAAAACGCAGCATGACAGTACAAGCCATTCTGCAGAAAGCCGCAGCGCACCAAAAGCGCAGCGTAGCAGTACAAGTCTTTCTGCCGAAAGTCGTACTAAATCAGGATATGAACAGCTGATGGCAGAGATTGAGGCAGAACAGTCACGACGAGACAGAGCATCTGTTGCTGAGAAAGAAAAGAGAAAAGTTCTTTCAGATCCAATCACCTACCTTAACGTTACAAGTGAAAACCGCCGCAGGTCAAACAGTTATGCTCATAAGAACGCAGAGGCAGAGCGCAAAGCATTCCATACACCTGAAGCTGATGCAAAGGACAGTCTTCAGCGTGAAATTGAAAGAGTTGAGCGAAGGAGAAATCCTGAAAGAGGCATAAGCATCAAGGATTATAAAATGCCTGACGGTGACAGACAGGCAGTGCAGCGTTCAATTAAGGATGAACGCAAGCAGGAAGAAAAACGGGAACGAAGCAGCAGGCAGAATACCGGACGTAAGAACAGGAAAACCAGAAGAAAGGAAATGAAGCAATGAAAAAACTGATATTAGCCTGTGCTGCAGTTTTCTTTATCTTTGGTTTAATGTGTCTTATACCTTTTATAATGCTTATTGTCACGTCTGATAATTCAGACAGCTTTGGTGATGCACAGGGAATGAATCTGTCTGAGGAAGTGCTTGCATACCGTCCGCAGATTGAGCAGTATGCAGCACGGTACGGCATAAGCGGATATGTGCCTTATCTTCTTGCGATAATGCAGGTGGAATCCGGAGGACGAGGCAAAGATGTAATGCAGTCTTCCGAATCCCTCGGGCTTCCACCTGATACACTTGAAACGGATGCTTCCATTGAGCAGGGCGTGCTCTATTTTGCGTCCTGCATAAGGCAGGCTGAGCGTCAGGGCTGTGACCTTAAAAGTGCCATTCAGGGATATAACTATGGTTCTGGCTTTATTAACTATGTTGCACGAAATACTGATGATGGGAAGTATACTTTTGAGCTTGCCGTGGAATATGCCAGAATAAAATCCGGCGGTGAGACTATCGCATATCCGGATGAGCTTGCGGTTCAATATAACGGCGGATGGCGATATAAATACGGCAGCATGTTTTATGTGCCACATGTGATGCAGTATATAATCACAAATGAGTTTGATGATGAGACGGTACAGAAAATATTTGATGAGGCTCTTAAATACCAGGGCTGGAGATATGTCTGGGGAGGCAGCAATCCACAGTCCGGATTTGACTGCTCCGGTCTTACGTCATGGTGTTTTAAGCAGGCAGGAATCAGCATTCCGCGAACTGCACAGGCACAGTACAATGCAGTGCAGCACATATCAGCAGAGGATGCTCAGCCCGGCGATCTTGTGTTTTTCAGCGGAACGTATGAGACATCATCATATATTACCCATGTTGGCATATATGCCGGAAACGGCCGTATGTACCATGCCGGCGATCCAATCGGATATGCTGATATAAATACTGAATACTGGCAGGCACATTTTGCAGGGTTCGGGCGTGCAAAAAAATAATCAGGAGGAATATTATGTTTAAAACGAAGAAAAATGATATAGACAATTTTGACAATAAAGCAAAGAAAATAAAAATCAAACGTGCCGGAACCCACAGAGTATCATCCATGCTTCTGTGGGTTTTGTTATTAGGTTCTATTGGCTTTGGCATATATAACAATATCAATTCCACAACAACGGTTATTGACAGAACCAACTATACCACTGTTGAGAAGCTGCATGATGTCAACGGAGTACAGGTTTTTGTAAGGAACTTTATTTGGGATTATTACTCATGGGAGAATACCCAGACAGGCATCAGAAAGCGTGAAGAAAAGTTTGGCAGGTATCTTACAGATGAACTCTGCAGGATTAACAAGGGTACTGTAAGGGAAGATGTACCGTGCAGCTCATCAGTTAATGACATAGCGATATGGAGCGTTGAGGATATAACGGATTATGAATCAGGAACCGTTATCGGCACAGATTATGATGTTGTGTATACCATAAGCCAGAGGATTAAGGAAGGTGAAAATGCACTGGCATATCCGGCATCATACAGGGTGTCGGTTCACGCGGATGAGGACGGCAACATGGTAATAACGAGGAACCCGACTTTATGCAGCACACCCGGTAAATCATCCTACGTGCCGCCTGTAAAGTCAGCAGACGGTTCAGTAAATGCATCAGACAGGGAAGAAATAATAAGTTTTCTTGAAAGCTTTTTCAAGCTTTATCCTAAGGCGTCTGCATCTGAGCTGGCATATTACGTGAGGGATAACTGTCTAGAACCTGTAGACAGCACTCTTATATTCTCACAGCTGCTTTCGCCGGCAGTAAGCAGAAAAGAAGGCGATGCAGTCAATGCAGCGTTTTATGTTGAATATATTGACCAGTATACAAAAATGACGCAGATTTCCCAGTTTGATATTGACTTAATAAAGGATAACGGCAACTGGATTATTGTATCAAGCAGTTAGAGGTGATTGTTATGAAGTGCAAGTCTTGTTTTTATTTATATAGTGAACTTGATGCTGGTTTGATAAATGTATGTGGATATGAAGATATGACAGATGAAGAATGGGATATGTGTTTTGAAAATTCGGATGCATGTCCGTTTTTTGTTGAGGATGAGGATGGTGATGTGTGTGTATGAATATCGGCGAGGTCATTATAGACGTATAAGATGTGATGTTCAGAAAAGCATCAAGTTGGATGAAGAAACATACAAGATTATCAACAACATTCCCGGCAAAAATTTCTCTCAGAAAATTCGGAACATGGCTATCCAGTTTGAAAAGCAGAAAGTATTACAAAACAGCCAGGCCGAAAAGTAATACAAAAAATCAGGAACTAAACGTATTGCATTTGCACGTATAAAAAAGTAATACAAAGTTTCTGCAGTAAGAAAGTAATACAAAAAAATTGACTTAAATACGGAGGATTTAAATAGAATGAAATTAAGAATTTTGTCATCATTACTGTTTGTTTTTGCGATAACAGTATTTATGCCGGCTGCTGCATCAGCAAAGGCACCGGATGACGTTAATGCATTTCCAAATACATATATAAATACCGGCAATGATTTAGATGATTTGTTAGGCGTTGCAGCCACGCAGATAGGCTATTACAGAGCTGCGAATACACCGACTAAGTACGGTGTATGGTACGGGTATTCTTCGGATGCGTGGTGTGCAATGTTTGTAAGCTGGTGCGCTGATCAGGCAGGTATTCCTGCAGACGTAATTAAGCCCTTCTGCCGCTGCAGAACTGAAGCAGCATGGTTTCAAAACATCGGACGATGGGCGGAGCCATCAGGATATGCCCCTAAAGCTGGGGATATTATATTCTACCATTACAATGGCAGCGTAATCAATCATGTCGGAATAGTTACCAGCTCTGATGACAGATATGTGTATACAGTTGAAGGAAACCATAATAACAGTGTGGAAGCAACTTTGCATGAGCTTAACGACCCAGCAATAGCCGGATATGGTCTTCCGTCATACAGAGCACTAATGAAATCATATAATGGTGATCCTGTTTACCGATTCTATAATCCCCGTTCTGGGGAGCATTTTTATACCTCAATTACGTCCGAAAAAACCAGCCTGATAAACACATCAAAGGTGTGGAGATATGAGGGCATTGCTTGGGTTGAATCCGGCAATGAACAGCCGGTATACAGGCTGTACAATCCTGTTGCTGACGATCACCACTACACGGTGAGTATCGCTGAAAAAGATATGCTGCTTAATGCCGGCTGGAAGTACGAAGGTGTATCGTGGGTTACATCAGGAAGCGGAAATCCAATATACAGGCTCTACAATCCTAATGCCACAGCTGGAGCTCACCACTACACGGCGAGCGCGACTGAAAGAGACATGCTCATCGGTGTCGGATGGCGATACGAAGGTGTCGCTTGGTATGGAAAGTAGATTGACAAAGATGTGTTAATTGAATATATTTAAGAAAGAAGGTAATAAGTTTTGCCTGTAATATCTCGATTTGATGGAATTATTATAAAGATGTATTTTATTGATGATGAGCATAATCCGCCTCATATACATGCTTTATATGGTGATTATAATGGAATATTTTTATTGGAAGATGGTGAAATGCTTGCCGGTGACATTCCTGGAAAGCAGCAGAAGGCTGTAACGGCTTTTATAAATTGTTACCGTGATAAGCTGTATGAAATGTGGAATACTCAGGAATTTGAACTGCTTCCACCTATTAAGTAAGGAGTGATTATTTATGATTTGTACAATCCAGTCGGTAGAGCCTATTAATGATACTGTTTTATCCGTGCTTTTCATGAATGGCGTAAAGAAAACATATGACATTAGGCATTTGTATAACAAGCTTCCGCAGTTCAGGCAGCTTGAAGATGACCATGATTTATTTAAGTCGGTAAAAACAGATGCCGGAGGATATGGCATCAGCTGGAATGACGAGCTTGACCTTGCATGTGAAGAACTCTGGTGTAATGGAACTGAATGTTAGTAAAAAAACAAAAGCCTTCAGGTAACCAAAATGGTTACTTGAGGGCTTTTTTTAGTCATAAATTTTACTTCTGTGTCCGATATCAATAACAAGTATGATAAGAGTATCATCTTGTATATCAGCCAGGATTCGGTAGTCGCCCACACGGTATCTCCACTGGCCGCTTCTGTTGGATGTAAGACCTTTGCCGTGTGCACGAGGGTCTGATGTTCCAACTAAATTTTTTTCAATCCACGCTTTAATCATAATGAGTACGGACTTATCAAGCTTTTCTCATCAGTCTACCTCTATAGCTCGTGTTCTTTTTAATAATTTTATATGCTTATTAAAAATATAATTTGTCGAAAAACTTGTTATATTGTCGAAAAGCGATAAAAATAATGTTGATGGAATATATTGCACACAAATTAATAAAAGTATATAATAATTGCACAACTATTAGTTGTTATTATTTTATAAAGGAGATAAGTACAATATGTTATATTTTATTGCTGCTATAAGTCTGTTAAGCTCTTTTATTTTGATTTCTCTTATATTGACCATATGTTTAGGTGCAATATCAGTTAAAAATTATTACAAATCAATTTACTATTTTTCCACACAAAAAGATATAAAAGAACTGATAAAGAACAAAGGCATACGAGGAGAATATTTGATATATAGGAAGCTGTCAAAAGTATATACTCCTGGTGATGATGCATATTATATATTTAACGCATATATACCTACTGGAAATGAATATAAGACAACTGATGAAAGCGATATTATATTCATACATAACACAGGAATATATATAATTGAATCCAAGAATTACAGAAAGGTATCATGGCCGGAAATTGCTTCAGCAGTAAATCAAAATTGCTCAGATGTACGCTATGTAAAAAAATATCTTGATGATTTTGAAGAATTAATTTATCCAGTAGTTGTGTTTGGAAATGAGTGCAGCAAAAAAAATCTGAGGACCTATTCTGAATCTTATATAGATGCTTATATTTTTTCGTATAAAAACCTTACAAAGGATTTTGATAAGCTTTTATCAGAAAAGCCTGTTACCTTAGATAAAAGCATAATGAAAGAAGCATATGGAAAGCTCAAAGAATGCGAAGCTCATTCTGATGAGGAACGTAGGATGCATATTGATGAATGTAACAATCTGAACAGATATATTTTTTCCAAAGAAGAGGTAACCGGAAAATATGAGAATCAGTATTGTGTAAATTGCAAAAAGGTTACATTGTGTGTTCCGTTAGAGAAGGGTAACAGGGAATATTATAGATGTACTGTATGTTCAAGAAAATTCACTCCTAAAAACAATAAAAATAATTCTAGTAAGAATACTAATGCTGTTAAAAATGATAATGTAATTAATAAACCACAAATTATCGATTATTTTGAATTAGGCATATCATATATTTACTGCGAAAAGTGTAAAGAATTAGAGTTATGTATTCCATTTTATCAAAAAGGACAAGCATATTATAAATGTAAAAAATGTGGATTTGTTGGCTCTTGGAATAGAGAAGAGGAAATACAAACAGAACCAACCGGAGAAATATTAGGATATTGCTTAAAATGTAAAGATGGACTTATAGAATGTGTAAAAATCAGCAGGCAACACAATAAATTTTATAAATGTAATTCTTGTGATTATAAATCAAAATACTCATTATATGAATCTGAAAAATGGTTCAAAATATGTCGATGTAAAAAATGTGATGGTATTGTTAAGCCGTATAAGTTAGAAAAATATATGAGATATTTTAAATGTGATTCTGAAAATTGTGATTATGAATTTATATATGATTGTTACAATGATAAAATAAATTTTATGAATTAACTTTGTAAATAGAGCCCTCTTGATAAGCATTTTTATTAAGAGGGCTTTATTTCTTTTTTTTGCGACGATATTCTTCTAAGCTAATAATTCTTCCTTTTCAGCTGTTGCTGTCTGTTTTTCAGCTTTTTCTTCAAAAGCTATTACTTCAGCTTTATTGATCAAATACTGTTTACCAGCCTGTGAGCATTTGCGGTAAGCGTTTAACATTTTTACTTCATCATCAGGCAGATTTTCGTTAATGCTGTATTTATCATCTCGCCCTATTAGATAATCAATAGTAACATTATATAAGTCAGATAATTGTATTAATGTTTTTGCCTGTGGATCATTTGTTCCATATTCGTAATTTTGATATGCCCGAGTAGTTATTCCTAAAATATGAGCAATTTCATTTTGTGATAATCCTTTATTAATTCTCAATTGTTGTATTCTATTATTCATATTTTCTCCTATATTTTTTTAAATAATATTGACACGAATATTTTTACGTGTTATAGTTGTTTTAGTAGAAAAGTTTTTCGTGTATTTAAGTGCTTAATTTGATAAGGTGGTGGTTTTAAAAGTGCACAAAAGAGAAAAATTAATTGAAGCTCGTGGTAATAGAAGCCAAAAATATATATCTTCTTCTTTAGGAATTACACAGCAGTATCTCAGTAAAATCGAAAAGGGCTATTGCAGACCAAGTTTAAAGGTTGCGTATGATTTAAGCAGCTATTACGGTATATCAATTAATGAGCTTTTCCCTGATTTAATAAATAACAAGTAATTACTGTTGGGAGCACAGCTTCTCCCGGCTGTGCTGACAAGAATAATTACTTAATTTTGTGAACCCGCATAAAAATCCTTTTCTTAAGGAGGTTCATTGACAAACATATTGTAATTATTCAATGAGATTTAATTTATCGCACATTGACAACCTAGAAGCAATCCGGCAACGTGATATCAGACAGCTGTGATGAGCAGAAAGCGAAGCTGCTATAACGCCATGATTAACCTGTCACTCAGTGATAAAAGCGATGAACAGTTATATTGTGAAGTAAAGGTTAAGGAGCGATAGATTTTAGCAGCACATATGGAGTAGCATCCATATCGCGATAATCCTGGCTGATATGCTACTTGCGGGCGCGCGCCGGCGAAACAGGCACAGCAGATAATCAGCAATATAACTGCCGATCATCTGACTGTATGATCCAGAAGCTACTGGATACCGGATTTGCTTGTTATTTAATTATATATATTGGTCAGGATATGGCCACAATATTCATTATGTCTATATCCTGATCAATATATGAAGGAGGTATCAATAGTGACACTTCAACATCTTTATGAAGAATTCTCTGCCGAAAAAGAACTGCAGGGACTGTCTGTTGAAAGTATTAAGGATTATAAGTATCATATCCTGCGTTTTTTGCGATATGTAGGTTTCTATATGGATTATAGATATCTTACAAAGGATATTGTAGATTCCTATATACTTTCGCTTTTGCATGATTCAAAGATATCACGAAATACAGCTGCTACTTATGTTCGCAATGCTAAGATTTTTTTGTGCTGGATATATGATAATTATGATTTATCATTTAATCCATATAAAATTAAATATCTTAAAACACCAAAGAAAAATGTACATATCTATAACGCAGCTGAAATTAAGATGATATTTGACAGTATGCATAATTCATGTTTGTGGCTGGAAGCTCGTAATAAAGCCATGGTAGCCATTATGCTTGATTCCGGTGTTCGTCAGAGTGAGGTAAGAACTCTTCTAAAATTAAATATTGATTTTGATTGTCATATACTTAAAGTTACTGGCAAAGGTGCAAAAGACCGTTTTGTTTCGGTAGGGAATTATTCAATGCAGCTTTTAAACGAATATTTTACACTTTGTCCTTTTGGAAATGCCGAGTATGTATTTGTTGACAGATATGGTAATCAGCTGACCAGAAATGCCGTACAGCTTTTTATCAATCGTTTAAAGCATCGTACTGGAATAGATATAACGGCACATAAGCTTAGACATAACTATGCCACAAATTTTTGCATTGACAATTTGCAACTTTATGGTAATACTAATGTATATGATTTAAGCATCCTGATGGGACATGAGAGCATTGAAACCACAAAAAAATATGAGCATTTTGCACATGAGCTTGTGGCAGTAAATAATAACATATCTCATCTTGATATTGTGTTTGAATCAATCAATGAAAAGCCTAAAAGTGTATACCTTTAGGCTCTTTTAATGAGACATGCGGGATTCGAACCCGCGACAACTTGATTAAAAGTCAAGTGCTCTACCGCCTGAGCTAATGTCCCATCCATATTAAATTAAAAAATTTATGGAAATGTGTATATTAATAAATACACAAAATGCCCAGAGCCGGAATCGAACCAGCGACACGAGGATTT
>JAFRXK010000071.1 GCA_017442865.1 Lachnospiraceae bacterium | reverse complement strand
TGCGTCGAACCACGCCTGGTCTTTCAGGTCTAAAACGACCAGCTTCTCGATCTGATCATCCGTGAGGCCTTTGTCCCGGTAAAGCTGAACGAGCTTATCATAGGTCTCCCGCACAGAAGAGCTGCCGTAATAGCTGTCGTTCTCACCGGTCACCATATAGATTGGCGTTCCGGCTTTTGCCAGGGGAGCCAGGTCACCGTCCCACTGAGAAGAGCAGTGAAGGAAGGCTGTGTACAGCTCCGGAGCGATCTCCATGATCATGGATCCAGTCTCGCCTCCACCCGAATAGCCATTCAAGTAAACCTTCTCAGGATCAATGTTGTAATGGCTGATCAAGTATCGGGTCAATGCCACCGTCTGTCTGGCGGAGGTTTCTCTCCAATCGTTCAGCTGCGGGGCAGCGATGATCATTTTTTCGTTGTATTTCTGTGCTTCGATCCCGTAATCTTCGGCACGGATATTCACGCCAACGCCCTGGAAGTACAGCCCTTCGTAACCGGGCAATGTAACGTAGAGCGCATAAGGCTCGGAGCCCTCGTAGCTTTCCGGGATGTAGAGTCCGAAGTGGATATCCACGTCGCTTTCACTGTGCAGAACGTTGTCAAAGAGGAACCCTCGGATCAGTTCATGTCCAAAGTCAATGTCTGTCGGTGCCGGTATCTTGCTCTCCGTGGAAGAGGCACCTTCTATCACGGAGCGAATCATTCCAGGTCCAATCCCCGTACCCATTCCCGGATGCTGTCCTCACTCGGATTCTCATTGAACCGTCTGCCTTCCAGCCAGGTGCCGGTACCGGCCATTTTCTCAAGATTGTTCCCGCTGTCTCCCAGACCGGAGCTTGTAGAGGTACAGAATGGCACAACTGTTTTCCCTGTGAAGTCGTTGTTCTTGATGAAGTTATTCACGACCCATGCCGCTTCACGCCACCAGATTGGATAACCGAATAACACCACATCGTACTCGCTCCAGTTCGGAACCTCCGTTGAAACAAGTTCTATATCCTGCAGCGCAACATCGTCATGCTCTTTGTTTACGCGGCTTGAGCGGTCCCTCCAGTTCAGATCTGCATCAGAATAGATCTCTTTCGGAACGATTTCAAAAGTGTCTGCATTCAGTTCGTCTGCGACAAATTCAGCGACCCTTTTAGTATTGCCGGAGCTGGAGTAATAGACGACAAGTGCTTTGCCGGTAAACTCTGCAGTTCCTTTCTCGTTTGAATCCGTATTATTGCTGTTTGAATTTCCGCATGCCGCAAGAGTGAAGATCAATGCGGCTGCAACCAGAACAGACCATATCTTTTTCATTCATGAACTCCTTTGCCTTATAAGTGCGAATCAGTAATTTAAGCCTTTGACCCATTCCCGGACATCATTTTCCGAGCCGTCAACCTTTCCGCCTCGAATCGATAAAGCATCATCGCTTCTTACTGTGGCTTCCTCAGCCAGCTTTTCGATGGTAGGCAGAGCTCCGGCACCGTTCGAGCTGCCCTCATGAGAGAAGAACGGGATGATCGTCTTGCCCGAGAAATCATAGTTTTCCAGGAAGGTCCACATGGACATTTGAAGATCGTACCACCATACCGGGAAGCCGAAGAAAACCGTATCGTACTGCGCCATCTGTTCTTCCGTGATATCTACTACAATCTCCGGACGCACATCGTTATCCTGTTCCTGTTTGGCCCGGTCGGCAGTCTGATTATAGTTTTCCAGATAAGGATCCTTTGCCGTCACGCGGTAAAGATCACCTCCGGTCTCATCCGCCACCCAATGTGCCATGCTGTCTAGATGGCCTGACCAGGAGAAATACACGACCAGGATCTTGTTTTCAGCTGTCTCCGTATCAGAAATATCTGATGACGGCTGTTCCGAAGTCTCCGCCGAGGCTGTGGCTGAGTCAGTGCTTTCAGTACCCGCCGCAGTCGTTTCCTGTGCTTTTGTGTTATCTGAAGAATCTTGCGTGTTGCTGCCTGTTCCGCAAGCTGCAAGTGTCAATACAATAACTGCGGCAAGCAGTACCGCGAATAGTCTTCTTATCTGCATTCGAGTAATACCTCCAATAATTCATCTCTTATGAACTTCTTCGCACATCCGCCGGTGAGGACCGTGGAATCCGCGATCGCCTTAAAGTCGGTATCAGCAGAGATGTTCATCTCCGCAAAAGTGGTTGGCAGACCGATCTCCCTGATAAAGGCGATAAGAGCGTCTACAAAGGCTTCTGCCAGTTCTGCTTCGCTTTTTCCGGCTGGATCGATCCCCCAGACTTCAGTCGCAAGTCTGGCAAACTGGTGATTTGCCTCCGGCATCATATGCCTGTAAAGCACCGGGTGCAGCACCGCCAGCCCCTGTCCATGGTTACAATCGGTGTAGGCACCGAGCTGGTGTTCCAGCATGTGGCACTGGAAATCCGTGGCTTTGCCGATCTTTAAGATTCCGTTCTCCGCCATGGCCGCA
This sequence comes from Lachnospiraceae bacterium, assembly GCA_017442865.1. Taxonomy (GTDB): domain Bacteria; phylum Bacillota; class Clostridia; order Lachnospirales; family Lachnospiraceae; genus JAFRXK01. The sequence goes on along the minus strand of JAFRXK010000071.1, from coordinate 47,443 downwards.
GCCCAGATCAGCTCACTTCTTGCCTGGATGTCCTGCGGATCCTTCAGTGTGGCACGGATGTTCCGGATGATGTTTCTCTGGGTGGCCTCATTGATCTCGTCAGAGAGGTTCACTTCTCTGGGAGAGCCCATGTAGGTCTCCATGCTGTGAGAAAGAGAATCGAACGCACCGGAGATCACCTGCTTCATCGGCATGGTCATCGTGTAAGCCGGGTCCAGAATCGCAAAGCTGTAAAATGCGCCCCAGAGAGCGGATTTCAGTATCTTTTCCTCGTTGGTGATGACCGCGCCGTTGTTCATCTCCGCGCCGGTGCCGAAGGCAGTGACCACGGCTCCCATAGGAATGAATTCCGTCGGTTGCTTGTGATCGGTATACTCCAGCTCCCAGATGTCTTTGTCCAGCTTTGCCTGGGCAGAGATGATCTTGCAGCAGTCGATGACGGAGCCGCCGCCCACAGCCAAGATAAAGTCGATGTTATTTTCCTTTGCCAGAACAGCGCCCTCCTGAACCTTCGCGTAGGTCGGGTTGGACATGATCCCGGTAAACTCCGTTACGGTCTTCCCGGCGTCCTTCAGGATTCCAATCAGTTCATCATAGACGCCATTCTTTTTGATCGAACCGCCGCCGTAGGCGAGCATGACGTTCGGACCAGCATTGGTGAGTTCGGCTGCCAGGTTTTTCGCCGCCTTTTCGCCGAAATAGACCTTTACGGGATAGCTGTATGTGAATGAATTCATGAGTACCTCCTGTTTGGTAATAATGCCCAAAGTCCGCCGGAGATCTGATCCTCTCCGTGGCAGACGTTTGGATGATTGTTATTTACAGATTTTTCGCAAAGAACGGAAGGATGTAGTCAAAGGCTTCCGATACAAACGGCGCAAGATCGTACATGTCGAAGTGGCTTGCCTCGGGGATGACATGCATTTCTTTATTCTCGCCGTGGACTGCTTCAAAGATCTCGGTTGAGGAAGGTCTTGACCAGGCATTCTCGCCGCTGATCACGCAGTAAGGCTTCTGCATGCTCTTCATGATCTCGGTCACGTTGTATTTAATCAGCTCCAGCTGGCTCCATGCCACGACCTGATTGGACCATCTTGGGTGAGTACCACGGCTGGAGTAATAGTAAGCCGCCCCTTCATCAAAGGCTCTGGGCATAAAGTTGAGATACATCAGATTGCCCTCACCTTTGTCATAGGCTTCCTTGGCGGCCTTCACTTCCTCCTCCGGCTTGAAGAAGCCCATCATCGGAGAAGTGGCAATGTTGGAAATAGCAGGGACAATGGCAGTGATGGCCTTCAGCCTGGGTTCCCTGACACCTGCCACGGACATATAGGAACCGGAACCGCAGATGCCGAGGCCCCCGATCCTGTTCTGATCCACATACGGAAGACTGCAAAGGTAATCTACCGCGCCTTCAATGTCGCTTTCTTTGACATTGGGAAGCTCCTGTCCACGCGGCAGCCCTTCACTTTCTCCGAAGTAGGCTCCGTCGAATACCAGCGTGATATAGCCTGCTTCTGTTAGCCTCTCGGCGTAAACAGACTGTGCCTGTTCCTTTACGGAAAGCATCGGACCGGTAAGAACAATGGCAGGGTAGTTTTTGCTCAGATTGAATCCTTCCGGAAGGCGGAGAAGTCCCGCCAGTCTGAGTCCGAGCTCTTTATTCATAAAAACAACTTTCTGAGTATCCATAGTGTTTCTCCTTTTCTTTGCTTCGTTTGTTTCTTCTGTCGTATAATCAATGCAGGCTCTTCAGCCACTTTTCAACGGCCTTTGCCGGGCCTTTTTCCGCGTCCCGCATCTCCACCGGGAGTCCGGTCAGGACCTTTGCCTTCGGCTCCAGCTTGCGGATCGTATCATAGGTGCCGCCGTCCCCGGAGCCCATGTGGGTGTTGAAGGGGATGATGGTCTTCCCGGAAAAGTCGTACCTGTCGAAGAAGGTGTAAATGATCATTGGGAAGGTATACCACCACATGGGGTACCCGATATAGATCCTGTCATAGCTTTCGATGTCGATCTCGTTCCTGATCGCCGGCCGTTGATTCTCGTCATGTTCTTTCTTTGCCAGGCGGGCCAGGGCATTGTAATGATCCCGGTTGCTGTCATAGGGGGCGACAGGCTCGATCTCCGCAATATCCGCGCCGGTCTGTTTTGCGATCTCTTCAGCTACGATCTTTGCCGTGCCGTAGACGGAGAAGTATACGACTAATTCCTTTGCCATGATTTTTACCTCCTGTTCTTTACAGATCCGGACCGAGCTCCATCGTCTTGTAGGCGGCGACCATTTCGGGAGTACCATTGTAGTAACGGACGCCCTTGTCAACCTTTGCGATCTCTGCCATTTCCTCATCGGTCAGGGCAAAATCAAAGATATCGAAGTTGTCGCGGATATGATCAGGATTCTTGGAGCCGGGGATCACCACATTGCCGCTCTGGATGTGCCAGCGGAGAATGATCTGTGCGGGGCTCTTGCCGTACTTGGTGCCAAGCTCGGCAAAAATGGGCTGCCCGGTCAGGGTCTTGTCGCCGTGGCCCAGAGGATACCAGGCCATAAGACCCATGTTGTTTTCCGCAAGGATCTTTTTGAGCTCAGTCTGGGGGAAGTAAGGATGGGCCTCTACCTGCACGACCTGGGGCTTGATCTCCATGGTATCAATAGCTTCCTGCAGCAGGTCCTCCGGGAAGTTGGACAGACCGATGGCCTTGACCTTGCCTTCTTTATAAGCCTTCTCGATATTCTTATATCCTTCGCGCCAGTTGTCCGTCGGCTGATGGAGGAAGAGAAGATCGATGTAGCCGGTGCCGAGACGAGCCAGGCTCTCATCGATCGCCGTTTCTTTTTCATAGACCGTGGGCCAGAGCTTGGTGACGAGGAAGATCTCTTCTCTGGCAACACCGCTTTTTTTGATCCCGCGGCCGGTGCCGGATTCGTTCATATAGCCGTTTGCGGTATCGATAAGACGTACACCGCTCTTAAGAGCGCTCTCCACCGCCTCTTCCGCCTCTGCCGGGGACATCATAAACACACCGATGCCTGCCATAGGCATTTTGTTTCCGTTGCTGAGAGTGAAATATTCCATGATTTGATCTCCTTTCGCTTTCGTGTCATTTATAGGCTGTTTTCTTCTTTCTGTGCCAATTATATATAGAAATCAGTTGCAAGTCTACTGCTTCTTGTATATAATGGTATACGTAATACGAATACAATAGGGGGGTAAAAATATGATCGAGACCTATCTGCTGGAACAGTTCGCGGCATTTGCGAGATGCGGAACACTCTTAAAAGCATCGGAGGAACTGCATATTACGCAGCCGACCCTATCCCGTTCCATGAAAAAGTTGGAAGAAGAACTGGGCGTGTCTATCTTTCACCGGGAAAACAGCAAGCTTTCCTTAAATGAGACCGGCAAGGTGGCCGCTGAATACGCGGAGAAGGCCCTGCAGGCTAACCAGGATCTGATCGACCATGTACTGGCATACGACCGCAGCCTGCGAACTGTCAGTATCGGGTCGAGCTCACCGTTTCCGATCAACGAACTGATGCCTGCCCTGCAGGAATACCTCTCTGAAAAAACGATTCTCACTGAACTGGTCGATACGGACGAGCTTCTGCTGACAGGGCTGAAGAACCGGAAGTATGACCTTGTGATCCTGCATTCCCTTCCAGAAGATAAAATGTTGTACTGTCAGCGTTACATGGATGAGCAGATCTGCCTTACCGTGGACGAGAACCACCCCTTTGCCCAAAAGAAAAGCATCTCCTTTGCGGAGATGCTTGGAATGCGTATTCTGGTTTCCGGAAAGATCGGCTTCTGGATGGACATCTGCAAAAAGCATCTTTCGGAAGAAGACCTTCTGGTACAGCGTGGTCTTGAGGCCCTGGGAGAACTGATCGAAGCATCGGCCCTGCCATTTTTCAACTCCGACCGCATGATCGAAATGGGAGTTCAGATACCCGGAAGAGTGTCCGTTCCGATCAGCGACGAAGACGCCCATGCCACGTACTGGGTGGCCTGCCGGGCTTCCGATCAGAGCAAATACAGATCGATCTTTAATACAGTGCGTAGCTATGCACTAAGGCATGACGCAAGGAACAGTCGTTAACGAATTTTGTACAGGCTTCCTTCGGTTCGCTTCCCGGAAGGAAAGAAAGATTAGTCTTATTCATATCAGTATTACTATATTTAGTATTATTTGAGTGTGATTTTCACACTTCAAGAATTATCATTTTGACACTTCAAGAAGTTTCGTTTTCACACTTCAAGAAGTATCGTCCATAACAATACCCGCAACTCATTTTGAGATAATAGGCAACAAAAAACGGACTGCTGTAAAACAACAATCCGCTTTTGTTTGCCAACCCGCTCAGACAGATGCCAAAGTCGTTTTGATACAAAACTTTCTTATGAGCACCCGCCATTGCGGACTCTCTTTAATTAATTATACACTATCTTATTTACAGACCTTCTTTTGTTCTATGGTATTCTTATTTCCTTGTTAAGCTTAAATGAATAAATGATTTTGTCTCTCACCTTTTTACCGGTTATCTGCTCAAGTGCCAGCTTATAATAATCAAGCTGCGCCTTATATCTTGATATAAGCTCGTCTGCGCTTTTTACAGCGTCCGTCTTGTAGTCTACCACCACTAATTCGCCATTCTCTTCAAAATAAGCATCAATAATACCCTGAACAAGTATCAGCTCGTCACCGTGGTATTCGCCGCCGATTCTGTGCGCCGGAACACCCATAACAAACTGTTTCTCCTTATAGAGCCTGCCAACACCTGCTGCCGCTGCCATACGCCTTGCAAGCGGAGATTTTAAGAAGCTGACTGCTTTTCTTTCATCAATGCTTTCGTAAAATTCATGGGAAATGCGTCCCTCTTCTATAAACTTTTCCTTCTGTCCAAGCACAAAGCCTTTTACATCTATGCCCGGATTTAAAAGCATTTTAAAATCAATAAGCTCCATAAACTTATGCATTGCGGTTCCCTTAAGGGCTCCGTCCGCAGCCACGCTCTCTGCTGCAAATTCAGGAACCTTTCGTGGCTTATCCTCCACAATATTGCCTGTTTTTGCTTCTTTTTGCAATTTACTATCCACTCTGTCTTCAAGTACCGCTTCTTTCTGTAATTCGCTCACCACTTTGTTCTCAAACGCCAGTTCTTTCTGTGATTTGCTGCCCACTTCCGTTTCAGGTATCATCTCATCATGCGGTTTGCTCTCTGCCTGAGAAGTTCCCCTGCGGCTGTCTGTAAGTCTGAGCCATGACGCCTTCACCGACTCATCCTCATCCTCAATACCTGCGCCCCTGCGCTTTAATTCCGACACGGACATCTTCATATGCATATCCAGCTCATCCGCCTTATGATATTTGTATGAGAGCAGCTCATTTATCTTTTCTGCTGCTTCTGCGTCATAAACTATACTGTCATTCCAGTTTATCAATTCTTCCTTTTTACCCAGAGTAATAATATCCTCGCCGACAGCCGTTACTATAATATCCGACGGCGATATTATTTTTATATCAAACCCGGCTCCGGTCAGAGCGCAAATGTCCGCAGCATCCATATTATAATCCCTTAATATATTCTGCATGGACGGATGACGCATAAGCCCCATAATGAGCCAGTCTAGATATGAAGATGCATTTGAAAGATAGGTATAAGGTATTTGCAAATCATTAAGTACGGCAATGCTCTGCCACTTTTTTATTATACCCTGCACATTTTTGTCACAGCCGGTAAGTATCAGCTTCTCCTTTGCTCTTGTCATTGCAACATAAAGTATACGCAGCTCCTCGCCCAGCGATGATAAATTAATCTGCCTTTTAAATACCTTCTTTGCCAGCGTAGCTGTGCGGACTCTTTTATCCAGATTAATGCTGTCTGCAGCTATGCCAAGGTCAGGCTCTAAAAGTATTCTTGCCCTGCTATCCTGCATGTTGAACTTCTTGCCCATGCCCGCAGCAATTACTATCGGATACTCCAGACCCTTGCTCTTATGAATGGTGGTAAGTCTTACAATATTATCATTTTCGCCGATAACTGAAGCCTCTCCGAAATCCACCGAATACTTCTTAAGATTTTCAATATATCTTATAAAATTAAATAATCCGTGATAGCTTGTAGTCTCAAATTCAGCAGCCTTCTGGATAAGCATCTCAAGATTTGCCTCTCTCACTCTGCCGCCCGGCATCACTGAAGCCGCACTTCCATAGCCCGACTTTTGCAGAATAGTCCTTATAAGGTCATCAAGGCTCATATATAAAGCCATTTTCGCAAACTCTTCTCTCATTGCGAAAAATCTTTCAAGCTTTCCTGCAATCCCGGAATCACTGCCATGCTTCATATAATACAGGCACGCACCGTAAAGGCCGCTTCCCTCATATTCAAATTTACTGATATCAAATGCTTCCTTCTGTAGCTTTGCGCGCTCTTCATCATTAACGCAACAACCTGCCTCAGCCTTCTGCACTGATTCATCATCAGTAAAGCAATATCCCTCATCTGTCTGTGCCGATTCAACATTATTAAAATAACCGCCTTCATCTGCATTTTGCAAATCAGCCTCTGCAAAATCCACACTCATCAGCTTTGCGGCACTTTCCTCTGGTCTTGATTTATATTCTGCCACAATCCGGGCAAGCTCTATATCTGACAATGCTCCTACCGGTGACTTCAGCACCGACGCCAATGGAATGTCCTGTATCGGATTATCAATTACATTTAATAAATCCAGAACTGTCCTGACCTCCAGCGTATCAAAATACCCTGTCTGAGATTCAGCAAATGCAGGAATGCCATTTTCCGCAAGTGTATTTACAAACACCTCTGCCCAGCCCGTAAAGCTTCTTAATAATATGACTATATCGCTGTACTGCGCCATTCTCATAGAGTCGGTGTCCTTATCATACACCATAAAGCCATTATCCTTATCGGTCAGCTCCTTTATTCTTTTTGCAATTGCAAACGCCTCAAGCTCCTTACTCTGATAATCATTTTCATCATCCAGAAGCTCCACCGCCTCGTCCGATACATCAACTATCATAAGCTCTGTATTTAAGCTTCCGTCATGTAAAGGATACGAAGCCTTCGCATTCAGCCTTGCCGCCTCGTCATATTCAATATTTCCGAGCTTCTTAGTCATTATCTGGTCAAACAGATAGTTTACCGAATCCAGCACCTCGCTTCTGCTTCTGAAATTCATGTGCAGATCAATCTTCTGATAAGAGGAATCGTCATCTGTGTATGTATTGTACTTTTCAATAAAAAGCTCCGGTCTTGCAAGCCTGAATTTATAAATGCTCTGCTTAACATCACCAACCATAAAAATGTTCGGCATATTAAAGCGTTCCTTTGATACGCTTTTTAAAATAAGCTCCTGTACCCTGTTGCTGTCCTGATACTCATCAACTAAAATTTCATCAAACATTTTACTGACAGCATCCGCAGCGTCAGACGGTGCATAACTGTTTTCGCCCTTATCAATAAGTATCTTAAGTGCAAAATGCTCCAAATCTCCGAAATCGACTATATTCTTCTCTTTTTTTGCTTCCGCATATCTCCTGCCAAACTCGACAGCCAGCTTCAGCAATGCCTTAAGCGGCGCCTCCGACTGCTTAAGCAAAAATGAAAGCTCTTTGATATCAGATACACAGTACATCTTTTTCAGCTCATTAAGCGCATCCTTGCACCTGTCTCTTAATGCCGATACGCGCTCTTTTTTAGCTATATCGCACTCCGTCTTCCTTTTTGCAGGCTTTCGCACAAAGCTCATGCCGCCCAGGATTTCGTTTACCTCATTATAATCCGCAGCCTCACTAAGTCTGACTGCTATCTGCATATCAGACTCAATCATAGGAAGAAAGAAATCCGGACCGTCGCTGTCAAGACAGAGTCTTTTCGCCTCCTCATACTCGGCAAGCACTTCCCTTGCCTGCAGACTTACATCCGTCATAAGTCTCTTCATCCACTCCGTATCCATGAACTGCTCCGGCTCTGTTTTAGAAAGCTCCTCCTGCCAGAGCATAAGCTGCTCCTCAGGGAATGGATATCCGCCCGCAAATGTATCAAGTCTGTCAAGGTATTCCTCTAAAACATTATCATCCCTTCCGGCAGCATAGCTTTCCACAAATTCCACAAAATCAGGCTCTGCGTTTTCAAAGCTTTCCTCTAAAAGCTTCTGCATCACGTCCGCACGCAAAAGCTTAATCTCACCCTCATCCGCTATTCTGAAATCAGGGTCTATGTCCAGCCTGTCAAAATAATTTCGTACAAGATAAAGGCAAAAGCTGTGAATAGTCGTTATCTTTGCGTGGTTAAGCAGTGTCAGCTGCCTTTGCAGATGCACATTTTCCGGCTCATCATTCAGCCTTTTTTCCAGTGCCGCACCTATTCTCTCCTTCATCTGTGCAGCCGCCGCATTCGTAAATGTAACCACCAGAAGACGGTCTATATCAAGAGGCTTCTCACCCTCGGAAATCATCCTGATAATCCTCTCAACAAGCACAGCGGTCTTTCCGCTTCCTGCTGCCGCCGCCACAAGAATATCCCTGTTTCTAAGCTCAATAGCCTTTAGCTGTCCATCTGTCCACTGTGTTGCCATTATACCCCGTCCTCCTTTCCGATAAAATTCTCAATATCCGCCACAGAGTTTTCCTCGGCAGCCGTCGCTATGCTCTTCTCTGCAGGTGCAGCTTCTTCGGCTGCCGACACTATGCTCTTCTCTGCCGGTGCAGCTTCCTCGGCAGCCGTCGCTATGCTCTTCTCTGCAGGTGCAGCTTCCTCGGCTGCCTGTGCTGCAAGCTTCTGCCACAGCTCTTCATTGCCAAACGAATTCAGCCTTCTGTAGGCATACCCCGGAATTCTTAAGTCAAATCCGCATACCGATTTAAACCTGCAGTAATCACAGCCCGTATGCTTTCCCAGACGATATGGCGCCGCTGTTATATTTCCGCCTGCCATCTCATTTGCAGAGTGCCTGATATTCTCCTGCACATGCTCTATCAGCCTTGTAAACTGAATATCGCTTGCCACGTCAGACTTCTTTTCATTAACCTCTCCATCCTTAAGCGTCACCGGAATTACATTCGAGCTGCCGTCAATTTCAGTATCCAACAATCTGATAACCTCAGTATCATTATTTACAAGACCCTTAAGCTTAAGCTTTCCGAGTGCTTCAAGCAGTGCAAGCTCTTTAGGGAGCGCCGCCGTATCACTGTCAATCACAGGGTCAGAAATGTTATAATAAAACATGCCCGCAACACGTACATTTTTATCATGATTCAACAGCTTTTCACGCCTCATAACCGCATCCAGATAAACCACCAGCTGGATTTGCAGACCGTTATATACCTTTGCGGCTTCAAAATCCTGTGTTCCGGTCTTATAATCAATTATTCTGACAAGAATATCGTCGCCGTTTTTGCAGGTGTCAATCCTGTCAACCTTGCCCCTTAAGCGCATAGTCTCACCCTCGTCAAGTGTAACCACCATCGCATCATTGCCGTTCCCGAACTGCACCTCAAAGCCTGCAGGTTCAAAGCTGCCTTTGTTTATCTGCTCTGCGAGCGCCCACACCGTCTTATCAACGACACGTTCAATTCTCTTTAGCATATACTGATTTCTCGAGGTACTCTTTAACACGCTTATAGAGTTATTTTCATAAGCCATTTCCACGCTTTTCTTAACATATTCTATTCTTTTTTCTTCAGTAAGCTCTGACAGTGCCAGCCTGTCATCCCTAAGGCATTTAAAATAATTTTCAATAGAGCTGTGGAACATATTGCCCATGTCAACCGCCGCAAATTCAAACCGTCTGCGCTCGCTAAGCTTAAGCCCGTATGACAAAAACTGTGCATAGGCGCACGCCGCATACTGCTCCATTCTTGTAACGCTTCCGGTTATCTCGCTTCCGTACAGTTTTGACGCAAGCTCCCTGCCAATGCTCTCGCCCCTGTATGTGAAAAATGCATTATCCAGCAGGAATTTAAGGCTTTCAGCGCTTTCTATATTCCTGTGAAACCAGCCGTAAAGCTCCCGCCATGAACTGTTCTCCCTCGCATTATCATAGTCCCTGAGTCCATCTATCAGAAGCTTTAAAGCCGCCTCCCTGGAAATAATCTTCCTGAATAAATCCTTATTTTCATCCTCATCTATTATCTGCATGCCCTCAAAAAGCTTTGTTACCGACTTTAAATACGAGGATGGTCTTAAGCCCTTGCCTGCCATGCTGCTCTTTGAAAATGAAATCATAAGGCCGTCCTGCGGCTTTGTAAGCGCCAGATAAACGTACAGTCTTTCAATAAAGCTGCTCTCTCTTGCACCCGGCGACAGCTCGATGCCTATTGCCGACAGCATATCCCTGTCAAGCTCTGAAAGAATGCCTCCGCTGTCATTTGCCTTCGGAATAAAGCAGTCGTTCATGCCCATAAAAAACAAATGTCTTATATCCTTGAGTCTGCTTCGTGTAACATCCCCGACCATGATCCTGTCAATACCTGCCGGAATCATACCGACCTTTATTTTTTCAAAGCCCGCATCCAGCACCTGCGAAAGCTCCTTTACCGATATATGCTCATCCGGCGCAAGCATCATAAGCCTGTCGAAAAGCTCCAGCACCATGCCATACGCCTGACTGTACTCCTTTGCAAGCGCATATTCTCTCTGGCCTTCAAACTCCTCTGCCATCTTATCAAGCATGCCATCGGCATACTGTCCCTCAAGCCAGTCATAAAGCGACCTTATTGCAGACGATATCGTCAGCCCGTCCTCTCCCTTAAGAGTCCCGGCAAGCTCAAACACCGGCGAAAGCAGCTCATTTTTCTCACTGTTAAGCCACTCCATGTTAAGATGCTCTCCGCCCGCATAAAGCGGCTCCCACTCCTGTTTCCACGCATTTATGCCGTGAATTCCTCTAGCCAGCACATAATTCTCCATCTCGAAAACTGCATCGGAATGCGCCTCGCAAAAGCCGCATTTTAAATACCTGAATACGCTCTGATAATCAAAATCGCGCGTAACCACCTCAATAACCGCCCGGATATACTCAACCAGCGGATTCGCAATCAGGCTCTTTTTGTCGTCAAGGAAGAATGGTATGCCGCTCTCGCCAAAATACCGCACAAGATATGGTTTATATGTTGTAATGTCAGTAACTATAACGCCTATATCCCTGTAGCGAAGCTTCTCTACCCTCACAAGCCTGCAAATCTCCTCTGCCACAAACGCTGCCTCCGCCTGAGGATTTGCCAGGGCATGCACCGAAATTCCGCTACAATCATCACAGGTGTTAAACGGATACCGAAACAGCTCCTTTTCTAAAAATGCAAGCGGCGCAGAATCCTTAAAACGATAAGGCGTACCGCCTATCCTGATATCATTATCCCTTGCTACGCCCTCCTGCGCGGCTATCGTATTTAACCTGTCAATAGTCTTACGGCTTAAATAAAATAATGTGTGGCTGCCCTTAACATCATAAGGATTCTCCCTCTCATCCACCGTAACAGTAATGACAACCTTCTTCGCAAGCTTTAAAAGCTTCCTTATAACCTCGTACTGCACAGGCGTAAAGCCGGTAAAGCCGTCCAGCGTGACTATGCTGTTCTTCATAATCTCCGACCAGCCAATCACATCAGAAAGTATTTTGAGTACCTCCTCTGCCGCAACCATATCCTCGCCCATACACTCCCTGAACGCCTTATCAAGCAGCAGTATGTCCTGAAGCTTTCTGTTAAGCAGCGGCTTATCCGTCGTCTGCTCAATCATTTTCTCCAAATCATCCGGTTCGATTCTATACTGGTAAAGCTCCGAAAACAACGACTTTACCTCGTCAATAAAGCCCGCCTTCTTAAGATTCTTTCCGTATACCTTTAAATCCTTTGAAACCTTTGCAAACGCCTTCCGAAGCAGCATATTCTTGCCCACGTCATCCAGCACTCTCTTCGGTGTACATCCAAGCTCCTCAAACACTCTGTATGCCAGTCTCTCAAAGCTCAAAATGTCTATATTAAACACTCCGTGTCTCGGATGCATATTCACAATGTCCTTCTGCGTCTGAAGCGTCGCCTGCTCCGGCACAATCGCTATGTAATTGTACTGCTCCTGCTCCATAGACATTCTGATAAGCTCCTTGTACAAATGGTATGTCTTGCCCGAGCCGGCGCTTCCTATAATAAACTGTAAAGACATCAGAGTGCCTCCCTTCTATGTTAAATTTTTAATTTTCTCGCTATTTGTTGCACTCATCAGAAGTTGCACCCGGGCTTTCCTGCCGGCTTGCCGGCGAAAGCCTTGCTTTACTTACTTCTCGATAAATGATAAGCGGCTCATAGCTCGAAAATCTTAGATTTTCTCGCTATTTGTTGCACTCATCAAAAGTTGCATCCGGGCTTTCCTGCCGGCTTGCCGGCGAAAGCCCGGATGCAACTTTTGTTTCGCCGCTTATCATTTATCTTATCATAATATAATGCGAACCGCCATATTATATACAAAAACCGTGAAGGAGATTTTTAAAATGAGCGCCAAAACCAAGATTGTTGTACTACGAATGAAAGAGATTATTTATACTGTTGTGTTCATTGTTCTGGCTATCCTGCTTATAATATTATTCGTAACGATGTTCCGTAAAAAGGACACTGCCTCCGAAACCAGTGCTCCGGCGGCGAACGCCCTGTACAATGCCGGCATTTACAGTGCTTCCATCACTCTTAACAACCAGAATATCGACCTTGAGGTAACGGTGGATTCAGATTACATAAAGGACATTAAATTTGTAAATCTGGATGACAGCGTCGCTACGATGTACCCGCTGATGGAAACCACACTCGACAACCTCTCGGAGCAGATTATTGCCGCGCAGAACACCGCCAGCCTTGAAATTCCGGCAGGAGCCGAGTACACCAGCAGGGCATTAATAAATGTTATAAACAGCGCACTGGCAAAGGCGGAGAAATAGATAAAGATTGAGGGTATTATTTAAGAGACTGACATATGCAATCCCTTAAAGCAATACCCTCTAATCCATGTACCATGTTTTATATTTCTTATGATTGAAAATGCATAAAAATAATCTATTTTCACCTATGAATCTCTTCTGCTATTTTACAAGCATCTTTTCCTCTTGGCGAGTTTGCGTCAATTATCCAAACCTTTCTGTTTTCTCTTGCTTTTACTTCTATTAAATTGTTATTACTATCTTTATCATTTATACACCACGTAATATCACTCTGCGAAGAATAATATCCTAATCCTACAAAACTGAGTAAACTCCCATCTACTCCTTTTGCAATTAAATCATTCATGACTTTTTTTGCACGTTCCTCTGAAAGTGCAACTGAGCCGCCATCATGACTGGAAGTAGTACCAACTAAAATATTTTTTTTATCATTATTACCATTATATTTCATTAAATTATTAGCTGATTCTGTCAAATTAAGATTCGCAGTCACTTCATCCTTATAATCATCAGTTTCATTTTCAAATTCAATGGTGATTATTTCTATCGTTCCATCTTCTTTTGTTTCTTCAACAGACTCTTCTGTGGATTCAACAGGAATTTCTTTCGGTAACTCAATTACTGTGACATTGCATTCGAAATCCTTTTCTGATGGTTCACTGTGAATATCACGCATTTGGATATCTTTGTCTTTCACACCACTTGCAGTCAATATACTTTCCCATATATATTCCAAATTATGAACCATCAAGCCAGACAATTTATCTTGAGGCTTATCAACAGCTCCCATTCCATACCATTCAATTATTACATCTTTTAAATCTGGTAATTCATAATTATCCACCATTTCGTTTATTTTTTCTTTAAGTTTTTTCTTCTGAGTCTCATCTTTTAATATATCTTTTCCAAAAAGTAAATCTTGCCATTCTCTATCTTGAAAATTAACAACACCGCTCGTTGAAAGACCTGTTTCATATATTATTATTTCTTTCTTAACAAGTTTTTCTTCTCCTTCTTTTAACACACCTGATTCTTTTATAGGTTCTTCGACAGTTGACAGCATGCTCTGAGCAACTTTTATAGCCTGTAAAACATCTGTTTCATCATCATTGGGTTCATATGCATCAAATAACTTCTTTGTGTCTTCTACATACGGATTTAATCTTTTTTTCTCCCAGAATTCTTCACTTTTTCTGTGTTTTTCTGAGTCCAAGAAATCATTTATATCATTATACCCAACAACCCCAATATAGCCTATATTTTCATCATAATTTTTCATTACTTCCGGGGTTCCGTCCACAATAACAAACGCAACATTTCCATAATTAGTATACCCATCTATTGCTGTTTCCTCTACTGGAATATCAAAATCTACACTATTATCATGTCTTCCAACTATAATAACTTTAGCTGACGTTTTTGTAATATCATATTTAACTGTACATGCACTTAACACAAATATAAATATTATTACAACCAAAATATATATCTTATTTTTCATTGGCATATCCTCCCTTTATATATCTATGTATTCATCTTTATATACCAGTGATATTGCATATTTCCCCAGTTCTTTTTCTATGTCATTTAAATACTTTTTACGTTCTTCTGCTTTTTCTACAATATCATTTATTCTCTCTTTAATTTTTTCACCTTCTGTGCTTAATTCGTATACTTTAAGTTTTCCTTCCAATTGAATCTTATGCGTTGATAGCTTTGCTCTCCTTTCATATAAACGTATTAATTTCATAACAAGTGGATCAAAACTTAACAAACCAATAACCAAACTTATAAAACTTGTTACCAAAGGAAGTAAAATCATAGTGATTATAAAACAAATACCTATTTTATCTTTTTTACTATTTAATAAATCCAAATATCCTTGTATCCTCAAAAAACAATTTGCAATAAAGCCTATACCAAACGAAACAGAACTAAATATGATTATGTATTTATAAAGATTTTTTTTTGATACTTTATATATCCAAAGGTCCATTCCATAACCTAAAAAACCAGGTGCAATTTCAAAGCCTACTGTAAAAGCTGCAATTATTATTAATTTAACAATTATATTGTCATCAGTAAGCATATTAACTCCATTATAAAAACCGCCAATATCTATCAATGCCAAACCTAACATTGCGCCAAGCGACAACGGAATACGCCTCGCTATTTGATATGATACAGGCGTAGTTGGTCTAACTCTATATTTATGTATTGCTTTTTCAGATGCTTTTAATGTATCTTGTACTCTATCCATACATCTATCCTCCTTGTATTATTTGTTTTTTTTCTCTAATTTGTCCAACTATTATTCTTCAGGAGTATTCTCTTCCGAAGCGTCAACTTCTGTTATTTTTTTAATCCACCCCAATCTTGAAAAAAGATTTTCTAATGGATTAGCTCTTTCAAAAAGTTTTTCATATCCAACAATTGCGGCTTCTGTTTCAGCTAACTCTTTTTCAATGGTTTCAATGGTTCTTTTTGTTTTTTCAATGTTATCTAAATCTATTTTATTATTCAATTCAAGCTCGTAAAGATCTCTGTGTTTTTGCTCATCCGATTTAAACAATTCCTCCTGTATTCGTGTTCGAACTACACTTGTCAATTCACTCTCTCGAACGCTAGCTTGATTTTTTTTATTTTTTTTATATCTCTTATCAAGTTCTTTTTTTATCTCATTATATACATCACCCATATCAGACACCTCGTTAAATTATTTTGCTATTGTATCAAAATCATCTAGTAAATCTTGATATTTTATAACATTTATATTTTTTATCAAAACCTCCCCAAAGTTAGCATTCTTAACATCAAGTTCAGTCTTTACTCCATCAAAATATGCGTAAATTCTTGCTTTTGTCATTTCAAATAACTGACCACATCTAAAATATGTTTCTTTGATTTGTGGAATAGTACTATTTTCAAAACCAGTTATTTTTGCATTAACTACCTTTGTGTCTTTATATATTTCGCCATCAATTGCATTCCATCTCTCATTTTCTTTTTTTGCCATTATTAAATTATTATTTAAAATCCATAGCTTTTGTGTGAGAATTTCTTTCTCTTTTTCAATTTTTGCATTATATAAACTTATCTCTTTTTGTATAAATGGTGAAAGATACTGTCCATCCTGTATAATAAAGACTCCTTTCTTAGCATCCTTTTTTCCTTTTTTTCTTAGTAAAAATGTATTAATGATTCCAAGTTTCGTTTTTATTTTTTTATATTTAATTTTTTTCATTATTTTTACATCTCCTATTCCTAGTAATTGCATTTGTATGGGTATACATATACTCATGTATTTATATGCATATATTACCACTCATATAAAAATAAATCAAGTACAATTATATTTATAGTAGGAGGGGTTATTATGAGAGATATTGAATATGGTTATATTAAATTAAACTTAAAGGAAATAATGCAGGAACAGAATATCAGCATTAATAAGCTTGCCTGTCGCGCTGAAATGCAACGTACACAGTTAAAAGCATATATAAACAATGAAATACAAAGAGTTGATTTGGCAGTTTTGGCGCGTCTATGCTATGTTTTAGATTGCAGTCTGAATGAATTAATTGAGTATGTAAAGGAGTAAAAAGATAGGCGAAGCCACTCAAGTGCTTCGCCTATCTTTTTACTCCTTCTTCACCTTCAAACTCTTCAAATACGTCTTTTGCTCATCCGTTATCCTGTAGCTTTCAACTGCCTTTTGAATCGCCTTGTTATGCGTCCATGCGTCAAGCCTGCGTATCTCAAGGTATGGCAGTACCGCATCATACTGCTTTGCGAGGGCTGTCGCAAAATACCATGCAATCATCATATTTATATAGTATTCTTCCGATTTGACCGAAGCGACAAGCTTTGGGTATTCAGGGTCAAAATGCTCATCAAGATAATATATCATAAGCATCTCGATACCAAAACGCACAGTGTAGGTGTGCTCTGAGGAAAGCCACTGCTTTATCTTGTCTAAAAGCTTTGGCAGATGCTTTTTGAACACTTTGGGGCTCATAAGGTCGCAGGTTGCCCAGTTGTCCACATACGGCAGAAATTCATCAAGCGCGGCAACCACCTCATCATAGTCCTTCATGCCCTCTATAATAAAGCCGTGAAGGTTGTTTTCCTCGTAATATTTGTGCGGAAGCTGCTTTATAAAATCTGATGCTTCGGCGCTTTTAGCAAATTCCCTCGCGAATTTTCTAAGCTGTGGCGTTCTCACGCCTATTATGGTATCCGGGTCAACCGTCGGCATCAGCTTTGCCTGGAAGTCCTTATATTTTAAATCCTGCATTTCAAACAGTTTCAACAAATAATCTTTTTCTATACTTTGAATCATTTTTTATCACCCTTCCCGACGGCTTATACTAAGTAAATATCAACTGTAAGTTATCAATTCGTAAGTTATCAACTCGTAAGTTATCAATTCGTAAGTTATCAACTCGTAAGTTATCAACTCGTAAGTTTATTTTGATGTAATATAATACTCTTGTCAATACATTATTCCTCTTTTATTTTCCCCAAAAAGCGTTTATAATATTGTTCAGCTTGTTTCTTACCTGGCAAAATGTCTTTTTAACTCAGGTAACATTTAATCAACTGATATTATGGAGTAATTATGGAGAATTTTATTTTTAGTCTTAATGTGACCATCCCTGTATTTCTGGTAATATTGCTTGGATGGATTCTTATGCAGAAGAATTTCCTTACAAAGGAGTTTACAAGAGTAGCCGACAAATATGTTTTTAAGATTGCGCTGCCGGCACTGCTTTTTAAGGATATTGCGACTGCAGACATTTCGAAGGTTTTTGACTTGAAATTTGTTTTGTTCTGCATGATAACCACTACGATTATGTTTATGGGAACCTGGCTTCTGACATACATATTTATGAGAGATAAATCAATGGTCGGAGCATTTACGCAGGCTGCCGCCAGAGGCAGCGCCGCTGTTCTCGGAATTGCATTCGTTGAAAATATTTATGGCGATTCGGGCATGGCACCGCTTATGATTGTCTCTGCTGTTCCGCTGTACAATATTTTTTCAGTGATTATATTGACGTTTTCCGCACATAATCAGCAGAACAAAGGAAATATTAAAAAAGCATTTATCAATATACTGAAGAATCCTATAATTCTGGGTATATTCGCAGGACTGCCGTTTTCGGTTCTCGGCATAAAGGTTCCCGAAATTCCGCTCACCGCTATATCAGGTGTCGCAGCCAGCGCTACACCGATTGCTCTTATTACCATCGGTGCAGGCTTCGAGGGCAGAAAGGCTATTACAAAGGTCAAGCCGACGCTTATCGCCACCTTTATAAAGCTTATAGTCATTCCTGCACTATTCTTCCCTGCAGCAATTGCCATTGGCTTTCGCAACAGCGAGCTGGTAGCGATACTTATTATGCTTGGCTCTCCAACCACTGTTACCTGCTATATTATGGCTAAAAACATGGAAAATGATGAGGTTCTCACATCAAGCATCGTTGTCATGGCAACGCTTTTATCGTCAATTACGCTGACATTATGGGTGTTCCTGCTAAAAAGCATGGCACTGATATAAATATTGATTTTCGCAGGCTCTTCATGCTATTATCTTGATATGGGAGGTGCATACCATGAGACTTGATAAATTCTTAGCCGACGCAGGCATCGGAACCCGAAGCGAAGTGAAAGCTAAGCTTAAGAAGGGGCTGGTTACTGTAAACGGCTTACCTGTTAGCAGACCGGAGACTCAGATTAACCCTGATACCGATACTGTATGCTTTAACAATGATGCAATCAATTATTCAAAATACGAATATTACATTCTGCATAAACCGGCAGGCTATGTAACTGCCACAAAGGACAATATCTTCCCAACAGTTATGGAACTGATAAAGGGCAGCACCGCCAAAAATCTTGCACCGGTAGGACGGCTTGACAAGGACACCGAAGGTCTGCTGCTTATCACAAATGACGGTGAGCTTGCACACAATCTGCTCTCTCCGAAAAAGCATGTTGATAAAACATATTTTGCAATTATTAATACTGCCGTCAATGAGTCTGATGTTGAAGCCTTTGAACATGGTGTTGATATAGGAGATGACAGGCTAACTCTTCCGGCAAGGCTTGAAATCATTTCTTCTGCAGCCGAAAACTCTGAAATTAATCTTACAATTCACGAAGGACGTTTCCATCAGGTTAAGAGAATGTTCCATGCAAGAGGCAAGGATGTCATCTATCTTAAAAGAATTTCTATGGGTGCGCTTTCGTTAGGCGAACTGCCAAAGGGTGAGTTTCGCAGCCTTACCGAAGAAGAAATACAATTACTAAAAAAAGCTTAGCATAAAAACCGGGCGCGGTTCATTTTGAACCGCGCCCGAATTAATTTAAAAAATATTAAAACTCATCATCCTCTGATTCTGAATCATCAAAATCCTCCGGGAAATCCTCGTCTGAATCATATGAATCGTCAAATTCATCATCAAATTCGTCATTCTCATCATATTCGTCATCAACATCATCAGCAAGACCCTTGATGAGATCTCCAAGAGATGTAGCGGCTGAGCCCTCTGTCAGGATATCAGAATCTTCATCGTCATCCTCATCATTATCTTTCTCCTGATTCTCAACCTCTTTTTCTTTTTCCATCTCTCTTAACGCCTGTGCTCTTGCCTTCTTTGCGGCAATGCTGACATCAGTATCAAGATTGATGTCACGGTATCTTGCCATACCTGTTCCTGCCGGAATAAGCTTACCGATAATAACATTTTCCTTAAGGCCGATAAGCGGATCAACCTTTCCATTGATAGCAGCCTCGGTAAGAACCTTGGTTGTCTCCTGGAAGGATGCTGCTGAGAGGAATGAATTTGTAGCAAGTGAAGCCTTTGTAATACCGAGCATAATCTGCTTGCCCTCTGCCGGAGTCTTGCCCTCTGCAATAAGAGCCTCATTCATATCATTGAAATCAAGAACATCCATCGTAATGCCCGGAAGCACATCGCTGTCTCCGCCCTCCTCGACTCTTATCTTCTTAAGCATCTGACGTACAATGACCTCAACGTGCTTGTCATTAATCTCAACGCCCTGCAGACGGTATACTCTCTGAACCTCGCGAAGCATATAATCCTGAACTGCTCTTACGCCCTTAATCTTAAGGATATCATGTGGATTTACGCTACCCTCTGTAAGCTCGTCGCCCGCCTCAAGTACTGCGCCGTCAAGAATCTTGATTCTTGAACCATATGGTATGAGATAAGCCTTTGTATTTCCTGTCTCAGGATCAGTAATAATGACTTCTCTCTTCTTCTTTGTATCTTTGATTGTTGCAACTCCGCCGAACTCAGCAATGATTGCAAGTCCCTTCGGCTTTCTTGCCTCAAAAAGCTCCTCTACTCTAGGAAGACCCTGTGTAATATCATCACCTGCAACACCGCCGGTATGGAATGTACGCATGGTAAGCTGTGTACCAGGCTCACCGATTGACTGCGCCGCAATAATACCTACAGCCTCACCGACCTGAACAAGCTTTGTTGTAGCCATGTTTGCACCGTAGCACTTAGCGCATACGCCAAGGTGTGAGCGGCAGGTAAGAATTGTACGAATCTTAACCGACTCTCTTCCGAGCTTAGCAAGCGCTGCCATAACCTTCGCTGCCTTCTTGCGGCTGCAAAGCTTATTTGCCTCTATAATCACTTCGCCTGTATCAGGGTCTGTAATTGTCTCAGCGATAACACGTCCGGTAATTCTCTCCTCAAGGCTCTCTATTGACTCCTTACCGTCAGTAAATGCCTTAATCTCCATATAAGGAATCTCTCTGTCCTCGCTGCAGTCTACCTCACGGATAATAAGCTCCTGTGATACGTCTACAAGACGTCTTGTAAGGTAACCTGAATCGGCTGTTCTAAGCGCTGTATCAGAAAGTCCCTTACGTGCACCGTGAGCAGAAATGAAGTATTCCAAAACGTCAAGACCCTCACGGAAGTTTGACTTAATCGGGAGCTCGATAGTTCTACCGGTTGTATCAGCCATAAGACCACGCATACCGGCAAGCTGCTTAATCTGCTTGTCAGAACCACGGGCACCTGAATCAGCCATCATGTAAATGTTGTTATATTTATCAAGTCCTGAAAGAAGGTCATGAGTAAGCTGCTCATCTGTCTTCTTCCAAGTCTCTATTACTTCCTTGTAACGCTCTTCTTCAGTAACAAGACCACGTCTGAAGTTCTTTGAAATCTTGTCAACGGTTGCCTGTGCCTCCTCAATGAGCTGCTTCTTTGAAGCCGGAACCGTCATATCAGAAATAGATACGGTCATCGCTGCTCTTGTAGAATACTTGTAACCCATTGACTTGATATCATCAAGCACTACCGCTGTGTCTGTAGCACCGTGGTTATCAATTACCTTCTGAAGAATCTTCTTAAGGCCCTTCTTTCCGACATGGAAATCGACCTCAAGTGCAAATGCATTCTCCGGCTTGCTTCTGTCTACAAAGCCAAGGTCCTGAGGAATAATCTCGTTGAAGATGAAACGTCCGATTGTTGATTCAACAATACCGGAAGCTGTAGTGCCATCCTCAAGAGTCTTTGTTACTCTTACCTTAACCTTTGAGTGAAGGGTAGCTGCATCATTTTCGTAAGCAAGTATTGCCTCGTTGACACTCTTAAAGATCATACCCTCGCCCTTTGCGCCCTCACGCTCCTGTGTAAGGTAATAAATACCGAGAACCATATCCTGTGAAGGAACGGCAACAGGACCACCATCTGAAGGCTTAAGAAGGTTGTTTGGTGAAAGCAGCAGGAAACGGCACTCTGCCTGAGCCTCTACTGAAAGCGGCAGATGCACAGCCATCTGGTCACCGTCGAAGTCAGCATTGAAGGCTGTACATACGAGCGGATGAAGCTTGATAGCCTTACCCTCTACTAAGATAGGCTCAAATGCCTGAATACCGAGACGGTGAAGTGTAGGAGCACGGTTAAGCATAACCGGATGCTCTTTAATTACATCCTCAAGCACATCCCAGACCTCTGTCTGAAGACGCTCTACCATCTTCTTTGCACTCTTTATATTGTGAGCTGTGCCATTGGCAACAAGCTCCTTCATAACAAATGGCTTGAATAACTCGATAGCCATCTCCTTTGGAAGACCGCACTGATAAATCTTAAGTTCTGGTCCAACTACGATAACGCTTCGTCCTGAGTAGTCAACACGCTTTCCAAGAAGATTCTGACGGAAACGTCCCTGCTTACCCTTAAGCATATCTGAAAGAGACTTAAGCGGACGGTTTCCCGGACCTGTTACAGGTCTGCCTCTTCTGCCGTTGTCGATAAGTGCGTCAACAGCCTCCTGGAGCATTCTCTTTTCGTTTCTTACAATGATATCCGGAGCGCCAAGCTCAAGAAGTCTTGCAAGACGGTTGTTTCTATTGATAATTCTTCTGTATAAATCATTTAAATCAGATGTTGCGAAACGTCCGCCGTCAAGCTGAACCATAGGTCTTAAATCCGGTGGAATTACAGGAATAACGTCCATAATCATCCACTCAGGCTTATTTCCGGAGTTCTTGAAGGCCTCAACAACCTCTAATCTCTTTACAATTCTGGCGCGCTTCTGTCCCGAAGCATCTGCAAGTGCTGCCTTAAGCTCTTCTGATTCTCTGTCGACATCAATCTGTCTTAAAAGCTCCTGAATAGCCTCTGCGCCCATGCCTACCTTAAATGTATCGCCATACTTGTCATAAGCATCCCTGTACTCTTTTTCTGAAAGCACCTGCTTCTGAACCAAATCGGTATCGCCGCTGTCAAGCACAATATATGATGCAAAGTAAAGCACCTTTTCAAGTGATCTCGGTGAAATATCAAGGATAAGTCCCATTCTGCTTGGGATGCCCTTGAAATACCATATGTGAGATATAGGAGCCGCAAGATTGATATGTCCCATACGCTCACGTCTTACGCTTGATTTTGTTATCTCAACGCCACATCTGTCGCAGATAACGCCTTTATATCTAATCTTCTTATACTTACCGCAGTGGCACTCCCAGTCCTTTGTAGGTCCGAAGATTCTCTCGCAGAAAAGGCCCTCCTTCTCAGGCTTTAATGTTCTGTAGTTTATGGTCTCCGGCTTCTTTACCTCGCCGTGTGACCACTCTAATATCTTTTCCGGTGATGCCAAGCCAATCTTTATTGAAGAAAAAACTAATGGCTCATAGTTTTCATTGTTGTTCTCAGGCATTTCTGGCTCTCCCTTCTATTAGTCTTCATAATCATCAACATAGCTATCTTCATAGCCATCATCACTGCTGCTCTCTTTTTCAACGCTGACAAATTCCTCGCCCTCAATAACCTGCTCCTGATATCCGTAATCAGCATATGACTCCTCATAATTATTGAACGTCTTATCATTAAGCAGAGCATTGAAGTCCGTATTGCCATACTCTGTTGTCTCCATCATCTGGACCTCGGTATTGTCTTCTCTTAAAAGCTTGATATCAAGTCCGAGTGACTGAAGCTCTTTTATAAGAACCTTGAATGATTCAGGCACGCCTGACTGAGGAATGTTCTCGCCCTTGATGATAGCCTCATAGGTCTTAACACGTCCGACAACATCATCAGACTTAACCGTAAGAATCTCCTGCAGAGTATATGCAGCACCATAAGCCTCAAGAGCCCAAACCTCCATCTCACCGAAACGCTGTCCGCCGAACTGTGCTTTACCACCGAGCGGCTGCTGTGTAACGAGTGAGTAAGGACCTGTTGAACGGGCGTGAATCTTATCATCAACAAGGTGATGAAGCTTTAAGTAATGCATGTGTCCGATTGTAACAGGACTGTCAAAATACTCTCCTGTTCTACCGTCACGGAGACGAACCTTACCGTCTCTGCTTATTGGGACGCCCTTCCAGAGCTCTCTGTGATCCTTGTTCTCATCAAGGAATTCCATAACGTCATCCCTGATAACGCCTGTATATTTTTCTACAAACTCTTCCCACTCAAGATTTACATAATCATTTGCAAGGTCGAGTGTGTCCATAATATCATTTTCATCTGCACCGTCGAATACCGGTGTAGTAATGTTGAAGCCGAGTGCCTTTGCAGCAAGGCTTAAATGAATCTCGAGCACCTGTCCGATGTTCATACGTGAAGGAACGCCCAGAGGATTAAGCACGATATCAAGCGGACGGCCGTTTGGAAGGAATGGCATATCCTCTACAGGAAGTACTCTCGAAACAACACCCTTGTTACCATGACGGCCTGCCATCTTATCACCAACAGAAATCTTTCTCTTCTGAGCAATATAAATACGAACCGTCTGTGTAACACCCGGTGAAAGCTCATCGCCGTTTTCTCTTGTAAATACCTTGGCATCCACAACGATACCGTAAGCGCCGTGAGGAACCTTAAGTGATGTGTCTCTTACCTCTCTTGCCTTCTCACCGAAGATTGCACGGAGAAGTCTCTCCTCTGCCGTAAGCTCTGTCTCTCCCTTAGGAGTAACCTTGCCGACAAGGATATCGCCTGCACGAACCTCAGCGCCGATGCGGATAATACCTCTCTCATCAAGGTCCTTAAGTGCATCATCACCAACGCCCGGTACATCCCTTGTAATCTCCTCAGGTCCGAGCTTTGTATCTCTTGCTTCTGCCTCGTATTCTTCTATATGAACCGATGTATAAACATCATCCTGAACAAGTCTTTCGCTTAAAAGAACAGCATCCTCGTAGTTGTAGCCTTCCCATGTCATAAATCCGATGAGAGGGTTCTTTCCGAGTGCAATCTCGCCCATATGAGTTGAAGGACCGTCTGCGATAACATCGCCCTTCTTTACTCTGTCGCCCACAAATACTATAGGCTTCTGGTTGTAGCAGTTGCTCTGGTTGCTTCTCTTAAACTTTGTAAGGCGGTATACATCTCTGTTACCGTTATCATTCTTAATAATAATTTCATTTGATGCCGAACGCTCTACAACACCGTCATTTCTGGCTACTACACATACGCCTGAATCGACTGCCGCCTTATTCTCCATACCTGTACCTACTACAGGAGCCTCGGTAAATAAAAGCGGAACTGCCTGACGCTGCATGTTTGAACCCATGAGCGCACGGTTTGCATCATCATTCTGAAGGAAAGGAATCATGGATGTAGCAACCGAGAATACCATCTTAGGTGATACGTCCATCAAATCAATAGTATGCTTCTGGAACTCTGATGTCTCATCACGGAAACGTCCCGAAACATTGTTACGAACAAAATGTCCTTCTTCATCAAGCTGTTCGTTAGCCTGTGCAACTATATAGTTGTCCTCTTCATCTGCCGTAAGGTAAATAACCTCATCAGTAACGATAGGATTCTTAGGGTCAACACTCTTATCTACAACACGGTAAGGCGCTTCAACGAAACCGTATTCATTTACCCTTGCATAGGTAGCAAGTGAGTTGATAAGACCGATGTTAGGACCTTCAGGCGTCTCAATCGGACACATTCTACCATAATGTGAGTAGTGAACATCTCGAACCTCGAATCCGGCACGGTCTCTTGAAAGTCCGCCAGGTCCGAGCGCTGAAAGACGTCTCTTATGAGTAAGCTCTGAAAGCGGGTTGTTCTGGTCCATGAACTGTGACAGCTGTGAGCTTCCGAAGAATTCCTTAACTGCTGCAGTTACAGGCTTAATATTGATAAGAGACTGAGGGGTAACCCCTTCAAGGTCCTGAGTTGTCATTCTCTCTCTTACAACACGCTCCATACGCGAGAAACCGATTCTGTACTGGTTCTGTAAAAGCTCTCCGACCGCACGGATACGTCTGTTGCCGAGGTGGTCAATATCATCATCATTGCCCACGCCATACTCAAGATGCATGTTGTAATTGATTGATGCAAATATATCTTCCTTAGTAATGTGCTTCGGTATAAGGTCGTTTAAGCGGCTGCGTACTGCCTCCTTTAATGCTTCCTCATCCTCGCCATACTCTTCAAGCAACTCCTTGAGCACAGGATAAAATACAAGCTCTGTAACGCCTGCATCCTTTGCAGCAAAAGGAACATACTTCTCTATATCTACCATAAGGTTTGATAATACCTTAACCTTGCGTCCCTCACAGTCAAGATAAATATAAGGAACTGCGGTGTTCTGGATATCGGTTGCAAGACTCTTTGTAAGCTTTGTTCCTGCCTCTGCGATAACCTCTCCGGTCGTCTCATCAACAACGTCCTCGGCAAGAATATGTCCTGCGGCCCTGCTCTTGAAATGAAGCTTCTTATTAAACTTATATCTTCCTACCTTTGCAAGGTCATATCTTCTTGAATCAAAGAACATTCCGTTGATAAGTGTCTCGGCGCTGTCTACCGATAACGGCTCGCCCGGACGAATCTTTCTGTATAACTCAAGAAGTCCGTCCTGATAGTTATCCGAAACATCCTTTGCAATACTTGCTTCTATCTTTGGCTCTTCACCGAAAAGCTCTCTTATCTCTTCATTTGTTCCTACGCCGAGTGCACGGATAAGAACTGTTACAGGAACCTTTCTGGTACGGTCAACTCTTACGGAGAAAACATCATTGGAATCTGTTTCATACTCAAGCCACGCACCCCTGTTAGGGATTACTGTACATGAATATAACTTCTTACCTAATTTGTCGTGTGCAATTCCATAATAAATACCAGGTGAACGCACGAGCTGGCTTACTATGACTCTTTCTGCACCGTTAATAACAAATGAACCTGTATCTGTCATGAGTGGCAAATCGCCCATAAAAATCTCATGTTCACTGATCTCTTCGGTCTCCTTGTTAATCAGTCTTACTTTCACCTTTAAAGGTGCAGCATATGTTGCGTCTCTCTCCTTGCACTCGTCAATTGTATACTTGACATCATTCTTGCAAAGCTCGAAACCAACAAGCTCAAGGCTTAAATGTCCGCTGAAATCAGCTATAGGAGATATGTCATCCAAAACCTCTTTTAAGCCTTCATCCAAAAACCACTGGTAGGAATTCTTCTGAATCTCAATGAGATTAGGTATGTCAATTACCTCTTTCTGCCTCGAATAACTCATTCTAAGGCCTTTTCCGGTTGAGACCGGACGTATTCTGCATTTTTCCATTGACGTCTCACTCCTGTTTTCTTTATACTGTGTATAACAGTTTTAAAGCTGCTTGCATTAGCCTCATTGTCCATAAAAAACAAGCAATCAGGCTAAATAAAATTAATAAACTACTCTCTCAATAACGTACATGAGGGCATTATGCCAATATAATGCAACTTACATAGTAACACATCAAAATCAATAAGTCAATTTGAATTTTGCTTTTTTTATATAGAATTAATACAATTTTTCTTTCGTCTGCATTAATTAATATAATAACTAGCTTGAATAATGCTTCTTTGAATGTTATAATTACATATATTTTGAACGCAGGAGGGTTTTACATAATGAAACCATTTTTAATTGTGCTTATAGTATTAACAGTTATCGCGCTTGTTTTAGGAATCGTTTTTTACTTTCTCGGCAAGCGTCTTGAGAAAAGACAGGCATCCCAGAAGGCCATGATGGATTCCATGGCGCAGACCGTATCAATGCTTATCATTGATAAGAAGAAGATGAAGCTTAAGGATTCAGGTCTTCCGAAGGTTGTTTACGAGCAGACTCCGAAGTATGCGCGTCTGACAAAGGTGCCGGTTGTTAAAGCTAAGGTTGGTCCGAGAGTTATGTCTCTTATGTGTGACGCCGCAGTTTTTGACAAGATTCCGGTTAAGCAGGAGGTCAAGGCTACCGTAAGCGGTATTTATATCACAGACGTTAAAGGTATGAGGGGCGCTGTTCTTTCCGCTCCTGCAAAGAAGAAGTTTTTACAGAGGGCAAAGGACAAGCTTGAAGCCATGAAGAATCAGAATGATGCCAAGGCAGGCAAGGACACTAAGAAATCTAAAAAGAAATAACTTCTTACATTATTATTTACGTATCATTAATTTAAGGCATTCCTATAATTGGGATGCCTCATTTTTGCCATAGTATTTTATACGAGCCTTCAATTAGCGTTCGTATTTTACCAAAAGATAATCATTGCAAAAGAGAGGTATAATATCATGACTCTGAAGGAACTTGAAATAGGCAAAGCTGCCAGAGTCACCTCAGTAGGCGGCGAAGGCGCACTGCGCCAGCATTTTTTAGATATGGGCGTCATCCCCGGCGCAGAGGTGACGGTTGTAAAATACGCCCCTCTCGGCGACCCGCTTGAGGTTATGATTCACGGATATAAGCTGACCCTGCGCATTGCAGACGCAGACAAAATCATTATCACTCCGATTGATGTAAATGCAGCAGCAAAGCCTGCCGACACAAAAAAAGCCGCCGATGATAAAAAGGCAAAAAAGCCTTCCTCGGTTCATCCGGGACTTGGCGAGGGTGGAAAGTTCCATCCGAAGGGAAGCGGCGACCCGCTGCCTGAGGACACCATCCTTACATTTGCACTTGTAGGCAACCAGAACTGCGGCAAAACCACGCTGTTTAACCAGCTCACCGGTGCAAACCAGCACGTCGGCAACTTTCCGGGTGTTACCGTTGACAGAAAGGACGGTCCTATTAAAGGCTACCCGAATACCCTTGTTACCGACCTGCCTGGCATTTATTCAATGTCCCCATACAGCAGTGAGGAGATTGTATCAAGAAATTTCGTGCTTGAAAACAAGCCAAATGCAATCATCAACATTGTTGACGCTACGAATATCGAGAGAAACCTCTATCTTACAATGCAGCTTCTGGAGATGAATGTTCCAATGGTTGTTGCGCTTAACATGATGGATGAGGTCAGGGCAAACGGCGGAACCATTGATATAAACCAGATGGAGGCGCTGCTCGGCGTTCCGGTTGTCCCGATTTCAGCTGCGAAGAATTATGGTATAAATGAGCTTATAGAGCATGCGGTTCATGTTGCCTTCTATCGTGAAAAGCCTCTGCGTCAGGACTTTTGCGATGAAAATGATAACGGAGGCGCTGTTCACCGCTGTCTGCACGGTATCAGCCATCTGATTGAGGACCATGCAAAGGACAAAGGTATTCCGGTAAGATTTGCCGCAAGCAAGATAATTGAGGGCGACTCCATTATACTTAACCGGCTTATGCTCGATACAAACGAAACCGAGATGGTTGAACATATTGTACTGCAGATGGAAAGCGAGCGCGGGCTTGACAGAAGCGCCGCCATTGCAGACATGCGTTTTGCATTTATACATAAGGTATGTGAAAAGACAGTTATCAAGCCGCGTCAAAGCAAAGAGAGTATACGCAGTGAAAAGATTGACCGCATACTTACAGGAAAATATACAGCAATTCCTTCATTTATTATTATAATGGGACTGGTCTTCTGGCTGACCTTCGGCGTCATCGGCGCATTTTTGCAGGGTCTGCTTGAAACAGGAATCGACAGTCTTTCGGAGATAACCGATAAGGCGCTTACTTCCGCAAATGTCAACGAGGTGCTTCACGGACTGATTATTAAAGGTATATTCGCCGGCGTAGGCAGTGTGCTGAGCTTTCTTCCTATTATAGTTACACTGTTTTTCTTCCTGTCGCTTTTAGAGGACAGCGGTTATATTGCGCGCGTCGCCTTCTTTATGGACAAGCTGCTTAGAAAAATCGGTCTGTCCGGACGAAGCATCGTTCCTATGCTTATAGGCTTTGGATGTACGGTTCCTGCCGTAATGTCTACCCGTACTCTTCCGAGTGAGCGTGACAGAAAGATGACCATTATACTCACGCCGTTTATGAGCTGTACCGCAAAGCTTCCTATATATGCATTCTTCGTAAATGCATTTTTCCCTGAGCACAAGGTGGTTATCATTGTAGGTCTTTATGTTCTGGGAATAATCATGGGCATTCTTGCCGCCATATTATTTAAGGGCACTATTTTTAAGGGCGAGGCAGTGCCGTTTGTTATGGAGCTTCCAAATTACCGCATGCCGGGACCGAAGAATGTCGCACAGCTTTTATGGGAAAAGGCAAAGGACTTTTTACAGAGGGCATTCTCTGTTATCCTTATAGCTACTGTTGTTATATGGTTACTGCAGAGCTTTGATTTGCATTTTAATCTTGTGACAGACTCAAAGGACAGCATTCTCGCAATGATTGCAGGACTTTTAGTTCCTTTGATGAAGCCTGTCGGACTCGGTGACTGGCGTATATGCACCTCGCTTATCAGCGGCTTTATGGCAAAGGAAAGCGTGGTATCAACCCTTGGCATATTATTCTCACAGAATGTCAGTGCGGCGTTATCACACGCTACCGCTGCTGCCCTGCTTGTATTTTCACTGCTTTATACTCCATGCGTTGCCGCTATAGCAGCAATCAGGCGTGAGCTGGGTGCGAAATGGGCTGTGGGCGTAGTTTTATGGCAGTGCGCCGTGGCATGGCTTGCGGCTTTAGCGGTAAGGCTTATATTTATGCTTGTATAATATTCTGTACAAAGCATATTTATTTAGGCAACGGCATGATAACATTCCCTGCCGCTTAAGCTTTTATATACAGTTGTTTTATTTTTATGCCGCATACGGCGATGAAACGGAGATACGTATGAATATCTGGGATTTTATTATAATATTTATAGTTGCAGCACTTATTGTTTTTTCTATATTTTTAACAATCCGCAGCCGCAAAAAAGGCTCCGGCTGTCATCACGACTGCTCGCAATGCGGTTTTTGCACCCTTAAATAAGCATTTGCCAATAAAATATTGTCCATTTTTTAAAACAAATGCAAAGTTAGGTTGATAATTTCTTGAATACAATATAAAATAACGCTATAATATAATGTGAAGGTCTAAATGGTATTCCTTTAGATTTCCACATTATATATTTGCGAATATATAATGAGGAAATAATTATGGCACATAAAAATAAGAAGACATCGTTTGGTGCTTTCTACGACAAATACTTAAGCAGGATAGCTCCCCAGTACGGTGTAATACCGCTTATATCCTGTTTCGTATTTAACTGTATGATATACTGGGGCACGCAGCTTATAGACGCAAATCGAACAAAATACGATTTTACAAATGCCTTTGACAGAAAAGTTCCTTTTGCAAAGGAATGGATTATTATATATGTAGTCTGTTACCTTTTCTGGGCAATTAATTATATTCTTGCTTCACGCGAGGGCAATGAACACTGCTTCCGATTTGTAACTGCAGATTTGATTTCACGAGTAATATGCGGTATATTTTTTATATTGATACCCACTACAAATGTCAGACCTGAGGTTGTAGGCACTGATTTCTTCAGTTGGCTGGTTAGATTGATATTCTTTCTTGATAAACCGATAAATCTTTTTCCATCGATTCACTGTCTTGTAAGCTGGAATTGTTATATGGGTATCAGGAAAAGTAAAAGACTGCCCAAGGGCTACATAATCTTTTCATTAATATTTGCTATACTTGTATGTATTTCAACCCAGTTTACAAAACAGCATTATATTATTGATTTAATCGGGGGAATAGCTTTGTCATATCTTTGTTTCTATATTTCTTTCCATACTGATTTATACAAGTATGTAGAGAGATTTTTCGACAGGATATGCCACAGAATTTTTGAAAGCGGGTTTTACTATGAGTCGAAACAAAAAAATCCTTAATGCGGTATTCGTATTGCTTATTTTCGGTCTGACCATATTTTATGTGTTTCATGGCGAAGACCTGGGCAAGATAGCTGCTGCAATAGAGCATTCAAACCTTTATTACTGGATAGCGGCGGTCATCAGCATATTATTTTTCATAGGCGGTGAATCTGTAATTATTCATTATATGATGAATACATTTGGGCAAAGAACACAACTTACACACTGCTTCCTGTATTCCTTTGTAGGTTTTTTCTTCAGCTGTATCACTCCGTCTGCTACAGGCGGACAGCCTATGCAGATATACTTCATGAAAAAGGACAGGATTCCGGTGGCTGTATCCACGGTTATTCTTATGATAGTTACTATCACCTACAAGTTTGTACTTGTAATTATAGGCGTTCTTGTTTTGATATTAAAGCCGGAGCCGGTTATGGAATATCTCCGCCCGGTTACAGGATGGATGCATCTTGGCATTGCGCTTAACATATTCAGCGTAACCGCCATGTGCTTACTGGTGTTCCATCCTACTCTTGCCACAAAGATTATGCTCAGCATTATTAACTTTTTATGCAAGCTTCATATTCTCAAGGACAAAGAGTATCGTATCAAAAAATTTGAAGGCATTATGGAGCAATACCGCAATGTTTCAACTTATTTCTGGACACACATAAATGTTATTATAAATGTACTGCTTATAACCATCGTTCAAAGATTTTTCTATTTCTTTGTTACATGGCTGGTGTACAAATCCTTCGGATTACAAGGTACAGGCATGATAACCATAGTGCTTTTGCAGGGTATGATTTCTGTAGCTGTTGATATGCTCCCGCTTCCGGGCGGCATGGGCATCAGCGAAAGGCTGTTCCTAGAGATGTTTGTTCCTGTATTCGGTGCTATTACTGTTCCGGCATTGATTGTTACAAGAGGGTTAAGCTTCTATACCGAGCTGCTGGTCAGTGCAATATTTACTGTAGTCGCATATATTACAATCGGAAAAAGAAAGGATTCTAAAATATCATGATAGGTTTTTACGATTACACAGTTATTCTGACATATTTAAGTCTTGCAATCTCTCTGTTTGGAATCACCCAGTCTATTGACGGAAGATTTCACATTGCAATAATCTGTCTTGCCTTATCGGGACTTTGCGATATGTTTGACGGGAAGATAGCAAGGACAAAGAAAAACCGTACCGATGACGAGAAGGCATTCGGTATACAGATTGACTCCTTGTGTGATGTTATCTGCTTCGGAATATTCCCTGCCATCATATGCTACAACCTTGCATTCCAGCAT
The DNA here is from genome assembly GCA_017442865.1 of Lachnospiraceae bacterium. Classification (GTDB taxonomy): domain Bacteria; phylum Bacillota; class Clostridia; order Lachnospirales; family Lachnospiraceae; genus JAFRXK01. The sequence continues at coordinate 14,610 of JAFRXK010000071.1, read as the reverse complement.
ATGGTCGGATTTGAGAAGTTTCTTGGAACTGCGGCAATTATTTATTACGGGATATGCTCTGTAATACGTCTTGCCTTCTTTAATGTTCTTGAAGGCAACAGACAGCGTTCTGAGGGCGGAGCAAATAAATATTATCGCGGACTTCCGATTACGACTATGTCAATTGTGCTTCCAATAGTATTTCTGCTCAGCTTCTGGATTCCGGAGGGTGCATTCAAGTGGGTATTATTCCTGCTGCTTATCGTTGTAGGAACCTTATTTGTACTCAATTTCAGGCTCAGAAAGCCAAACAACATGCAGCTTACTGTTATAGTTGCAGCCGTTGCGGTCGTTATCATTGTTTTTATTGTTTTATACTGGCTCAACAGACATAAGGACCTGCTTGTTCCGAACATACCATATCTGCCGTTTTTCTGATTATTACATAACCGGAGGGATTTATGCAGGATAAAATATTATATTTTTTATACAAGACACTGCCCGGAAGGCTTGTGCTTAAGCTTCTTATCCAGCCGCCAGTTTCAAGGCTTGCCGGCAGGCTTTTGGACAGCCGCATATCGACAGTGCTTATAAAGCCATTTATAAGGCTGAACAATATTGATTTAGACGAATATGAAGACAGAACATATTTATCATACAACGACTTTTTTACCAGAAAGGTTAAGCCGGGGCGAAGAAGCTTTGAAGCCACCCCTGATGTGCTTTGTTCACCTTGCGACAGCAAGCTTTCAATCTATGACATTACTGATAAGAGCCGCTTTAAGATAAAGAATACCACCTATAGTCTTGAACAGCTTTTAAAAAGCAAAAAGGCGGCGGCACATTATCAGGGCGGCAGGCTTATGATATTCCGTCTGACTGTTGACGATTATCACAGATATGCCTTTGTAGATGACGGCACACTTGGCAAAACCCGCCGCATAGACGGAGTATTCCACACCGTCATGCCGATAGCCGGCGATTCATATCCTGTATATCATGAGAATACCAGAGAATACTCAATCCTTAAAAGCGAGAACTTCGGCAATATCCTCATGATGGAGGTAGGTGCACTTTTAGTCGGAAGGATAGTCAACAATTTTAAGTCCTATTCGGGATTAAAAATCCGCAGAGGTCAGGAAAAGGGGCGATTTGAATTTGGCGGCTCAACCGTAATACTTATTTTTGAGCCGGGCAAGATTATTATCGACAAAGATATTCTTGATGCCGCAACCAACGGCAGAGAATGCATTATAAAACAGGGACAGCGAATCGGGCAAAAAGCCTGATTCGTTTTTTTAAGATTAAAAAATTGCGGCGCTTACGCGCCGCAGAATATACCTTTCTATATCCGATTATGTTAATTGCGGCGCTTACGCGCCGCGACTATATCTCTTTAATGCTTATCTCCATAAGGTAATCTGAAACCTCCCTGTAGTCAGCCATTATCTCATACTTTATGGTTATAAATATTTCTCCTTGTCTGCTGTCGTCTATTTCAACGCTTTTTGTGCTAAATGTCAGCTTCATGCTTCCAAACGGAGTCATATAATATGAGTCGCTTTTCTCATTTTTACGAAACACAATATTCATATGGCTGCCGCCATGTCTGATAAGCTCGACCTCATCCTCTGAAAGCTTCAGGGTATTCTTTGTGACCTCAGCGCTTTCATCAAGCACCTCGTCATATAAAATATATCTCTTGCCGTTTTTCTCGTAAAGGCTTCCCGTGGTAATAAGCTCGGTCACATCCGTCTCACCATCAAGGAACTGGGTTCCCTTTACATTCACCAATACCTTCTTTTGCATAAGCCCTATGCCTTTCTTGTGTATGCCAGCTGTATAAGCTTTTCAACAAGCTGCTCTGTCGGCACTCCTCTTTTCTCCCAGAGAACAGGATACATGCTTATGGATGTGAAGCCCGGCAGAGTATTAATTTCATTGAAAATAACCTCGTTATCATTGGTAACAAAGAAATCAACTCTTGATAATCCGAAGCCATCCACAGCCTTAAATATCTCTACAGCATCCCTCCTAATCTCTTCTACTACGTTTCCATCCAATTCAGGATCTGCAATCGTATGTGAATTCTCATTTATATACTTTGCCTCATAATCATAGAATGCACAATCCTGAGCAGCGAGAATTTCTCCCACGCCTGACGCCTTGACCTCGCTTCCACCAAGCACGGCACACTCTATCTCTCTTCCGGTAATAGTCTCCTCAACAAGAATCTTTCTGTCATGCTCTGCAGCAATTTTAAGACCCTTCTTAAGCATATCAGCGTTCTTTGCTTTTGACACGCCTCTTGAAGAGCCTGCGTTGCAAGGCTTAACAAATACCGGATATGATAATTTAGCCTCTATAGCCTTTACAACCGCATCAATATCCTCTAACTCTGATGTGTGTACCAGCACATAATCTGCCTGCCTTACTCCTATGCCGTCTACAATAATCTTGGTATATGCCTTATCCATTGATACTGCTGACGCCAAAACGCCGCAGCCAACATATGGTATGCCCGCAAGCTCGAAAATACCCTGAACCGTGCCGTCTTCTCCGTAAAGTCCGTGAAGCACCGGGAAAACAACATCAAGATATACAACGCTTGTTCTGCCGTCTTCAATAACAATTGCTCCATGCTGCTTTGCATCCGGTGAAATGACCGCCGTCGCACTGCTGTTTACCCATGTACCATCCTTAATCTGCTCTACATCATCAATCTTCAGCCATCTGCCATCCTTCGTAATACCGATAAGAAGTATGTCGTATTTTTCTTTGTCAATATTTTTTATAATTGTAACAGCAGACAGGCATGATACCTCATGCTCTGATGACTGTCCGCCAAAAATAACCGCAATATTTTTCTTATTCATAGTTTTCCTCCCTTTTCAAATCCAACTTATTGTACCCCTAATGCAAAAAATATTCAATACAAAAATTATTAATATATTTTTTTTATTTATATATGCCTGAAAAAATGTTTAAATTCTATTCATCCGGCAATAATTTCAATATAAAATTAAGGAGGTAGCCATGAAAAGAATAATTCTAACAACAACCATAATTATTACAGCTCTATTATTTTTCCGCGTAAATTATAGTCAAAACCAGCCACTATCCTCCCGCCTGTCAGAAAAAATTCTCAGGCTGCATGTTATTGCAAACAGCGACTCAGATGCTGACCAGCAGCTTAAACTAATGGTGAAGGAAGCACTTGTCGCTTACATGAAGGAGCATACCGGTACGCTTGAGTGTAAGGGTGACTATATTAATTACATAAACGAAAATGCGGACACTTTAAAATCAGTTGCTATGAATACGATAACTGCGCATGGTTTTACTTATAATGTATCACTGTCTGTCGAAAATACCTACTTTCCTATAAAAACATATGGAGACCTCACGTTTCCCTGTGGAAACTATGACGCACTCTGTGTGCGCATAGGAAACGCCTGCGGCAAAAACTGGTGGTGCGTGCTTTACCCTCCACTCTGCTTTATCGACCTTACCTATGGAATCGTCCCTGACGATTCAAAGGATGCCCTCCACAATATCGTCGGCGACAATGATTATTATGAACTTATTTCAGCAAGGGAGGATATTGACGTAAAACCACGCTCATTAATATTTGATACCATTATTGATTTTTTCAAATAAAAATCGCAGCGCAGCATGGCAGCAATGTAATCTATAGGCATCACACATCATCTGCACAGCAGCAAAAATGGTCAATTAATATAAATATCCGCAGCTACGCCTATATTTATATTAATTGACCACTATGTTTTGTCGTAATAATATTCGTTATTACTTCTGCTTATCCAGCATCTCCTTAAGCGCTTCATCACTTTCATCTATCCATACTGCTTCTTCATCAGCATTTAAGCCCAAATACTCCCTTAACGGGCGCATATCATCGCTAAAATTCCATTTACTCACATAATCGTCTATATCGTAAAAATCAATCTCACCCGCAAGATATCTTTCTTTAAATGTCATGATAACCTCCATTCCGCCGCCTTCGGCTGGCGGCACAAATAGTTATGAAAGATATTCTTTCACACTAACCGCTCCTCTAAAAAAACTATCTGTTGCCTGTCAGCACAAATGAGTCAGACTCTCCTCAGTAAGCCGGTCCATACTGCTTGCTGCTCACAGGGGTAAATACTTATCTTTCTTTCAATTTACTGACTATAGCCTTCTCCTGCATACTTATATGCTCTCTTATGGCTTCCCTCGCCATCGCAACATCTCTCGCAGATATGGCAGCTATAATGCTTTCATGCTCCCTTACAAGCACCTGCCTGTCTTCAAGTTCCTTGATATGCTCCAGTCTGTATCTGTACATCTGCTGGCTGAAATCCTTGACCATCTGAATAAGGCGCTTATTATTTGTAGCATCATATATAACTGAATGAAACTGTGCATCCGCCTTTGCAATCTCAAACGCAGACGTACTTTCGTCATTTATCATCTTTACAAACTTTTCATTCATCTTTTTTAACTGCACTAAATTCTTCTGATTCATCCTCTTGCAGGCAAGCTCGCCTGCAAGCTCCTCAAGCGCAAGCCTCACCTCAAGCACATCCCTGAGCTGTTCTCCCGTAATGCCGGCTACCTCAGCGCCCTTTCTGTCAATAATCCTGACAAGTCCCTCGCTTTCCAGACGCTTAATGGCTTCTCTTACGGGAGTACGGCTTACTCCAAGCCTGTTTGCAAGAGCAGCCTCCACAAGACGCTTCCCCGGAAGCAGCTCACCATTTAAAATAGCCCTTCTTAATGTATTAAACACCTCATCTCTGAGCGGGACATCATTATTCATCTCAAGCTGCAGATTCTTCACTGCACTGTAATCCTCATGCATAAATCTCCTCCTATGCGTTCACATTAAACGGTCTGGTTAAAAACAGCTGACGCGCCAGTCCGCTTTCCTCAACAAGCTTATAAGCTCCCCCTGCCTGTTCCTTATCATCATATATACCAAATACTGTCGGTCCGCTGCCGCTCATAATTGCATTGAGCGCGCCTCCCTCCTTCATCAGGTTCTTCAAGTCTTCAATCACCGGATATGCAGGTACTGTAACCGTCTCCAGAATATTTTCCATACTAAGCGCCAGCTCTTTTATATCTCCAGCATCAATCGCCGCAATCGCCCTGTCAACATCCGGATGCTTATCGATACTGTCAAGATGCAGATTCTTATATACAAATGCTGTCGACACATTCACATGCGGCTTCGCAATAAGAATATGGCAGTCCGGCATCGCCTTTAACGGAGTAAGCACCTCGCCAATACCCTCTGCAAGCACTGTTCCCCTCATAATGCAGTATGGAATGTCTGCGCCGAGCTTAACTCCTCTTTCCATAAGCTCCTTCTTTGACAGCTTAAGCTCAAACATTCTGTTCATACCCACAAAAACTGCGGCAGCATCCGAGCTTCCCCCTGCCATTCCTGCCGCCACGGGTATGTTCTTCTTAAGACTAATGCTTACACCGGAATCAATATTAAACTCATCCATTAATAATTTTGCAGCCTTATATACAAGATTATTCTCATCAACAGGCAAAAAGCTCAAATTTGTAGTAACCTTTATTCCCTGCCCGCTCATCTTCCTGATGGTAATCTGGTCATAAATGCCCACTGTCTGCATAATCATTCTCACATCATGATATCCATTATCTCTTTTCCCCGTAACATCAAGCGAAAGATTTATCTTGCCATATGCACGCATCTGAATACTATCCATACCATACCTCCCGGAAATATTCTTATATATCAGTATAGCAAATAAATCTCATGATGTCAAAAAATTGTACTGGATTGTTTTTATTGATACTAAAAAGCATCAAGTTACATCAAGATATCATTTGAATTGATTTTCATAACTGTTCTAAACAATTCTCTGATAACAACTCTCAGAAGTTCTTTATATTCACCTTTTGCATCTGCCAATTCAAGTGCCTCATAATACTTATCCTTTTCATCAACCTTAATATAAATCGGTGGTAGACCCTTTATTCTAAGCATCCAATTAAGCATAGCTCTTGAACTGCGTCCATTTCCATCATGAAAAGGATGTATCTGGGTAATTTTATGATGAATCTTTACTACTTCTGTTAAATAATCACTCACAGATATTTTTTCAATATCGTTAAGAAGATTTTCTACCGGTATCTGTAGTTTAACTAATTCATTCGCAACATCCCGCCAATCAACAGTTTCAAATTTTGCTCCCAACACAAAATTATTATCAGTTCTTGTCTTTCCTGCTTCTTCTGGAAATGGTGCATATCTAAATAATATCTTGTTTAAATAAAGTAATTTATATATACTCAGTCTATCATTCGTACTCAATACATAATCGTACAAATCCGAATGTCCAACCACCTGAATTATCTCTTCATAACTCTCTTTACAATAAGCGCTTTCCTGACGATTCATTCTTAAATCAGCAACTATCTCAGCTACCTCTTCTCTGTCTAAATTTAAGCCTTCCATACGATTTTCATGGTAAATAAAATCACTCTTAAATTTATACCAAACAATCTCTTTTTTTACAGAAAAGAAAAATTTATATGAATCTACTGCCTGTTTTAACAGTTCTATATTTTCAATATCTATACCTGATTTTCTTTTCACTGTATCTGACTTATACTCTGATATTCTCTGGTTTAAATTTTGATAATCTCCATCTAACATATGTAATGTAAATGCCAAACGAAGCACGCATGAACGAAAACTTACTCCAAATCTCTCTGCAATTAGTAATGCATCATCTAATGTCACCTTCCCGTTATGTGCATATTCTAAAGCTACACTACGGAACAAATGCTTTGGCATAAGAAGCTCTGCAGCAAAGTTTTCAGCATATCTCTCGATTTCATTTTTGCTGCCAATTGGACAAGCTTCATTCTTACGGTCCTTTATATGATGACACAATTCATGTGCTGCTGTAAAACGCTGTCTTGTAATCTTACGCTTATAATTAATGCCCACTACCGGAACATCTTCTTCAGTTTCAGGTACTAAATAAATACCCTCTAACTCCTCAAAATCCATAAACTGATACACTATACCATGGGCACTCATCAGCTTAAATGGATTAATCGGAATAGAGGGTATCTCATTGCCGAAGAAATTCTTCAGCACTTTATCTGCAAGCATTTCCGGGGTCATCCCCACACAATAAATATCTTTAGAACTATCACTCATCAATATGCTCCTTGTATCTACGCTTAAAATCAATAAGGTTCATTATCTCTTTCTTATCTTTATCTGATAGTTCCGAAAATGCTCTGGCAAACATCTCTGCTTCAACCGTATCAGAAACCTTTCCATGCATCAATTCTTCTGTACTCACTCCATATAACTTTGAAAATCTGTCAAGTTCTTCAGCAGACACTTTTCTCTGCCCTGATTCAATAGCACTAATTGTTGGGCGCGAAAGATTCATCTGCCTTGCCACAAACTCCTGTGATAAATTTAAATATTTTCTTGCCTGTTTTAATCTGTTATTCATAGCACTATTCCTCTCTTTCAATGTTAGAATCATAGCACTTATTGTTAGCTTTGTCAACATCTAACGTCAGTTTTTCTGACATTAGATGTTGTTTTATCTTATAAAATGCGTAGGCACCCACTCTTCCTTCTTTGGGATTCCGTACTTTTCTTTACCAAGCTCAATGCTTCGCATTAAAAATGTCATGTTCCTTGCAAGTGTACGCATCGTCTGCAAGCCTTCAAGATCCTGCTCTGCATCGCCCTGGCCTCTTCCATGCACGCTGTTCCAGTACTGGCTTGAAGCAACCGGCATGCCCGAAATCGTAAAATACTTGTTCAGCTCATCAAAGGTTGCGGAGGTGCCGCCCCTGCGCGCAACCGCTACAGATGCTCCAACCTTCATTGTTTTATCAAAATGCGTGCTGTAGAAAAGCCTGTCAAGAAAAGCTATCAGTGTTGCGTTGGCAGAAGCGTAGTATACAGGTGTTCCAACCACCATTCCGTCTGCCTGTTCAAGCTTAGGCGCAGCTTCATTCACCATGTCATCAAATACACACCTTCCGTTCTTAAAACAGCTTCCACATGCAATGCATCCTCTTATATCTTTGTTGCCGATATGTATTATCTCGGTTTCCACGCCCTCTTCCTTAAATATCTTATCCATTTCATTAAGTGCGATAAATGTGTTGCCCCTCTGATGCGGGCTTCCGTTAATTAATAATACCTTCATATTGAAAACCTCCACTATACATTCTTTAAAAGCATTTTTCTCAGCTTATGCAAATTTTTGCGCTGATAACACTTTTATTTGTACCATAAATCAGTCATTTTTTCAATGCGAAAGCATTAATTGCTGTCCGATTTGCGGTTTTAAGCCTTACGCATGCGAAAGCGTCGGGCAGCGAATTTAATCGCATTAATCCGGTAGGTCCATGACTTTATGCCTTATGCATGCGAAAGCGTCGGGCAGCGAATTTAATCGCATTAATCCGATAGGTCCATGACTTTATGCCTTATGCATGCGAAAGCGTCGGGAACATAAGCTTTGCATTTTCAAAACCCTCCAGAAGCTTGCCCTTCACAAAAAATGTGGTGTCTTCTTCATTTATCAGCTCGCAGTCATAGTCCTCACAATCATAAGGCGTAAATCCCAGCTCGACATGCTTTATTTCGCTTCCAAATGCCTCAATGACCTTATCAAGCTTCACAGGCTTTTCGGAAAATACGTTGTGAATCAGCAGGTTTTCATCCTCCGGCTCTGCGATTACATATACATCCAGCGCCTTATCATAAAATACGCACTCCTGCATAAAGTTCGTAATATAAAACATAATAAGTCCGCTGTTGCCGGTCATTTCAAATCTGCCGCAAGGCACGCTTTTATTGATTATCTTCACAAGCTTATCCCACGCCTGCCTGTCTGCCATAGGCACCTGCTTCATGCTTCTTTGTTTAGTAATCTCCACGCTCTTTGAATACTTATATTCAGACGATTGCTTAAAACCGAACTTAGGATAGAAGTTCAGCACGCTGTCATTTGCATACAAATACATTCCATCAACGCCCTTGTAGTCATTTTCAATTTCCTTCATAATAATTTTCATCAGGCCTTTGTTTCTGTAGGCTTCGTCCGTCATTACAGTTCCAAGCTGAATAAAATGCTTAACCTCTCCGTCCCACACAATGTCTATTGTATTAACCGATACGTTCGACACAACCCTTCCATCCACAACAATAGAATATGGATTGTAATTATCCTTCCAGTATCCGTTCCGGTACCAGCCCTCAAAATCAAGCCCGAAGGTCTTTTTGGCAAGCCCGTTCAGGCTGAGCCTTAACTCGTCATTTTCGCGGTAATTTTTTATAAGCTTATAATTGTTCATGTTTACTCCTTTTTTGCAGCCGTCAGAGCCGCGTCTTCATTACTTTATTTTTATTATTCTTGTCGACGCATATACCTGCTATGTCAAGGCTGCATCTTCATTACTTTTCTTCTTATTTGCAGCTATCATAGCTGCGCCTTCTATAAAACCTTATTTTTTGGCAATTATCATTGTTGCGCCTTCAATACTTCCTGCTGCTTCTACAGATGCAAACCCTGCCTCTTTTAAAAGCTTAATTTCATGTGCAAGCGTAAGAGGAATATCGAAATGTACAAATTCATCAGGCGGGCCATTAAAGCTTCTCTTCTTCTCAAAATATGTCCGCCTAAGCAGCTCTTCCTCCTCATCACAGCAGGCGATATAATCACCGATTATAAATTTGGTATTTTCCTTGAGCGATTTGAAAATCCTGCGGTATAATATCTTCTTTTGTTCCGGCAGAAAATGATGCAGACTCTCAAAGGATATCACTGCATCCCATTTTTCCACTCCAAAATCATACGCAAAATAATCCATGCACACCGCTTCAAAACACCTGTCAGGATGCTTCTCAACAAGCTTGTCAAGCATGCTTTGGCACAAATCCACACCAGTCACCTTTATATCCGGCAAACGCTCCCACAGCCTGTCAAGCTCCAGCCCTGTACCGCAGCCAAGGTCCAGAATGTGCCCGCACTCCTTAGGAACCAGCCCTGCAAACTCCTCATAAGCATCCTTCCACACCTGCATATGCTCCTCATAACCATCAATTCTCGCTGAAAAGAAGCTGTCCATTTCCTCAAGCGGCACATTCCTGGTTTCCAAAAGCCAGCTTTTAAGCTCATCCATATACTTATCGATATCTTCTCGTATTACAACCTTCATATGCACCTTTCCTTCTCACCATGTCTTTTATACTAGCATATTCTGCACGAACAATAAATCTCAATTTTTTTTATAATAAAAGATGAGCCGTATACTATTTTAAATTCACAAATAGCCCTTACATGCTGCGAAATACTGCATCTCTTGCGGCATTGAAAACAGCATCATATTTATTTCTGTCCTTTGCAAGGCAGGCGATGTAATAAACAGCGTGTGCATCCTGGTCATCAATCGGAATAACAATACGACCAGAAGGCTGATTTTGGCGCTCCATTATGCGGTCAGATGTAAAAAATGGCAGTGTTGATGCCTCAATAAGCTCAAATAACGCATCCATACTGTTCTGAATAAGCAGATTCTCAGTCTTTAGGCGCAGCCTGCATATATCCATCCAGAAACCGATACTGTTTCCAAGCAGAACATTATAGCCGCGCAAATCATCAAATGTAATACTATCCCTTGCAGAAAGCGGGTGCGTCTCTGGCACTACAATATATAACTTTTCCTCAAGATAATGCTGACAATATAAATTATCATCATCAGGACGCTTGTGTAAAATCACAAGCTGATATGCCCTGTTTTTTAGTCTGGTAATAAGCCTTTCATCGTCCGCAAGCTCTGTCGATACCGCCATTTCAACAAATCTCTCCTGAATAATTGGCGTAAGCTCTCCAAGAGGAAACGGCGCGCATGCACCCACGCTTACAGTACGCCGGCGGCGATCAAAATCTGATACACCCTCGCACATTTCATGGTTAAGCTCCAGAATACGTTTTGCATATTCAACGGCATACTCTCCAGTCTTATTAAGCGTAATCTTACTGTTATCCCTGTCAAAAAGCGATACTCCAAGCTGTGCTTCGAGCTTCTTCATAGAACGGCTGAGTGCAGGCTGGGTAATATACAGTTCCTCGGCTGCCTTTAAAAGTGTACCATGTGTGGCAACTGCCACGAGCTGTTCCAGCAGATATATTTCTATCATAGCGCCTCCTTGTATAATTTTCAGTAATACCATTATTACACATCGGCAATAGCCAGTCAACAGTATTTATGCTATTATTTAGGCATAGGACAGATGATAAGATATAACTGTCACGAAACCATTTTCAAGGAGCATGATATGAAAAAAGGACTTATACTTTATTTTTCGGTTTACGGCACCGCCAAGCTTGTCGCAGAAGAAATTGCAAGGCAGACAAATGCAGAGCTTATGGAGATAGAGCCAGTCGTTCCGTACGACAGCGACAGAAATCATTATAATTCGCTGGCAAGGCTTGCCAAACGCGAACATGACACAGATATGCGTCCGCAGATAAAAAACAGGCTGCCTCTTGAAGACTATGACACAATTTTCATCGGCTATCCGATGTGGTGGTACACTTTTCCGATGATTATTTATACTCTCTTTGAAGCATATGATTTTTCAGGTAAAACAATCATACCATTCAACACACATATGGGCTCCGGCGACGGTGGGACATATAAAACAATAAAGGAGCTTTGTCCCGGTGCAAACGTCCTAAAGGGACTGCCTATCGAGATGTCCGACGCAGAAGGCGGTGCGGAAAATGCAATTAAGAACTGGCTTGAAAATATTAATTATCAGGTCCTGACATAATATGGTCCTGCACAAACGCTGACAAGGGCTTAATTAAAAATCAAAAGGAGGATTTTATCATGAATTATGCAACACTTAATACAGGAGCAAAAATGCCATTGGAGGGCTTTGGAGTATTCCAGATACCTGACGCTGTAGAATGCGAAAGGGTAGTTTACGACGCAATCAAGACCGGTTATCGTCTTCTGGATACTGCTGCCGCATATATGAATGAGGAGGCGCTCGGTAAGGCCGTAAAGCGCGCAATTGCAGACGGACTTGTTACAAGAGATGAACTGTTCATTACCACAAAGGTCTGGGTACAGGACCAGAAAACAGAAGAAAGCGCTTATAATGCTGTCAGGGCATCTCTTGAAAAGCTTGATACCGGATACATTGACCTTGTACTTTTACATCAGGCACTGGGAGATTATTTTGCCGCTTACAGAGGTATTACAAGGGCGTATAAGGAAGGCCTCACAAAGGCGGTCGGCGTATCAAACTTCTATCCTTTCGTTCTCGCTAATTTCTGCGATAATGTTGAGGTCATCCCTGCCGTCAACCAGATTGAGCTGCACCCGTTCTTTTCTCAGGAGGATGCTCTTGCCCTTATGAAAGAATACGGTATCCAGCCTCAGGCATGGGGTCCGCTTGCCGAAGGAAAGCATGGCATATTCACAGACCCTGTTCTGACCGAAATAGGCGCAAAGTATGGTAAAACCGCAGCACAGGTTGTCCTTCGCTGGAATGTTCAGCGTGGCGTTTCGATTCTTCCGAAATCAACGCATGTGGAACGAATGGAGCAGAACATTTCCATCTGGGACTTTGAACTTACCGACGAAGACATGAGCAGGATTAACGAGATGAATATCGGTCACAGCGAAATTATTGACCACTTCAATCCGCAGCTTGTAAAAGCTCTTAACAATATGAAAATTCATCCATAAGGAGAAAAAACACTTAATCTATCATATTAACACAATTGCATTTTAGAAAAGAAATATGAATTAAAGAAAGGATAACACTATGCAAAAAATTATTAAAACATTATCTGTGCTGCTTGTATTAACTTTGATTGTATCGGCATTTGCCGGATGTGCAAAGCGCAGCCGTGCAGACCAGAATGAAGAAAAGGATATCGCAAAGGAAACGAAAGTCCTTGTTGTATACTTCTCATGGTCCGGACACCTTAACAGCATGGCTCACTGGATTGCCGATGAAACCGGCGGAGACATCATCCGCGTGCTTGCCAAGGATGAGTATCCTGAAAGCTACAACGAAACTGCCGACCGCGCCAAGAATGAAAAAGACGAAGGCATACGCCCTGAAATCAAGGACACGCTGACTGCTGATGAGCTTGCCAAATACGACACCATCTTCCTCGGCTTCCCGGTCTGGTGGTATGATTTGCCGATGCCAATGTGGACATTCCTTGAAAGCTTCGATTTCTCAGGCAAAACCGTGATTCCTTTCTTCTCTCATGAAGGCAGTTCAGACGGAGCAGGCAGTCTTTCAACAATTTCAAAGCTTGCAGCCGGAGCGACTGTAAAGGCAGATGACGCACTCTCGCTTCGGGGAGGCAAGGTTGATTCGTCAGAGAACGATGTTCGCGAATGGGTTAAAAATCTTGGATATTCAAAATAATATAATGACATTAAAAGTCCGGAACGATTATCCCGGACTTTTATATTTAATCATTATTCACTTTCATCTCACGCACGATACGCTGTATGCTTTTCACCGACAGATAATAATCTCTTGCAATGCTTTCGATATTATGTCCGGCAAGATAATCATTATAAATCCTTAAATTCCTGTCCGACATCTCCTGCCTGATGCGTGTTTTTGCGCCCCACTGCTGCCTGCTGCCGTCCTTCCTCGGAATATAGACATTCTCTCCGTCCACATACTGCTGTATCAGCCTGATAACCTCTAACGGCAGAATTTCCTCTGCCCTGATATAGCCCATGCCTGCCTCCTAAAAATAATATTTTTCATCAGGAATGCAATGGCTATTTCACATATCGTAATAATCTGCTGCAATAGCCATCACTATGCAGCCATAACATATCTTTTCATAAATTTTTTTCCTCCGTTCTTTTTACAAGCTCGATTAATGCACCAAATCTCTCTTAGTATAAATCCTTCATCACTTCGTGGCAAGTAAAATTATTCTTCTACGGTAACCTTTTTCATAACCACGTCTGTTCTCGGCTTGTCATTCCAGTCTGTAGCAACACATGCTATCGCATCAACATTTTCCATGCCCTCGATAATCCTTCCGAATGCGGCATACTGTCCATCAAGATGCGGCGATGTCTTATGCATAATGAAAAACTGTGAGCCGGCTGAATTCGGGTTCATCGCGCGCGCCATCGAAAGCACGCCTGCTTCATGCTTCAAATCATTTTTCACGCCATTTGCGGCAAACTCACCCTTGATTGTATAACCCGGACCGCCTGTGCCGTTGCCAAGCGGGCAGCCTCCCTGAATCATAAAGCCCTTGATGACCCTGTGAAATGTCAGTCCGTCATAAAAGCCCTTCTTAATCAGGCTGATAAAATTCTCAACTGAAATCGGTGCAATTTCAGGATAAAGCTCTGCCTTAAACACCTTGCCGTCTTCCATCTCAAAAGTTACTATTGGATTCTTCTTCTCTTCCATCATTCTTACTGTACCCGCCCTAGCGGGTCACTCTCCTTTTAAATTAAATTAATTGTTTTATCTGCAGCAAGCGCCTGCGCGCCGAAGCTTTTATCAATTTCTTTACCCTCCGCGGTTTT